>NZ_BHXD01000001.1:0-353174 GCF_003990895.1 Thermosipho globiformans
GGGAATGCTGCTTTAATTGCTTGAGGGAATCCTGTTAATCCATCTACTGAAGCTATTAATATATCTTTAACTCCTCTATTTTTTAAATCATTTAATACTCTTAACCAAAATTTTGATGATTCTATTTCACCTATGTATATACCAAGGACTTCTTTAAATCCATCAATATTTACACCTATTACAACATATGCTGTCTTTTTAATTATTTCACCATCATCTTTTACTTTAAATACTATCCCATCCATGAAAACAAAAGTGTATATCTCTTCTAATGGTCTGCTTTGCCATTCTCTAATTTCAGGTAATATCTTATTAGTAATTTTACTTATCATTTCAGCTGATAATTCTACACCATATATATCTTCAACATTCTTAGCAATATCTTTCGTACTTAATCCTAAACCATACATCCCTATTATTCTACTTTCAATATCTGAGATATCCCTTTTATACTTTGGTATTATTTTCGGTTCATATTCGCCCTTTCTATCTCTGGGTATTTTCAATTCTATCTCACCCATGCTTGATCTTACCTTTTTTGAGCTGTATCCATTTCTGGAGTTATCCGTTTCTTTATTTTCCTTATCGTATTTCTCATATCCTAATTCATCTTCTAATTCCGTTTCTAACATTTCTTGTATTATTGGTCCCATCAATTCTTTAATCTTGTCATATACGTCTTTCATTGTATTTACTTCTGGATCCCTAGCTATTAACTTTGCTAATTTTTCAATGTTACTTTCTTCCTTTTTCTTCCTCTTTACCATTTAAAATACCCCCTTCTTGGTTTTATTTTGCCATACCAAGAAGAGGGTTACCTATTTCCTATATTTTTCATTTACACAAAATTTTTTATGGTCTCTTATGTAAAAATATCAACTTTGTTTTTACTGTTTAAATACCCTACAACTATTTCATTTAATTTAGGGTATCTACCAATTTCTTCATCTGTTTTTATAAGAATTTTGTCTCCTACAAGTCCTATAACTTCTCCAGAGGTTATTTTTTCTTCTGAATCAATTATTTTGTGTTTTTCTTTAGCATCATCAATGTAATCTTTGTAAATAACTTCACCAGATTTAATAATAGTAATTTTATCTGCGTATTCTTCTATTTCAAATATTTCATGTGATGAAATAATAACATATTTTCCAAGGTCTGCATAATTTCGAATTATTTTCATTATTTCAAGCCTTATTGTAGGATCAAGATGTTGGGTTGGTTCATCTAAAAGTAATATATCTGCATTAGTTGACACAGAAAGCCCCACAAGAAATAATGTTTTCATTCCTTGTGAATATTTTTCGACTTTTTGATTTAAATCAAGATTGTATTTTGTAATAAATTTTTGAAATACATTTTCATTCCATTCAGGATAGATAGATGACCAGATTTTTTGATAATCTTTTCCTGTTAAATTTTGAAAGAAGACTCTATCTTCTGGAACGTATGATATTTTATATTTTTCTTCTTCAGTAAATTCTTGGTCGTCTAATGTTATTTTCCCACCATCTTTTTTTATGACAAATGATATGCAATTTAGTGTTGTTGTTTTTCCAACACCATTTGGACCTATTAATGCAAGTATCTCTCCTCTTTCTACTTCTAAAGAAACATTATTTAGAACAAATTTATTTTTGAAAGATTTTTTTAGATTTTCAATTTTTAACATAACTTTCACCACCTACATATAATTTAAATGCAATAAATAATAATGCCAAAGAAAATAACAAAGAGCCTATTAAACTTTCTTGCCTTATTGGACTAATTAAAATGTAAGGGTTGAAATTAGCACCTAAATGTGGTGATCCTAGATTGGAAAGTATTGCATCAAAAATAATAAAAAGTATCGTAATTGCAAAATTATCTCCATTTAGGGATGAAGCTATTATACCTATAGAATAAATTGCAGTAGAAAATATTAGTGGCCCTAATATATATTTCAATGAGTATCTGGAAATCAATAGTAAATTAAAAAATGAAGTTGAGGAAATTAAAAGAACTAGGAAAAGGTACAAGATAAAGAAAACGTCTTTTTTTGTAAATGGAAGGTAATAAAAAGATTTATCTTTTTTATTCTTTATTTTTGATGCAAGTAACAAATTGGATATAAAAAATATTGAAAAAAGATTTAAATGTGGTATAAACAGAAGAAAAAACCAGAAAAACCATCCGCCACTTTTTTCTTTTAGAGTAATTTCAAAGAGATTTTCAATCTTTTTCATCCTTCCACACCTCCTCGAGGATTATAAACAAAGTATTAAGGTCTATCTTTGTACTTTTAAGTTTTTTTATGGCAACTTTAACCTCTGTCATTATATTTGGGGCAATTTGAAGCTCTTTACTTACAAAATAGCCGATTCCTTGTTCAGAAGTTATGTATCCTTCAAGTTTAAGTTTTTCAAGTGCTTTTAAAACTGTATTTATATTTACCTGAAAAATTTCTTTTAGCTTCCTGACAGGCAATAGTTGTTCTCCAGGATGTATTTTCCCAAGAAGTATTTCTGCCTTAATCATATTAACAATTTGAATGTAAGATGGAATTCCACTGTGTTTATCAACAGGTCTTAGCATAAAAATCACTCCACACTATTTTTCTAAAATAATTTTTGGACCATCAATGTTTATAGTCGCACTTTCATAATTTTTCACTTTGACAACGCCGCTTGTACCATCAATATTTAGAATTTTTGGATTATCTGAAAGAAAATTTATAGTTGCATTAATAGCAGTGCCATCTATTACTGTTTCTTTATTTAATTTGCCAATATTTAAATTTAAATTTATACTTGTACCATCAATTTTTATTTGTTGAAAATCAAATGTTCCAGAAAAATTAAGTGCTGTTCCATCAATATAAGCGTAATTTCCTCTGAAAAAATCGGATAAATTAATAGCTGTACCAGACACGTTCAGATACTCACTTTCAATTGAACAGTTTTTCATGTTAATAGCAGTACCATTCAAAATTAGATTATCAAGTTTTACTTTTCCACTTATTTCAATTTTTGTTGCAGAAATTTTTAAGTTTTTAACCCCTTTAGTTCCTATTTTAATTACAAAATAATAATTTTTTGTAAAATATCCATAATTGTTAATTTCAATTTTTTTATTGTCTGTTATTAAGTTAAGCTTTGATGGAAACTCTATAGAATCTCCATCTACTAGCTCAATAATTACTCCGTTTTGATTTTTAATATCTATTGTTATATCACTGTAGATTGGAAATTGCTTCTTATCAGGTTGTATAATATATTTTTCATTTGAACTTATTTCAAAATTTCCAAAAAAGTTGTAGAATTCAAAAAAATTATCTGAAAATCTTTTTATCGATATAAAGGGTATAGAAAATATGAAGACTAATATAAAAAATACAATTTTTCCTTTTTTTAAAATAGTAGAAAAAATAAATAATCCAACTATGAACAAAATTATCTTAATGCTCCAAAGTGGTATTAAAAATGATAGAAGACCAATAAGTAAGACTAGAATAAATTTTGAAAAAGTAGGAAAGTTATGAAAAAACTTCATACATTTAACCCCCTTTTTGTTATAAATATATAGTGTTCTATAAAAGTATAACACATAAAGTAAAAAAATCAAATAATTTATTAAAACTTTGATTTAAAAAATATTAAAAACCTAATTTTGTGAGGTTATCTGGATTTATTTTCTTTTTAATATCTTCTACTGAAATAGAAAATTTTTCTGATAATAAATTTATTGCTTTATCAACATCGTAATTTGATTCTTTTACTGCCTGTGCAACTTCATTATACCCAAATATATTTATAAGTGGTGTAAGGTTTGATATAGATTTTTCAAGGTTTTCTCTGCATCTTTCTTCATTTGCTTTAATGTTTTCAATGTATTTTGAAAGAGAATGACATGCATTTTTAAGGAGATTAATTGATTTTAATGTATAGTGAACAATTAAAGGTGAAAACTGGTTGAGTTCAAGATTTCCAAACGCACTTGCATGGTTTATCATACTATCGTGTGAGAAAACAACTAATGAAATTTGCATAACATATTCGGGCACTACTGGATTATTTTTTCCAGGCATTATAGAACTTCCAATTTGAACTTTTGGAAGAATTAATTCACCTATTGAAGTATTTGGCCCACTACCAAGTAACCTAATATCATTAGAAATTTTGTATAGGTTTACTGAAAGAGCCTTTAAAAGACCGTGAATTTCAGAAAAAACATCCATATTTTGAGTTGCATCGATTAGGTTATCAGCTTTTGCAATTTTTACATTACATATTTCTCTGAGTACATTAACTATTTTTAATACGTAATTTTTTGGAGCACCTATTCCAGTACCTATTGCAGTTCCTCCAATATTTACGTTTCTTATTCTTTCTTCCACTTTATTTAATCTCCACCTATCTCTTGCAAGTGCATCTGCCCATGCTCCAAATTCCTGACCAAGCATTATAGGTGGTCCATCCATTAATTGTGTTCTTCCAACTTTTCTAATTCTGTAGAATTCTTTTTCTTTGGTTTGAATTATTTCTTGAAGCTTAATTATTTGATCTATTAATTCCCTAAGCCTTACAATTATGGCAATTTTACCCGCTGTTACAAATGTATCATTGGTTGATTGATGAAGGTTTACATGTTCGATTGGTTTTACATAGCCAATTTCTTTATTTAAAAGTTGTGAAGCTCTGTTTGCAATTACTTCATTGATATTCATGTTAACCGATGTACCAGCGCCACCTGAAAGAGGATCAACAATAATATGATCTTTTAAATTTTTCCACTCATCACATGCCGAAATTATTGCATCTGCAATATTTGAATCTAAGTATCCTAATTCTTTATTTAATGTTGCAGCTGCCTTTTTTATCATAAAATATGCCCAGATAAATCTTTCGTCAAATTTTTCGCCTGTTTCTGGAAAAAGTTTATGTGCTCTGTAGGAGCTTATACCGTATAATTTGTCATCTTCAATTTCGACTTTGCCAAGATAGTCTTTTTCTTCTCTCATATTTCCACATCCTTAAATGGACTTAAAGCCCTTTCTAAAACACCGTGAAGGTATGAAATTGCAACACCATAATTTGTCATGGGAATACCTAACCTTTTAAACATTCTAACTCTTCTCATCATTGAATTCCTGTTCATTACACATCCTCCGCAGTGTATAACAAGCTTTGCATCTTCTATTTCATTTAATTCAGGCATATCAACACCAGCCCACACTTTAAATTCAAGTGCTGCACCGGTATGATTTGTAAGCCATCTTGGGATCTTGACTCTTCCAATATCTTCTGTAAGTGGTCTATGGGTACAACCTTCCATAATTATTACTTTATCACCATCTTTTAAGTTCTCAATATGCTTTACACTTTCTACAAAATAATTTAGATCACCTCTATATCTTGATTCAAGTATAGAAAACGTTGTAAGTTTTATTTCTTCAGGAACATCAGATACTACTTTCATTACGCTTTGAGAATCAGTTACAACAATCTTTGGCTTCATTCCAATGTTTTCAAGTGCATATCTTAATTCTCTTTCTTTTACAACAAGAACTAAAGCTTCCTTATCCAATCCTTCTCTTATAGCATGCACTTGTGGCATAATTAACCTTCCCTTTGGTGCTCCAAGATCTATTGGGACTACCAAAACTGCAAGATCCCCTCCATCAATTAAATCAGAAAGGTATGGGATTTCATCGTCTTTAGGGATTACAGAATCTATTACCTTTCCAATATTTTCAAAACCAATCTTTTTTAAAGCGGAAACTTTAACTATTGGTACATTAAATTTTTTGTACGCTTCTTCAACTTCATCACTGTTTATTGTGTCGATTTTATTAATAACAATAATATATGGGATTTCTAATTGTTTGAAAATTTCTACTATTTGGCGTTCATATTCTTTAGGTTGGCTGTCAACTATTAGTATTCCACAATCTGCTCTATATAAAGTTTTTTTTGCTTTTTCAATCCTTTTTTTACCAAGTTCTCCAATATCGTCAAGTCCAGGAGTATCTATTAAAGTAACAGGACCAATCGGAGAAAGTTCCATACTTTTAAATACAGGATCAGTAGTTGTCCCTGCTACGTTGCTAACTATTGAAACATCTTGTCCAATAAGTGCGTTCATGAAGGATGATTTTCCAACATTTCTTCTTCCTGTAATTGCTATGTATTTTCTAAATCCCCCGCTTGCAATCATTTGTTCACCCCTTTTTTACTTAACATCATTGACATAAATAATTATATCAGAAAATTCTGAAACAATGAATAGGTAAAACAAATTAAATTAGAATAGAATAACTTATATGGATATGTATAAAGAGGTAATAGATGAAAAGATAAGTTACCATATAAAGGACTGCATTTTGTATGATAATCTAGTTTATGAGAATAGGATAGAGCAACATCCTTTTTTGTGTAGACCTTATGGAGTTATAATAGTGCAAAATAAGCAATTATGGTATAATAATTAACAAGAATAAAATGTTTTGGAGGGCTAATATGGAAAGAGAAGAACTTATAAAAAGGATAATAGAGGAAAAAGGAGAACAAGCAATAGACGATTTAATAAAGCTTTTGGAAGATGAAGATTCTCAGGTTAAAGAAATTGCATCAGAAACTTTATTTAAATTGGGAGAAGCTTCAAAAGATCCTTTATACAAGGAATTTAAAAAGAGGCTCCATGAGGGTAATAGAAATGATATAACGCTTCTTTACATTATAGATTTACTTGCTGATCTTGGAGATGAAAGGATAAAAAAGGAGCTCTATAATGCATTATCACTTTTTGATTTTGAAGAGGCAGAATTAATAATTTATGAAGCACTTTCAAAACTTGGAGATGGTGAAAAAGTTTATAAAATATTGAGATATTTTCTCCTGGAAGATGCGGATAGAAAAAAATATGGCGCGCAGGCCGCAATGGCACTTTCTTATGTAGAAATGCCTGAAGTTGTTAAAGATTTGGTTCAAGCAATAGATAGTGGTGATTTTTCTGGTGAAGATCTAGAGATAGTAAAAAAGGCCCTTTCAAATCTTGTGACAAGAAACTCTATGTACTATGAAATACTTAAAAAGTTAGTCGGAGATAAAGATGAGGATTACTTGGGAGGATAAAAATGGATTTTAATGAATTAAAAAAAATGCATCAAAAAAAAGTGGAAGAATACATTGAAAAAGTTATTTTGGAAAACAAGCTTAATCCACCAAAACAGATAGATTCATTAATTAAGACGGTGGTAGAATATTGTTTAAGACCAGGTAAAAGAATTCGCCCTCTTTTATTTTTATTAGGTGCAACTTCATATGCAAAAAAAGAATTAGATTATGAAAAATTGTATAGGATAGCTGCGGTAATAGAAATTATGCATTGTTTTCTATTAATTCACGATGATATAATGGATCGGTCTACTTTAAGACGAGGACTTCCATCATTGCATGTAGTATTTTATGAAGAATTTAAAGAAAAAAATAACAATGAAAAAATTGGTGAAGACTTGGCTTTGGTATTTGGTGACATACTATTTTTTATTGCTATCAGGCAGCTAAGTAAATTGAATTTATCATCAAAATTTTTAGGAGAATTTTCAAATTGCTATATAAACACAGGTTATGGTCAAACACTTGATGTTTTATATTCTCTAGGAAAATATAAACCAGACGAAGATAAAATTTCTCTTGAGATTGCTAGATTGAAAACTGCATATTATACATTTTTTTATCCTTTTTATTTGGGAGCTTTACTTTCAAATGAGAGTATTGATAAAAAAAAGATTGAAGATGCAATTATTCCAGCAGGAATAGCCTTTCAAATTAGAGATGATATTATAAGTACATTTGATGAAAAATCTGGAAAATCTAATGTTACAGATATTTTGGAAGGTAAATTAACTGCATTAATTGATTTTGGTGAATATGATAAAAAATTCTTTGAAGTTTATTCGAGGCAAGAAAAATCTTCAGAAGAAATACAATATATTTTAGATCAAATTTTAAAAAGTGGCGCAATTGAAAAAGCTAAGAACGCTATGAATTCCTTGTTTGAAGAGTCGATTTCAAAAATAAGAAAGTTAGATTTGAATGATGCTTCTAAAGATATTCTAATAGATTTAATATCCAGATTAAGGAGTGATTAGGTTTGCCCAATTTTAATACACATGTAAATTTTGGAATTTATTTTTATCCCTTTGTCTTGTTTATTTACAAGATAACTTCTCGATTTTTTCATTTTTCTATGCCAGAAGATAAAATTATTGCTATAGGTTTTTTGATATTTGTTCTTTCTTCTGATATGCCAGATATTGATCACAATCATTCTCTTTTACACAGATTCGTTAAACTACTTACTATTTCAGCGGCAATTTATTTTGAGTTTACTGGAAAAATTATAATTTCTTATTTTGATTTAAATGTTGAGAATGTATTGTTGAGATTTTTGTTTTCTTTTCTTTTTGGAATATTTATAGGAATTTTGTATGAGCTAATTATACCACGACATAGAGGTCCTTTACATACAGTATGGGCTGCTCTAATATATGGTGGTATTATTGGGTATGGAACCTATTATATTACTTCCAGTTTAAATAATGCACTATTTCTTGGTATAATTTCAGTGTTTGGATATGTACTGCATTTAATACTTGATCGCTACTTTGTCGAAAAAAATGGAAAATTAGGAATAAGGTGATAGGTTATGTTTATAATTGGAATTGGTGGAGGAACAGGTTCAGGGAAGACTACTGTAGCACAAAAGATAAATGAGATTATAGGAGAATCAAATAGTGTTATTCTGCCAATGGATAATTATTATAAGGATATGAGTCATGTGCCTTTTGAAGAAAGGAAAAAGTATAATTATGACCACCCTGATATGATTGAATTTTCTTTGCTTGTAGATCATTTAAAAGAACTTTTGGATGGAAAGAGTATAAAATTGCCCGAGTACGATTTTGCAAAGTACACTAGGACCGGGGATTTTACATTGTTAGATCCAAAACCGGTGATAATAATTGAAGGTATATTTGCGTTGTACTATGAAGAATTAAGAAGGTTTTATGACCTTTCTATTTTTGTTGATGCAGAAAGTGATGTGAGGTTTATAAGAAGGCTTGAAAGAGATATAAAGGAAAGAGGAAGAACTATAGATAGTGTAATAAATCAATATTTAAACATGGTAAAACCAATGCATGATGCATATGTTGAACCAAGTAAAAAGTATGCAGATTTAATAATTCCACGTGGTGGCTTTAATGAAAAGGCAATTAATGTTGTTGTTGAGTTTATATTTAAGAAAATGTCTCAAAATTGAACTTAGAAAAGAGGTGTAATTTATGTATTATAAAGTATCAAGGGATCCAATTCATGCGGAAATTTTTATGTATCCACTTGAAATAATAGCATCAGATACGAAAGCAATGCAAAGGTTGAGATATCTCTCGCAACTTGTAGGTTCAGAATATGTTTATCCATGTGCAACCCATACACGATTTGCACATTCTCTTGGAGTAATGCATATCTCTGGAATGTATGCTAGCCATTTGTTTGGAGATGATCCAGCAAAAGTTAGGATTTTAAGACTTGCAGGGCTCTTACATGACATTGGGCATGGTCCTTTCAGTCACCAATTTGACGAGGTAGTTTACAAAAATATGGGGCTAGAAGACGGTCATGATGAGTACCGTGAAAAAATTTTGCTTGAGTATATGCCTAAGGCAATGTATAAGGTCTTTGAAAGAGCACCTGAAAAATTAAAGAACGCTGTTTTAGAAGATCTCAATATGGTATTGGGAGAAGTTGGCGATTTAGAAAATGCCTTTAGAAAAGTCATGGAAAAGGTCGTTGAGACTTATAAAGGTGAAAATGAAGGTACAATAGAATTTGCTGTGATACAAGGCCCTCTTGGTGCTGATAGAATGGATTTTGTTTTAAGAGATTCATATTTTGCAGGAACAAGAGGATTCGGAACAGGTTCTTTAGATAGGCTTGTAAGAAATTCTATGGTTGTTGAAAAAGATGGTAAAAAATTTTTGGCTTATAATATCAAGGTAATTGATGAGATTTATACGACACTGTTTGGTAGGTTCATGATGTACAAGAATGTTTATTTCCATAAGACGTCACGTGCAGCGGATTTAATGATTCAAGATTTATTGGAGCTTTGTTATAGACCTTTAAAATTAAAAGAGAGAGTGGAAAATCTTGAGACATTTATGGAATTAACAGATCAAAGGATAATTAATGAAGTTGAAATATACTTTAATCAGATAGTGGAAGAGTATAACATAAGTTCGTTTGAAGAGACAAAAGAAAAGATTTTAAATTTTGAGATAGATTTGCAACCAGTAGAGTTAGATATAGTTATGGCTTATGAAATTGTTGAAAGGTTGAAGAATAGAGATTTTTGGAAAACAATCCTTGAAACTCCATTTTCAGTTGAGGGTATAGATCCATCAGCGGCAAGTCAAGGATTTGCAATGGATATTTTACAAAAGATAAGGCTAAGGCTAGAAAAAGCTGTTGAAATATCTGATGAATCAGATAGAGAAGAGTTGTTGAAAATACTTTCAAATTTTGATGAAATATTTAAGGTTGATACACCGTATAAATTATCTCTTGTCCATCCTGATGAATTTTTAAAGAGTAATATTTATATTTATGACTCCTGGAAAGAGCATGTACTTTCTTTTGACGAATATGTAAGGGAATATCCTGCTTATAAACTAATGACAAGTAATTTGATCCAAATTGTTAGGTTTTATGTAACAAAAGATGTAAGGAATTTACTTGAGAAATATAATATCATTCCAAAAGTGGACACATCTCTTACTACGAGGTGGTAATGTGCTCTTACTTTTTGATGTTGGAAATACACATACAACAATTGCTTTAACAAAAGATGGAAAGTCATTTGACATTAAAAGAGTTTCTACACACTCAATTCAAACAGAAGATGAATTGTATGTCTTTTTGAAGATGTTCTATAAAAATGATTTTAAAGATATAGTAGTGTCTTCAGTGGTACCGAATATAAACTATATATTTGAGTTTTTTTCAGAAAAGTATTTAAATAAAAAGGCTATATTTGTTAGTGCTAAAGAATATAATAAAATTGCTTGGAATGTAAATACTCCTGAAGAGATAGGAGCAGATAGAGTTGTTGATGTAATTGCTGCTAGCAGAGATTATGGAAAAGATGCAATAGTCGTTGATTTTGGGACGGCAATTACAATTGAAGTATTAAAAGACAATAGATATGAAGGTGGAGTAATAATTCCAGGATTTAATATGATGGTTAATGCGCTTTTTAAAGGAACTGCTAAATTACCAAAGGTTGAATTAAAACCTTCAAATACTTTTGTTGGAAAAGATACCGAATCAAATATTAGAATCGGCGTTATAAATACAATTCTTGGAGGTATAGATTATACTATTGGAAAAATAAAAAGTGATTATGATTTAGAAAATGTTCCTATAATATACACAGGAGGTCAGTCAAAACTTATAAAGGAATATTTGAAAAAAGATATAGTTTATGACATAGAACTCGGACTTAGGGGGATTTATTACTTTTATGAAAATACTGCTTGTTAACCCATGGATAGAAGATTTTGCAGCATATGATTTTTGGTTAAAGCCAATTGGGCTCTTATATGTTGCTTCATATTTGAAAAGGTTAGGAATTGAAATACATTTTATAGATTTAATGAATAGGCATGATAAGTCTTTAAAAAAATATACAAAAGTCCCAAAAGATAAGTTTTATGGTACAGGAAAGTTTCCATTTGTAGAGATAAAAAAACCTGATGTTTTGTCGTTTGTTCCAAGAAAATACAAGCGTTATGGTGCACCAGAACAGTACTTTTATGATAAACTTAAAGAAGTTGGTAATGTAGATGCTATCTTTGTAACTTCAACATTAACATACTGGTATCCAGGGTATTGGGATACAATTAATTTTTTAAGAGATTACTATGGTAATAAAGTTTCTATACTTTTTGGAGGATTTTACGTAAGAAATTTACCACAACATGCAAAGAAAACTAATGCAATAATTTTTCCATTTAGTGATTTAAATAGAATTCCAAAGATGTTGGAAGATTTAACAGGTAAAAGTGTTAAGAGAATAAATATAGATTGGTTTATGGAACTTTCACCTTTGTATGATGTATATGAAAATATTGGTTATCTAGTATTTTTAACTACTTTGGGATGTCCATTTAAATGCTCGTATTGTATTGCTCATAAATTATGGAATGGAATAAAGTTTAGAGATCCAGAAAGGGTTGTTAGTGATATTGAAAGGTACGTTGAAAAATTTAAAGTAAAAGATGTAGTATTTTTTGATGATGCATTTTTGGTAAATTCAAATAAACATGCAAAGGTTATTTTAAAAAAACTTTTAGAAAAGAATTTTAGTAGGGATATTAGATTTCATCTTCCAAATGGTATACATGCTAGACTCATAGATGAAGAACTTGCTTTTTTAATGAAAGAACTTAATTTTAAAACGATAAAATTAGGATATGAAACATCCGGAGAATTACAATTAAAGACTGGTGGAAAGGTAGTTGATAAGGATTTAGTTAACGCAGCAAGAATTTTAAGAAATGCAGGTTTTACTGAAAAAGAGATCTCTGCTTACATAATGGTAAATATACCAGAACAAAGGGTTGAGGATGTAATAAATGCGATGAAGATATGTAAAAGTGAAGGTATAAGTTTTTCAATTAATGAGTTTACACCAATTGTGGGAACTGAAGATTGGATAAAACTTGTAAATGAAGGGAAATTAAATGGAAGAGAAGATCCAGTGTTGTTAAATAATACAATTTTACCTTTTTGGTGGGAACATGGTATGGATGAGCAAACCGTACAAAATTTAAAAATGCTTGCTCGCATAATTAAAGAAGGTGATCGTTACGATTGAAAAAGTAATTATTAATCTTCTTACGGGATTTTTTGCAGTTATTCTGGTTGTTTATCCTAGAGAATTTCTAAAAGCACATCTTGTTGTGTTAGCAGGGGATGCTACTCCAAAAAAGTTAAAAAGAACTTCTCTGAATCCGTTTGTACATCTTGACCCTATAGGGACAATAGCTTTTATTTTATTTGATTTTGGATGGTCAAGGCCAATACCGGTTGTACCTATGAAAAATAAGACGATAAGAAAAATTTTAATTTTTTCTTCATTGATTGGTTCAATTTTAGGTGTTGGATTATTTATTCTGTATGGTATAATAGCAAAAGAAGTTGATAATGAATTTATATACGTTACTTTTTACAAAGCATGTAAATGGAGTTTAACTTATGCTATTTTTTCTTTGTTTCCTATCCCTCCATTGGATGGTTCAAAGCTTTTAGGTGCTTTTTTACCGGATGAATACTGGGATTGGTATATAAAATACGAAGTTTATGGTATATTATTTTTATTGGGTATGTTATTGATATGGATACTTCCTATGATTATGGAACCATTTGTTAATTTTATAAATCATATTACAGACATTTTGATTATAGGAAAAGGGGGATGAGGTGATGGAAGAAAAAATTAAGGAATTAGAACAGGCATTTGAAGATTTGATAAATAAATATCAAGAGCTCCAGAAAGAAAATAAGGAACTTTGGAAAGAATTAAATGCAGCAATTGAGAGGGCTAATCAACTTGAACAAGAAAACAGAACTTTAAAAGAGGAGATCAACGGAACATTCGATAAATTACTTGGAAAATTAAAAAATTTAATGGAGAGTTCAACGGAGATAAATGATCAAGAAAAGGTTTAATATTAACGGAAGAAACTATATTGTTGAATCTGATTCAGATGAAAAGATTTTAGATTACATTGAAAAAAGAATTAAAGAATTAAATGAAAAATATGAAGAGCTTTCATCTACTGATGAAAGGCTTTTGGTAATGTTATGTGAATTAATTGAGAGAGAGTATTATTTAACAGAAAAGATTAATGAAATTTTGAAAAGGTTGAATGATCTGGAGGAAAGAAGCCTTGAAGATAGGTCTGTTTGATTCTGGGATAGGTGGTATTTCTGTATTAAAAAAGCTCACTTACATTAATGGAGCACATTATATTTATATTGCGGATACTGAGAGAGCTCCTTATGGTATTAAAACTCCAGAAGTTCTGGAGAGTTTCATTTTTGAGTTTGCAGAGTTTTTTCACAAAAAAGGAGTTAATGAAATTTTTGCGGCGTGTAATACAACAGATTCAATTATACTAGAGAAAAATTTGGATTTAGGCATTAAATATAATAGCATAATTAAAGCTGCGATTCAGGCACCAAAAAGTGAAAAGGTGGGAGTTATTGGAACAAATATTACAGTTAGTAATGGGATTTATAAAAAATACCTTGAAATGGAAAATAAAGAAGTATTTCAAAAATCAACTCAGCTTTTTGTTTCTTTGGTAGAAGAAGGTATTTTTTACGGTAGAATGGTTGAAGCGATAGCAAATTATTATTTACTTCCATTAAAGAAGAAAAATATTGAAGAGTTGATTTTAGGATGCACTCATTTTCCCTTTTTAAAAGGAGTTATATCCAGGGTATTACCGAAGGTTCGAATAATTGACCCGGCTGAAGAATTGTCAAAAAAACTGGCAAAAAATAATTCTAAAAAAGCATTTGTTGAGTTTTATGTTACTGGTGATCCAAAGATGTTTGAGAAGAAACTAAAAAGAATCAATTTTAGAGTACCGTATACTATAAACAAATTTAAAACAAAAAAGGTGATCCAAATTGAAAAATCTAATTATTCTGACAGGGTTGTCGGGCGCTGGTAAAAGTACAGCATTAGGTTTACTTGAAGATATGGGATTTTATTGTATAGATAATCTTCCCATAAATTTAGTTGAAACAATTTTACCAGTAATATCTATGAATGTAGATAACATTGCTTTTGTCTTAGATGCTAGAAGCGAAAGTTTTGAACGTATTGATGAGATTTTAAATAATTTAAAGAAGAAATATGCTAGTAATCTAAAGGTTATTTTTTTAACTGCAAAAGATGCGATTATAATTAACAGATTTGCGCATACTAGAAGAAATCATCCTCTTCTTAAGCGAGTAAATTCTCTTGAAAAAGCAATACAGCTTGAAAGGGAAATTTTAACAAAAGCTTTAGAATTTTCTGACATAGTAATTGATACTTCTAATTTGAATCCACATCAACTTAGAGAAAAATTGGTGGAAATGTTGGGTAGTGTTAAGAAGAAATTTTTGGTAAGAATTTTAAGTTTTGGATTTAAATATGGTGTGCCGTTGGATATAGATTTTATTTTCGACGTACGATTTTTTCCTAATCCATTTTATATAAAAGACTTGAGAGAAAAAAGTGGAAAAGATGAAAAAGTAAAAGAGTTTTTGTATAATACACAAGGAGTTAAAGAATATTTAGAAATGATAAAAAATGTTGTTGATTTTGCGTTGAAAAGATATGAAAATGAGGGAAGAATGGAGCTAAGTATTGGTATAGGTTGTACTGGAGGCCAACATAGATCAGTTTTCTTTGCAGAAGAGCTTGCAAGCATTTATAGGCAAAGGTATGAAGTTCTTTTGGAACATAGGGATGTGAAGTAATGAATCTAACAGTGGTTGGTGGTGGAACTGGTGTTTCAACACTTTTAAGGGGATTGAAATATTTCAATAATATAGATTTAAAAGCAATAATTGCTGTAACTGATGAGGGAGGAAGTTCTGGTGTTTTAAGAAAAGAATATAAAGTTCTTCCACCAGGTGATGTTAGAAATAACTTGGTTGCACTCGCAAAAGATGAAGAGATTCTAGGTCAGCTTTTTTCTTACAGGTTTAAAGATGGCTTTTTAGCGGGGCATAATGTTGGAAATATTGTTTTGACAGCACTTACAAAAATTTTAGGAAGTTTTACAAAGGCAATTGAGTATGCATCTGAAGTTTTAGCAATTAATGGTAAAGTTATTCCTATTTCTGAAGACTTAATCAGGTTAGTGGCAGAATATGAAGATGGTACTAAAGCCTTCGGCGAAAGTGAAATAATGAAAATAACAAAAAAAAGAATAAAAAAAGTTTATTTAAATAAAGATGCTAAGATAAATTTAGATGCTCAAAAAGCTTTAGTGAATGCTGATTATATTTTATTGGGACCTGGCAGTTTATATACTAGTATAATTACAAACTTTTTAGTAGACGGATTTAAAGAGGCAGTTAATTATTCAAACGCAAAAATAATATATATTTCCAATTTGATGACTCAGCCTTCCGAGTCATACAATTTTACATTATTTGATCATGTGAGTGTGATAGAAAGATATCTTGAAAAGAAAGTTGATATGATTATTGCATCAAGATCCAATATACCTGAATATATATTAGAAAGATATGAAAATGAAGGATCAACTCCAGTAAAAATAGATATTGAAAATGATGAAAGACTAATTCTTGATGATTTATTGGAAGTAAAGATTGACAGTGATGGTAAAGAGAAAATAAGACATAATTCTATGAAACTTGCAAGTTTAATAATTAGTCTTTTAAGGTGATATAATGTTATATACATTTTCTGAAGATGTAAAGGGTGAATTGTGTCATACGAGTGTTAACTCTGAATTGGAAGCAAAATCTGAATTGGCTGGATTTTTAAAATCAAGGGGAGTAATAATAAGGTCTTTTAATGATGTTGTTGTAAAAATTGAAGTGGGTTTCATACCTGCTGCAAGAAGGATAATGAATTTAATGGCTATAGTAGGTACTGATAAAAAAAGGTTGACAATGATTAAAAATAAGTTGAAAAAGAAGAGAGTGCAAATTTTTATTCCTTTTTCAATATTGTCTAAACTAGAGTTGGATATTCTTGAGATTCCAGCATATATATTTGAGGATCTTGGACTATTCGGAGCGTTTTTGCGTGGAGTTTTTATATCGACTGGTTCTGTAACTGATCCTACTAAAAATTACCACTTTGAAATTATTTCACATAATTATAAATTTCTAAATGAGATACAAAAATATCTTTTTGATAATTTAGGTATACTTGGTAAAATTGCAAGTTTTGGAGAGAAAAATTACAGATTCTATTTAAAAAGGGCGAAAGATATAATTGAAATTCTCTATTATATGGGTGCTCAAAGGAACGCTGACAAGATGGAAAAGATAGTGAGCTCAAGAGAAATTAAAAGTGATTTTAATAGGTCTATGAATTTTTTAACAGCCAATGCTAAAAGAGTTGGTGAAAGTAATGCAAGGCAGATCAGGATTATAAAAAATTTATTTGAAAAATATGGTGAAGATATTTTAAATGGTGAGTTAAAGAAAATAGCACTTTTGAGATTGGAAAATGAAGATTTGAGTTTAAGTGATCTTGGTAAGCTTTTTGATCCTCCTCTTTCAAAGAGTATGGTTTACAATAGGATAAAAAAAATATTTAAGATATATGAGGAACTTGAATCAAAGAATATGGAGTGATGAGTATGAAATGTCCATATTGTGGCAATGATGAAACTAGAGTACTTGATTCAAGAGTCGATTCATCAGGGATGACAATAAGGCGCCGTAGGGAATGTTTAAAATGTAAAGGTCGTTTTACTACATACGAAAGATATGAATTTGGACCAGTTTTTGTAATAAAAAAAGATGGGCGTAGAGAAAAATTTGATAGGTCAAAGATTTTGAGTGGTATCATGAAAGCTTGTGAAAAGACTAATGTAACTCTTGAAGAGATGGAAAAGTTAGTTGATGATGTGGTAAATCAAATTCAAAAAACAGGTAATTTGGAAATTTCAAGTCTTGAGATAGGAAAGCTTGTTATGGAGGGGTTAAAAAAGATCAACGAAGTTGCATATGTTAGATTTGCTTCGGTGTACAAAGATTTTAGGGAAATTGATCAATTTTTAGAAGTTGTAAAAGAATTGAAAAATGAAAAATAGTGTTGGAGGTGTTTGAATGAAAAAAGAGAGTATTTATTTGACAAAAGAAGGATATGAAAAATTAAAAGCAGAACTTGATCAGTTAAAGCAAAAGCTTATGTTTGAAATAGCTCAAAGAATTAAAGAAGCCAGAGAACTTGGCGATTTATCGGAAAATTCAGAATATCAAGAAGCAAAAAATGAACAAGGAAGGATTGCAGCAAGAATTAATGAACTTGAAAATATGCTTTCAAAAGCAGAAGTTATTGAAGGATTGGATACCAATGTGATTAACATTGGTAATTGGGTGTTAATTAAGAATTTGGATACGGGAGAAGAAAAAACAATTCAGATTGTAACACCTCATGAAGCAGATGTTTTTAACAACAAAATAAGTTTTGAATCTCCGATCGGAAGAGTACTAGTTGGTAAAAAGGTAGGAGAAGTTGTCAAAATCAAAGCACCAAAAGGGGTATTTAAGTATCAAATTTTAGGTATTAAAATATAAGATTTGAGGATTTAGGAGGGATTAAGTTGTTAAAGGAGTTTAGGGAACAGAGAATAAATGAAATTAAGCAAATAAGTGCAAAGGGTATTAATCCATATCCATACAAATTCGAAAAAACACACAGTAGCCAAGATATTAAATCTCAATTTGAGGGTTTAAATCCTGGAGAAGTTAAAGAAGATGCAAGTGTGTCTACTGCTGGAAGAATAATGTCTTTAAGGCATCATGGTAAAAGTGCCTTTTTCCATATTAAAGATTTCTTTGGCAGAGTTCAGGCATATATTAGGCAAGATATAGTCGGAAAAGATGCATACGAATTTTTTAAAGAACATATTGCAATTGGAGATATAGTTGGTGTAAAGGGTAGTGTCTTTAAAAGTAAAACTGGAGAAGTTACAATTTTGGTAAAAAAAATTGAACTTCTTAATAAGCCTTTAAGGCCAATGCCAGAAAAATGGCATGGAATAAAAGATAAAGAAGTTTTGTATAGGCAAAGATATGTTGATATGATCGCTAACGATGAGACACTAAATAGATTTAGAATAAGATTCGAGATAATAAAGCTTATTAGAGAATTTTTGAATTCAAAAGGATTTATTGAGGTTGAAACTCCAATATTAGAGTATGTTACGGGAGGAGCATCGGCAAGACCATTTATAACACACTTGAATGTGTTTGATATTGATATGTACATGAGAATTGCTACAGAACTTTATTTGAAAAGATTCATTGTAGGTGGATTTGAAAAAGTATATGAATTAGGAAAGAATTTTAGAAACGAAGGTCTTTCTTACAAGCATCATCCTGAGTTTACTTCAATAGAAATTTATCAGGCATATGCTGACTATGAAGATATGATGAACTTAACTGAAGAGCTTTTTGTGTTTATTGTTGAAAAACTTTTTGGAACAACAAAAGTCAAATATCAAGATATAGAAATTGATTTTTCAAGACCATGGAAAAGAGTTAAAATGAGAGATTTCATTAAAGAACATCTAGGTGTTGATATCCTTGAAGATACAGAAGAAAAGATGTTAGAAGTATTAAAGCAAAACGATGTTGAAGTCGAGATAAAAGATAAAGGGCATTTAATTGAAAAACTCTGGGATTTAGTAGAGGATAAAGTTGTTCAGCCAACATTTTTGTTAGAACACCCAGTAGAAATATCACCTCTTGCAAAGAAACATAGAGATGATCCAAGAGTTACTGAAAGATTTGAACTTATAATCTATGGTAGAGAAATGGCAAATGCATTTAGTGAATTGAATGATCCTGTTGATCAATACGAAAGGTTTTTAAGGCAAGCTAAACTTCGTGAAGCTGGAGACGAGGAAGCCCAGATGATGGATAAAGATTTTGTTAGAGCTCTTGAATACGGTATGCCACCTACTGGTGGTCTTGGTATAGGAATTGATAGATTGGTTATGCTTTTAACTAATTCGCCTACTATAAGAGATGTAATTGCATTTCCACTTGTTAGACCAATTTCATTTGAAGAAGAAGAAATGAACTTAGAAGGGGGATCGCAGGAATGAGAAAATGGTTTGAAAAAGCACATGGTGCTATAATTTGGACGATTGCTATTGCATTTGTTGCAGGTATTGTTGTATGGTCAATTTCTTCATATGTATCTTCGAGAAAAGGCAGTGTAAAGTATAATTTAGAGGATTCAGTTGCTTATTTAACAAAAGATGGGACAGCGCTTAGTGAAGAATATTGGATTTTCCCGTGGGAAGTTGAAGATTCATATAGTAAGGCTTTAAGTTATTATCAAATTTCAGACGTTGACCCTGTTTTTGAGGAACCAATGTTAAAAACTTCAATACTAAATGATTTAATTGAAACTAAAACTATACTTTATTATGCTCAAGTAAATGATATTTCACCTACTAAAGATGAAATAAATCAAGAACTTGATAAACAGGTTGCAGATATTGAAAAGAATGAACAATTGTTAAATTATATTAAGCAAAAATATGGAAGTGTTGAAAATTACAAAAAGACAATTGAGCCAGAGGTAGTAAAGTATCTTACAATTGCAAAGGTTAGAGATACTATAGCTAGTGTAAGTGATGATGAGATGAAAAATTATTATAGTGAAAATAGAGAAGATTTAATGAATAAATATGATCAAGCAAATGTTGATTTTGTAAGTTTCTCATCACAGGCAAGTGCAAATGACTTTATAAGTGAGGCAATGAACACTGGATTTTATCAAGCTGCTACGAATATGAACTTATCAGTGCAAAATTACGATAGTTTTAAAAGAGGAATGATTGATAAAAGATTTGAAGATAGCATTTTTGGTTCCACAAACACTATTGTTGGACCTATTCCTCTTGGTAGTAACTTTTTTGTCTTCAATGTAAAGGATGTAAAAACTGTAGATACATTTGAAAAATTTACCCTTTCTCAGGGATATCAAGATGTTTTAAATCAATTAAAGAGCGATAAATTTAGAAAAGCTATTGATGAATTTAAGAGAAATGAAAATGTTTCTTCCGAAATTATTGATCCTGTATACAAGACATGGAACCAAGTTTTAACAAATTCTGGAACTAGCTTGTTAAATGTGTATAAAAAGTTAAATGAAATGGTTCTTGATGAATCTACGAAGGTTACTGTCAAACATGATGCACCAGTTGAAATTAAAGCAGCATTTGTTACACTTGTTGAAAAAATGCAGTCAGCTACTGAACTAACAAACGATGCTGTATACAAACAAATTTTGGATGATGCAAGTAAAGAATCAAAATTAGTTTTGGAAAGTATTTACAATGATTATCCAGAATCATTTATTGCTGCAAAGAAAATGAAAACGTTATATCCAAAAAGAACGGATGTATTGTATAATTACTATACAAAATTGTATTCAAAGATAAAACCTTATGTTGAGTATGGAATGCTCCAAAGCGTTGTAAATGACTTTATAGACCTATACGGAGGATTAAATACCCTTTCAGAAGCAACAGATATTTCTTTAGATTGGAAAGCAGAAGTTTTATATGATTTATACGAAATAAATAAAATGTTGAAAGATGCAACAACTGCTGAACAATATCTTGAAAAATTGAAAGAAGCAACACCAACTTATATGGATTTTGAGGCAGCTTTTAATGAACTTGAGACGATGAAAACTTCAACTTCAACTAGCAAGTAAAAATTATTTTTAACAGTAATTTAAGCGGCCTTTTTGGCCGCTTAATTTTTTAGCAATACGAACAATTTGTGTTATAATCTTTTAGGGGTGATATTTTGAGATTAGATAAGTTTTTAAAATCTACTAGAATTATTAAAAGACGTACTATAGCTCAAGAGTTGGCTAAAAATAAGAGGATATTTAGAAATCAAATAGCTTTAAAACCCTCTAGTGAAATAAAATCAGGTGATATATTAGAAATTTTTTTAAAAAACAGATATTTAAAGGTAAAAGTTGTTTCTGATGCAGAGTATGAAATACTTGAAGAAAAAAAGATTGAGGAGGGATAGCTATGAGAAACATTGTAGAAAACCATGTTGAAGAAATTTTAGAAATATTAAGATATGACAAGTCCCAATGGGGGGAATTTTGGAGTAAGATTACAAACAAATATAAATTTTTCAAAGAAATTGAGGAAAAATTAGGAGAAATAAATTTTGATAGTGTTGAAAGAAGAGAACTAGATAAGTTATTAAATGATTTTAGAGAATTTGCAAAAGAAAATAAGGATAATGTAACAACAAAGATTCGTAAAAACGCAAAAGAATTAGAACTTAATAAAGAAGATTTTATAGTATTTTTAGGAGTGTATCCAAAAGAGTTTGATTGGATAGTTGTTGAATTTAATGGAAATTATATACTTTTTTACAATGTATATTCACTATGGAAAAAAGAAAAACTGTCTAAATTAAGTGAAGCAGTTTATCAGGCGATAATTCATTTTAGAAACGGAGAAATGAATGGAAGTTATTATGATAAAGATGAATTATTTGATAAATTGCTTAATAAATTAGAAAAAGAATCTAAAGATGATCCTGTAGGATACATGAGAAAGATTTGCCAGTATCTTTATGATGAAATTCCCTATTATGATTGGGTAGGATTTTACATGATTAACAAAGATAATGTTTTAGAGTTGTTTGAATTTGTTGGTGAACCTACCGAGCATGTGAAAATAAATATTGGAGAGGGTATTTGTGGTCAAGCAGCAATGTTAAAGGATGTATTTATAGTCCAAGATGTTTCTAAAGAAACAAATTATTTATCTTGTAGTCCAAAAGTAAAAAGCGAGATTGTAGTACCAATATTTAAAAACAAAGAGGTAATAGGTGAATTGGATATTGATAGTCATTATATAACTCCTTTTGATGAGAGAGACAGGAAATTTTTAGAGAGAATTTGTGAAGATATTCCAAAAATATGGAATGAGAAGTTACTTGAAAGAAGATAAACTTTTTTAAAAGGGGAGATTTGATGAAGCTTTTGAAAAGATTGTTAAAATATGCTAAACCGTATACGCTATTATTTGTCCTTGCAATTTTGGTTGTTATTTCTCTTACTTTTGTAACTCTTCTTCCACCTCAGATAGTAAGAAATACAGTAAATAATTATATAACTAATAATTCATTACCTTTAAATGAAAGGTTTTCTGGTATTTTTAAGATGTCACTTTATTTCTTATTAACAACTTCTTTGATTTTTGTATTTGAATATATTTCAATATATATTACAACATATCTTGGTGGAAAAATTGTATACGATATTAGAAAAGAGCTTTTTGACCATGTTTTAAAACTTCCAATGTCTTATTTTGATAAGCATCCAAGTGGTCAAATAACTACAAGAATTGCAAATGATACGCAGAATATAATGGAATTTTTTACTTCTGTAATAACGAGTATTTTTAATGACGTTTTTTTACTTACAGGCGTAATTATTATGATGTTAAGAGTTAGCCTAAGGTTGTTTGCAAATATTTCATTTGTATTCCCAGTTTTAATAGTATCAATGATTCTATTCAGATACTTTGATTTAAAAGCGTATAGAGCGGTTAGAACTAATATTTCTAAAGTTAATGCATACCTTGCAGAGCATATTGCTGGTATGCCAGTTGTTAAATTATTTAACGCTGAAGATTTTGAAAGAAAAAATTTTGACAATGTAAACAAAGAATTGTATAAGTCTAGAATACAGCAAATGTATGTTTTTGCTATTTTTAGACCAACTGTTAGTACGCTTTACCGACTTGCAATTGCAGCAATTATATGGATGGGAGCAAAATATATAGTCTCAAAAACTCTCAATTTTGGTGACTTATATGCCTTTGTTGCTTATCTAGAATTGTTCATGAAACCACTTGAGGATTTATCTGAAAAATACGATATAATTCAAAATACTGTAGCAAGTGCGGAAAAGATATTTACATTGATGGATGAGACAGAAGAGCATTTTGGAGACGAAAATGGAAAAGTAAAAATTGAGGAAGGTGTTGTAGAGTTTAAAAATGTATGGTTTAGATATAACGAGGATAGATGGATATTAAAAAATATTAATTTAAAGTTTGAACCAGGGCAATTAATAGCTGTTGTAGGTGAAACCGGTGCAGGAAAAACATCATTAATGAATCTTGTAAATGGCATGTATAGAATTCAAAAGGGGAAAATATTGATTGATGGTACAGAACTTGAAAAATATAACATCCATGAACTTAGAAAGCAGATATCAACTGTTCCACAAGATGTAGTTTTATTCTCTGGAACACTTTTAGATAATGTTAGACTTTTTCATGAAGAAATTTCAAAAGAGCAGGTAATAGATGCGTTAAAAAAGGTTTATGTTTGGGACTTGATTGAAAGATTGCCAAATGGTTTGTATACAGAAGTTATAGAACGTGGAAAAGGTATATCGGCAGGTGAAAGACAGTTAATTGCACTTGCAAGATCTGTTCTTTTTGATGCAAAGATATTTATTCTTGATGAGGCTACAAGTAATATTGATGTTCAAACTGAAGAAAGAATTCAAAAGGCTGTTAGAAAACTTTCTGAGGATAAAACGGTTATAATGATAGCACATAGACTTGCTACAGTTGTAAATGCAGATAAAATATATGTAGTTCACAAAGGAGAAGTTGTTGAGGAAGGGTCGCATAAAGAATTGTTAAGCAAAAAAGGAATTTATTACAAGCTCTATGAAGTGCAGTTTTCAAAATAAAAGGGTGCCGTGCACCCTTGCTTCGATTACGTGGAACCTGAGCGTATCCTCGGCTCGGGCTCCGGCTGAGCACCCCTACGGCACACACTTGCCTGCTTAGGGCTGCTTCCTTCCGGACCTGACCCGGTTCACAGGTAGTTGTTGCGTAGGACTCAACCTTCAGCGCCCTACCGAGGACCGTTTTCAGACCCCACAAACCTCGGCAAGGGAATTAAGCCCCGCTAGGTGGATTTCGGGTACAGGGGACCACCAACCCCCCGCTTAGCACGGCACCATGAATTATTTTAACATTATTCTGTATAATTGTCAAAAAACCAAAATTACAAAGTTTAATAAGACTTGAAAAATTTTTTCTATATGGTAACCTATTAACTTGTGAAAAATATATTATGATGAGGTGATGAAAATAAGTAGAAACTGGTTTTTTATATTTATAATTTCAGCTTTTATCATTGTAGCACTGTATTTTAATTTTAATTCTGCAAAGAAAATATATATAAAAGGAGATAACTATTATGTGGGCAAATTAATGGATTATTTGAACTTAAATGGATATAAATTCAAAATTGTAGATATAAAAAAAGCAAATGTTGTTATTGATTTAGATAACTTAGAAGTTTCTTTGTATAATGGAATGCATTTTAATATAAAATATAGTGAAAAAATGATAAATAAAGTAATATCACTAGTTGAAAATCGTGATTGCAAAGTTTTAAGTAAAAATAACGACTTTTACCTTAAAAATCAGTATTTTTACAAACACTTTACATTTGAAACATCTTGTGGTATAAATATAATGATACTACCAGAAACTTATGAAAATCTAGAAAAATTAGTTTTCCGAACAATTTTAAATATCTTAAAAGGTAATTATCAAGGCTTTGAAAATGAATATTTTGTTAACAAAATGTATATTTATAGACTTCATGATAATTGGGAATTAATTGCTACATATGAACCGACTCTGGAAATTTTGGAGTTAATAGCCGATGAAAAAAACTAGTTAAGAGAGGTGAAATCTTTTGGAACCCATATTATCAGTTAGAAACCTGAGCACATGGTTTTATATGGAAGAAGGGGTTGTAAAGGCTGTAAACGATGTCAGTTTTGACCTTCATGAAAACGAAGTTGTAGGAATTGTTGGTGAAACAGGTTCTGGTAAAAGTGTAACTGTAAAGTCTATTATGAGGCTTATACACAAGCCTGGTAAGATTGTCGACGGACAGATTATTTACAGAGGAAGAGGAAAAGAAGAAGATTTGCTAAAATTGTCGAAAGAAGAAATTGCAGAGATAAGAGGAAAAGAAATTAGTATGATTTTCCAGGATCCACTTACTTCGTTAAATCCTCTTTATACAATTGGTGATCAATTGACTGAAACTATTATAAGGCATCAAAATGTTGATAGAAAGACAGCATGGGAAATAGGAACCGAAATGCTTAGAAAGGTTCAAATACCTGCACCTGAAAAGAGAATGTTTGCATACCCATTTGAATTTAGCGGTGGTATGAGGCAGCGTGCTGTTATAGCAATTGCTCTTTCATGTAATCCAAAAGTCTTGATTGCCGATGAGCCTACAACTGCTTTGGATGTTACTATTCAGGCTCAAATATTGGAATT
This sequence comes from Thermosipho globiformans, assembly GCF_003990895.1. Classification (NCBI taxonomy): domain Bacteria; kingdom Thermotogati; phylum Thermotogota; class Thermotogae; order Thermotogales; family Fervidobacteriaceae; genus Thermosipho; species Thermosipho globiformans. The sequence continues at coordinate 26,204 of NZ_BHXD01000001.1, forward strand.
GATGAAGGATTTGCAAAAGGAATTTAAGACTGGTTTGTTGTTTATAACTCACGATTTAGGTGTAATTGCATCGATGGCTGATAGAATTATAGTTATGTATGGAAGTAGGCAAATGGAAATAGCAACAGCAGAAGAGATTTTCTATAATCCACTCCATCCATATACACATATGTTACTTAGGGCAATACCAAGACTTGATAAAAAGCAAGATAAGCTTGAGGCAATTCCAGGACAACCTCCGAGAATGATTGATGTGCCAAATGTATGTCCATTTGCACCAAGATGTCCAAGAAAACTTGATAAATGTACAAAAGAATTGCCTGAATTGGTTGAAGTAGAACCAGGACACTTTGTAAGGTGCTTCAATCCAGTACTAGACAAGAAAGAATCGGAGGCGATGAAGAATGAATAATGAAACAATCATAAAAGTACAGAATTTAAAAAAATACTTTCCGATTACAAAAGGTTTTCTTGTTAAAAAGCATGTTGGTGATGTAAAAGCAGTAGATGATATATCTTTTGAAGTAAAAAAGAAGGAAACATTTGCTTTAGTTGGAGAATCAGGATGTGGAAAAACAACAGCTGCAAGGACAATGTTAAGATTAATAGATCCAACAGATGGAAAAATTGAGGTATTTGGACAAGATATTTCTAACTTAAATAGAAAAGAATTGTTACCATTTAGAAGAAAAATGCAGATAGTTTTCCAAAATCCTATTGGTTCATTAAATCCACGTATGACAATTGGTCAGATATTGACTGAACCATTGTTGTTCCATAAAATTGTGAAAGATAAAAAAGAGGCGTATGATAAAGCGGTTGAAATATTGAGAATGGTTGGACTTAAACCTTACCATATGGATAGATACCCACACCAATTCAGTGGAGGTCAAAAGCAGAGGATTGCGATTGCAAGGGCATTGTCTGTTGGACCAGAAATAATATTTTTAGATGAACCTACATCAGCTCTTGATGTGTCAGTTCAAGCCCAGATTATTAATCTATTTTTAAAATTCCAAGAAGAACTTGATTTAACATATATTTTCATTTCACACGATTTATCACTTGTTAGATTTATTAGTGATAAGGTTGCTGTAATGTATCTTGGCAGAATTGTTGAAATGGGTGATGTTGATGAAGTCTTTGAAAATCCAATTCACCCATATACGAAGGCATTATTATCAGCTTCTCCAATTCCAGATCCAAAAGTAGAAAAACAAAGAAAGAGAATTATATTAACAGGAAATGTTCCAAATCCAATTGCAAGGCCAAGCGGATGTTTCTTCCATCCGAGATGTCCATTTAAAACAGAAAAATGTGAAAAAGAATATCCACAAATGTATAAAATTTCTGAAAATCACCAGGTTTCTTGTCACCTGGTAGAAAAAGAGGGGGTGTGAGTTTATGAAAAAACTCATGGTATTACTTGCAGTATTAGCAGTAGTGTTTGCCTACGCTGCTCAGCTTCCATATATTGGAGCAGATGCACAGGGAAAGCCGGGAGGTCAGTTTGTTATTGGTACTCTTAGTGGTCCAAAGACAGTGAACGATGTTACAGCAAAGGAAACTAGTTCAACTGATGTTATTGATATGTTTATGGGGTATGGTGGAACTCTCATTGAAAGACACGGTGTGGATATGGAATTCTATCCAGCAATTGCAGAAAGCTGGGAAGGTCCAAGGCTAACTGCAGATGGTGGAATGGAAATTATTTGGCATATCAGAAAGGGAGTAAAGTTCAGCGATGGACAACCATTGACAGCAGACGATGTTGTATTTACATTGAATGATATTTATACAAACCCAGATATTCCAAGTTCATTTAAAGATGTTATTACAAGTACAAATGGATATTTACCAAAAGCAGAAAAGATTGATGATTATACAGTTAGAATGTATTATCCTGAACCATTTAGGCTTGCATTTAGATACCTTGGTGGAATGTATATTTATCCAAAACATTTAGCAGAAGAGTACGTAAAGAATGGAAACTTTGAAGAATTCTGGACAGTAGATGCAATAAATAAAGGAGAAGTAGTAGGTCTTGGTCCATACATTCCTGTAGAATACGTTCCTGACCAATATGTAAGATTTACAAAGAACCCATATTACTGGAAGAAAGATGCAAATGGAAATCAACTTCCATATTTTGATGAAGTACTCTATAAGATAATTTCAAACCAAGATGCAATGAGACTTGCGTTTGAAAATGGAGAAATTGATGTTTATGGTCCAAGAGGAACAGAATTTGCAGAATTAAAAGAAAAAGAAAAAGAACTCAACATAGTAGTTACAACAGCAGGACCTGCATATGGAACAACATTTATTACATTCAACTGGAATACTCCAGATCCAGTTAAGAGAAAATGGTTCAGAAATGAATACTTTAGAAAAGCAGTAGCTTATGCAATAGATAAAGAATCTATTATTGATACACTCTACAATGGACTTGGAATAGCACAATGGTCACCAGTATCAATGAGTTCACCATATTACAACGAAGATGTTGTAGTAAAGTATGAATATGACTTGGACCTTGCAAGAGCAATGTTAGAAATGGGTGGATTTAGCTGGAATGATAAAGGAGAGTTAGTTGACGAAGATGGAAATGTTGTAAAATTCTTACTTACAACAAATTCAGGAAACAGAGTTAGAGAAGGAGTAGCAAATATAATCCAAGATGCATTAAAACAACTTGGTATGGACGTAACATTTACTCCAATTGATTTCAATACATTAGTTCAAAAATTGTTGAATACAGGCGATTGGGAATCAATAATCATTAGATTAACTGGTGGAGATGAGCCACAAAGTGGAGCAAACGTATGGAAGACAGAAGGATCATTGCATTTCTGGAATTATTCACCAGAAGTTGCAGATTTTGTAGATCCTAACGACTACTATTTGCCAGATTGGGAAGTCGAGATTGATAAGATATTTAAAGAAAATGTAAGAATACTTGATGAAAATATCGTAAAAGATTACTTCTCAAGATTCCAACAATTAGTATCTGAGCACTTACCATTGATTTACACAGTAAATTCATTGAGATTATACGCATACAAAGCAACACTTAGAAATGTAAAGATAGGACCACTTGGTGGAACAACATGGAATATTTATGAAGAGTGGAAAGAACAGTAAAAAATTATGTGGGCGCGTGAGGTGTTAGCCCCGCGCCCATTTTAAAAATTAAAAGTGAGGTGACTGAGATTGCTAAGGTATATAGCACGTAGATTAATAATTTTGATTCCCGAGCTTTTTATAATAACGTTAATAGTGTTTTTGATAATGCAAGCTGCGCCTGGAGATTTTCTTGACCAGTACAGACTTGATCCATCAGTTTCAAAGGATTTTATTCATACTCTTGAAAAACAATACGGTTTGGATCAACCAGTGATGGTCCAATATTTTAAATGGATAAAAGGAGTATTAACTGGTGATTTGGGTTATTCATTTTACTATAGAAGACCAGTTGTAGATCTAATTGGTGAAAGGGTTCTTGCAACTTTGATATTGTCACTTTACTCGTTTGTAATTTCATGGATAGTTGGTGTTATTTTAGGTGTTGTATCTGCACTAAAAAAGTATAGTTTTTGGGATAAGTTTTTAACAGTAATTGCATTTACTGGTATAGCAATTCCTGGGTTCTTTTTAGCATTATTGTTATTGTATTTTGCAGCAAAGACTGGTACCTTCCCAGTTGCTGGTATGTATGATGTTAATCATTCAAAAATGACAGTTTGGCAAGGTTTTAAAGATATATTCTGGCACATGCAACTTCCAGCATTTACTTTGACATTTGGTGGTTTTGCAGGATTGATGAGGTATATGAGAGGAAGCTTATTAGACGTGTTGAATGAAGATTATGTTGAATTTGCAAGAGCAAAAGGTATGCCTGAAAGAGTAGTTATATTTAAGCACGCAATGAGAAATGCTATAAATCCATTGATTACTATGTTTGGTTTTAGTTTGTCAAGTTTGCTAGGGGGAGCTGTTATTACCGAAACGATCTTTTCTTGGCCAGGACTTGGAAGACTTGTTTATCAAGCATTAGTACAGCAAGATATATATGTCGTTATGGCTAGTACAATTATTAGTGTTATCATGTTAATTGCAGGTAATTTGGTCGGTGATATTTTACTTGCAGCAGTTGATCCAAGAATTAGGTTGGAATAGGAGGTAGTAGTTGATGGCTAAAAAAGAACAAGTTAAGAAAAAAAATAATAGTAATGAAAATATAGATTTTGAAGAAGTATATCTTACTCGTGGACAATTGATGTGGAGAGCTTTTAAGAAAAATAAGCTCGCTATGGTAGGATTGTGGGTGCTAATTGTACTTTATATTATGATGTTTGCTGCTGATTTTTTGGCACCATATAACCCGTTTGAGCAAAGTTTAAAACATTCTTATGCACCTCCTACTAAAGTAGATAAGGTATACAAAGTTGGTGATTTTGAGAAAAAAATTGGTTTATATGTTTTGCCATACGCAAGTTATGTAGATAAATTAGACTATACTAGAAAAACTAGACAATTATATTTTCCAAGCAGGGTTACCGTTGAATACAAAGGTGAATTAATAACATTAGTAATGAATGACACAAAATATTTTGCTAGAACTGATTTTCCAGGAAAAGTTATTAATGTAAGTGATTTGGAATTCACACTAAAAAAAGAAGAGTATGCTATGGTTAATAATGAATGGAAAAAGGTATCGTCTTCAAGTGAAAAGACTAAATATTTTGTAGCTGGAGTAAATGATAGTGTTTTAACAGAAGGAGAAGCGTTTATAGAAAATGATACAGCAACCGCAAAGAATGTTATTTTTGGAAAATACGGTTTTAAACTTGGAATTACAAGCGAAAATGAAATTGAAAAAGTTGGTTTAAAATATACAATTAATTATATAAAATACACTGATGAAAATGGAAAGAAGAAAATTTTATTTGGAAAAGATTTGGTAATTAAAGATTTTGATTATAAATATTATCCAGTAAAGTGGTTTGTTGAAAGTTGGGGGCCAAAGAAAAAAGATTATGGAAGAGTAGGTTATGTTTTTTGGATTATTCCATTAAAATACCATTTGTATGGTGTAGACAATTATGACAACAATCCATTTGTTAGATTATACATAATGGGTTCTGATGAGTTTGGAAGAGATGTTTGGTCAAGGCTAATATTTGCTTCAAGAATTTCATTGTCAATAGGATTTATAGGTCTTGCAATAACATTAACACTATCACTGTTCTTTGGAGGAATTGCAGGTTATTATGGAGGAGTAGCTGATGAGTTATTGATGAGATTTACAGAAATTATTATGTCAATTCCAGGATTTTATCTTTTGATACTTTTGAGGTCCTTACTACCTTTAGATATTCCATCATCGCAAGTGTATATTATGTTAGTATTTATTCTCTCCTTTATAGGATGGGCTGGACGTGCAAGGATAATAAGAGGTATGGTTTTGTCAATTAAGAGAAATGAATTTGTTGAAGCAGCATATGCATTAGGATATCCAGATAGTAAAATACTTTGGAAACATGTTATTCCAAATACAATGACATACATGATAGTTACTGCAACATTGTCTATACCTGGATATATATTAGGTGAAGCAGGACTATCATTCTTAGGTTTAGGAATTAGAGAACCGTCTGCATCATGGGGATTAATGATGGCAAGAGCACAAGATATATACGTATTACAAAATGCACCATGGCTATTGATTCCAGGTATATTTATATTCGTTACCGTATTAGCATTTAACTTTGTTGGCGATGGATTAAGAGATGCATTTGACCCAAGAGCATTAGGATAATTAGTTTATGATGTTAATATTGTAGATATGATGAAAAATAAGTGAGACTTCGAGTTTAGCACTGAACTCAATAAATGAAAGAGGATAAAAAAGAAATGAAAAAAACACCCCCAAAGTGGTACTAAAAAAACAATAAGGGGGTGTTTTTCTTTGGCTGAGAAAGGACAAAAATTAGAAAGTATCTTTGGATGTAAAGCAAGAAGTCATTAAGGTTTTCATGGATTAAAAACTTTCAAAGAAGACTATTATTTCTCTCTTGGGTGTTACTGAAAGTAGAGTACGATTGTGGAGAAAAAATTATCTAACATATGGTAATATTAAAATTAAAAGAGGTAAACAAAAAAAGAATTAACTCAATTGGATGTTCACACTGACATATTGGGAATTTACACCTGAGAGTTCTGTTGTTGTTGTTACTTTAAATGTTTACTTATCCTTATTTTAGAAACCACCGTACAGGTATAATTCCAGTAGTCTGCTCTAATTCAATAAGGCAAGAATTATTAGAAGGGGCATATACTATAAATGATAACGGAAAACTTTCAGTAAATCTTAAGTATATAAGAGCAAAAGGGATACTATATCTCTTATAGGAGAACCTCAAAATATATTTAAAGATGAGTTTAAACTTTAGAATGGAAATAAAGCTATATGACAATGGGATAATGGAAATAATAATGCAGATGTTAATAATGATGGTAAGCCTGAAATGATGAACGCAGTTTAAACTTTAATGGAATTGCAGTAGCGATCTAGAAATAGTTAGAAGATATGTAAAGTCGTATTTAAATCCCGACCTTGAAACAGCAAATAAAAAGTTTTAAATAAGCAAAAAAGTAAAATATAACGAAGAAGAAATTCTTTTCTTAAGAGTATGTGTTAACAAATAAATAAACATATTAAACATTCAAACTAAACAAGTAAACAAAATGCACTTTAAAGAGGGACTTAGTTTTCTGTTAAATTCCAAAAAGCTTATAATTACAGAGTTGTTAAATAAATTGGGAACTAAAGCTGGTCTGGGCGGGCAGACCCCGGGAAAACCACGAGTTGAAAAACCAGCTTATTTATTATATTTGACAACGTAGTCACCAAATTTTGTAGTGAATAAAATTTCTGTTGTTTCAAAATTAACAGTAATATACTCAATTAAATTAATTAATAATTCTCTTGCTGTGGATCTATTTGTGAGTTCTTTTAATACACTTTGCTTTAAATGTTCAACTTCTTCAGTAGTTAATTCACGTAATGATTTTATTTGAGCGAGGGCTGAACGAATATCTTTTTCTAGCTTCATTTTTTCTCGTTCAAGTTCGTTTAATCGAATAAGGAGTTCATTTGAAAATGCTCCCATTTCAATTGCTTTTGTTATATTTTTAATCGCATTATTGACTTCATCGAGATTTTGTTGAAATGTTTTTAGGGCGGCAGGATTAAGTTTTTGTTTAATTTTTTTGTTAATTCTGCGAGTAAGTTCTTCTGTATCAAGGTGTTCAAAATGAGATTTCACAAAATTAATGACAATGTTTTCTAATTTGTCAGCTCCTATGCTGACTTTCTTATTATTATTTCGCCAACAGTAAGTGCAATAATAATATGCATTATTTCCCTGTCGAATGGCTCCAGAAAGTGGATGGCCACAAATGCCACATTGAACTAGTCCACGAAGAATATAATTTCTTCTTGCTGGTTTGTGTTTATTTTTTGACAACCTTTGTTGTACTTTAATAAATAAATCTTCATCAATAATTGCAATTTCTGGAGCTTCAACTTCAATAATTTCATTAAATGGATTGAACTTTCCCTTACCTCTGCGTTTATTAAAAATAATTTTACCAATGTATTTAGGGTTTTTGAGAATATCACGAACAGATTCAACATTAAATTTCTGGCTCCTTCTAGGTTTATATCCATTATCATTCAGCCATCTAGCAATAGCTGAAAGAGTTTCGCCTTTTGCAGCCATTTCAAACATTTTTCTTACTGCTTTGGCTTCATTTTCTTCGATAGCATATTTACTTTTTCCCTTTTCATCTTTTACAAATTTTAAACCAAAAGGAGGGTATCCTCCATGTACATAACCATCTTTCACAGTCTGTATAAGCCCCCTCATACTGTCCCGAGCTAGTTTTCTAGAATAATATTCAGCCATTCCTTCATATAGTGATTCGATAATTACACCTTCTGGAGAATCGGGAATATGCTCGGTAACAGAAATAAGTTCAATTCCAAGCTTACGGAATTGTTCTTTATAATTTCTAGAAATCGTTCTATCTCTGGCAAGTCTTGCAAATTCCCAAACAATAACAGTTTCAAATTTTCCTAATTTTGCATCTGCAAGCAGTTGTTGTAATCCTGGGCGGCGAGAAGAAAAGCCCGATATTGCTCTATCTTCATATCGGGCTACTATAATGTAATTATTCCGTTTTGCAAATTCCTCAATACGTGAAAATTGTGCTTCAATTGAGATGTCCTGTTGCTGAGCCGAGGAATATCTTGCATATGCTGCAGCACGTTTCATAGGATCACTCCATTAATAAAAAAGCGCTTATAAGCGCTACTTTTGATTTTCTGTTTCTTCTTCGTCTGAAATCAATCCTAAATATTTTAACATTAGATATTGGATATATTCCAAATTTTCCTTAGAGAGTTCCCCAGATTTGTTACTTATACATTCAATATGAATAGGCTGCATTTGTGTTATATCAAAATAAGTTTCTTTTGTTAAACCTGTTTGTTGAGAAGGTGGAAGTTTTATTGTATAAACATCATTTTGATCAACAGCATTAACATCTGAGGTACCAAAAACCCCCATGTAAGTAATTTGACTTTCATTATCTTTTGAGACAATTATTACAGGTCTCTTTTTTTTATAATCTTTAGTATTATTGTAGACTGGATTGCCTTTATCATCATGTGCAAAATTTACATTATCAGTCCATACAACATCCCCAGGAAGATACTCAGAATTTATTTTCAAATTACTTTTTATCTTCTTTTTGTCCATACAATGCCTCCTGAAGCTTTTTTAGATTTGGCAATGTTATAGTTAAATAATATTTCATCTTCCTTTCGATATCTATTTTATTTTTTCTTTTTTTGTCAAATTGTTCTTTTAAACCTTTTTCCATTTCAATTGCTTTCCATTTTTTAATTGTTTCAGTCATTAGTTTTCTTTGTTGAGGAGTTAGTTCCATTATTAATCACCTCTGAAAAATAATTCAACAAATCTTTGATTTGTATTTCCATTTGTTTAAAAGTAGAATAAATTTGATTTAATTTTTCCTTAGACAAAGTAACATTACCGTCTCCTATAAAAGCATTAAGTAAAAAATGTAATATTGAAGGCATTGTATCTTTATTAACCACAAATGAAAATTGAGCATTGTTTTGCGTGATCAAATTTAAAACCATCATATTAGCTGAATTTTGAATTGATATTTTTTTCAACAATAATGGATTTTTTATAGCATTTAATTTGTCAACAATAATAATTTTTTTATAACCAATTATCTTATCGAATTCTTGATAAAATTCTTTAGCATTTTTAACTGGTTCATCGTTAAGATATTTCCAAATAATTTGCCCTACTTCATCTCTTTGCAAAAGGTACTCGAAAGTTGTTACGTCGATCTTATTATCAATAAACATATCTAAAAACGACATTATATTTTTAACTTTTTCTAAGACTTGTTCTTTTGTTAAGGACATATTCTCCCCCTCCCTATGTAATCATTATATCACAAGTTAGTTTAAATTTGTCAACAAATAGGTTCCATAATTGAAACATTTCCCTTTAGACAAACTCGTACGCGTTTATCGAATATGGTGGATAAAATCCTACATTTCAAATTTATTTGTAATGTCTGTAAACTATTTCAAACCTGTTATTGGTATAAAAAATGTATCTTGATTAGGAACTGTTTGGTTAAGGCCAGTATATAATATTCCCAAAGCAAAATCGTCAATATATTTATCTCCTGAAAACACTGCATAAATTACAATAAAACCTAACTTCTCAGAAGAATTAAAATCATTAAAGATTTGACTATAAAGTTTATAAATAGCTTCTTGTGAAGTAGAGCCTTTGTAATTTGGAGTTACTAACAAATTATAAAAATCACCACTTTGGCTGTGAATTTTTAAAATATAACATAATGGTACAAAAGAAAATCCCCCACTAAAACTTAGAGACGCAGAAGTAAACGTATTATTTTCACCTAAAAATTGAATGCTACCTACAACTCTAGTATAAATTTCTTTTATCCAATCACGCCAATAAGAGGGAATTATAAAAACTTGCCCATAATAATATATGTCAATATCGTTTAATTTGAAAAAAATTTCATCAGGTGAATTCGGCATAGGAAGTAAATTAACATAATCATTATCTTTAATGCCTCTTATTTTATCAGATAACGCAGCTTTTGAAGCTTTTTCAACGGTGGTTAAAAAAGAGTCTGATACATTAAAATCCTTGATACTGTACATATGAGCAGTAAATGGAATAATGGAGGTAGCGTCTTTGGAAATGTCAAGTTGTTCTTTATGTTCTTCAGTTTTTGGCGAAACAATAGGGTGTTCCTTATATATTTTGTTTCCTTCACGCTCTAAATATTCTTCATAAGTTAAAACATTATCTGTTCCAAAAAATGAATTTAAAATGTCACAACCTGATAACAGAAAAAAAGACAATATAACAAAAACAATCGCAAGGAAAATAATACCTTTTTTCATAGCCCTCACCCCCGTTGTTTTATAAACTAATAATTCTGTGTTTTAGTCCGGCTCAAACAAGGATATTTCAACATTTATAAAGGAATATTAAACACAATCGTAACAAAAATAGCAAAAAAATAAACTATATTATACTTCTTACTAAATTAATAAAGTCCATATAAGATTTTTCAAATAATATTTTTGAGTTTTTATCAGGATTTAATTTTTCATACCTAAATTTTCTAGCAAGATTTTTCAAGTTTTTATATATTTCCGATAGTTCAGGATTAATTATTTCAAGGTGTTCTACTATTGCATTATGCGATTCAACTTTTGTGTTAAGTTTTCTCAAAATTATTATTTTTGCTAGCAAAACTACTTCATGAAATTTTGAGAGAATATCATGACTCCCCCATTCGTTGTAATCATCATAATCATTATTCGACTCTATATATTTTGTTAATCTTACATAAGATTCATTTTTTTGCTTATATTGTTTTTCCTGAAAAGTAGCCACGAAAACCACCTCTAAAAATTAATATATTCCATATTCTGACCTATATATTCATCTTCACTTAAAGATATGATTTCAACATTAATCAATGGATATTGTTTTCTAATCTTTTTTTCAAGGTTAATTAGTTGTCTATATTCTTTTTTTAATTTTTCATACTCTTCAGGATTTTCATGCTTTAATTTAAGGTACACAAAAAGTTTCTGAGATGATGATTCGAAATTAACATACATATATTCATAACCAAGTTTTGAAAGTTCTTTCTTTAATAACTTTTTTGCTTTTTCTACAACTTTCTTTAATAACGCTTCTTGTTTTTCAGGATGCTTTGCTATACTATTCATAATAACCTCCTCAGAAAAAAACACATAAGGATCATTCTCACTTGTATGTTCTCTGTTAATTAATGAATTCGATCTTTTTCTACTTACAGAAAATGGCAAAAAATCACCTACAATATTTCTATTCATTTCCATTATATCACGATTTTCTTTACTAATAACATCATTAGACGTTCCATTAAACATACAAGTATCATTCCTCCTCTAATTTTTTTATCGTATCATTTGCAGAAGTAAATATCTCTTTGACCCATTCTTTAAAGAAGCTTAAATCTTTATACTGGTACTCTATAATGTTCCATTGTGTTGTACTACTTACAAACAAAAATTCTTTGTTTTTTATCCAATGTTCAATTAGTATTTCCTGAACATAGTTATTATCTATACTACCTAGTTTCTTGGTTATAGTATATCCTAAAGTCGATTTAACTAATTTGGAATTCTCTAAATTGATTTTTGGCAATGTATGTTTAATTAAAAGCTCAGAATAATTTTTTTCTTGATCTTTATATACAAATTCTATATGCAAAAAAGGAGATGAAATAAATTGAATTTTTTCATTTTTAAGTAACTCCAGAATTTTAGAACAATTATTCTCTATTTTTGCGATGACATCATTCAGCGTTATTTCTTCTGGAATAGGCAATTGCTCATTATAAGTTATAGCATGTTTTTGAAATGAAAAGTTTGTGTTCCTGTTTGGTTGGTTAAACAATATAAATATTAATTCACTTTCTTGACCTTTGTTTAAAAATAACGTCTGAGTACTATTCATTTCCATAATCTTTAGCACTCGATTCATATTTGCTGAATTCTGAGTTAAATTATTATAAATTTTTGAAAAGTCAGCTTGCACTCCAAAAGATAAACTCAGAAGTTTAAAAATTTCCATATTATCTCACCCCCGTTATTTCAAAACTTTTTTCGGTGGTTTACTCATAATTTCTTTAACCACACCATGAATAATAAATCTATCATCTGGTTCAACAATAATTGGACGGTATACAGGATTTTCAGAAAGCAGCATAACTTTATCATCTTCTTTGACATACCATTTCACATAAATCCAGCCATCGTATGTGCAAACAATCATATCTCCGTTAAATGCATGAGGTTGTTTCTTGACAAACAAAACAGAACCATCTGGAGCAACGGGCTCCATACTATCTCCTACAACTCTAACGGCAAAATCTACATCTTTGCTGATGGCTTTTACTTCACCAATAACATATATTTCATCTGGAAAAGCACCATTGCCAGCAGAAGCAGGAGCTGAGTATAAAGGCACAGTTTTAAAGTCAACATCAACAAATTCAACTTCGTTCTTACCAGAATGCTCTGAAAAGAAATAGTCAACTGACACGCCAAAATAGTCGGCTATCGCTTTAAGAATATCAATCGGAGGTAATACTCTTCCGGTTTCATAATGCGAGATTGACTTTCTAGAAATATTTAATACTTTTGCAAGTTCTTCTTGTTTTAAACCTTTTTGCTGCCTTAATAATTTGATTTTTTCACCAATATTCATAGCATTTTCACTCCTCACAATGCTATTATAACGAGATTTTCATCAAAAAGAGCGGCATGGTTATAATAGTAGCAATTTACTTATTAGTAACTTAAAAGTTTCTTATTTTTAACTTTAAGGTATTGACATTACCTTATCAAATATGTTATGGTAATAATACGAGCATAAATGGTCTTTGAAAATTGAATATGTCCACGAACAGTAACAGGAGGTGATACTGTGACATTAGCTGAAATGAGACAAGCAAAAAATCTCACACAACAACAATTAGCAAAAGCAATAAACATTTCTAGAAAATCCATCTCCCACTACGAAACAGGAAGAGCCAGGCCATCTTTGGATGTAATCATAAAACTCGCAAAAGTGCTTGAAGTTAGCGTCGAGGAAATATACAATGCGTTGCCTAAAAAAGAGGGGGAAAAGGAAGAATTTGTAAGGATCTGAACATGGTTTAATGTTATTTCTAATTTTTTTCTAAGGAAGTATAATATTTATTGTGAGGTGAAAAAAATGGTAAAAATAGGTGTTGTGGGTTATTCGGCAAAAAAATTTGATATTAACAAAGCTAAAAAAATTATAAATGAAGTGTTTGATCTAATGGAGAGTAAATTTGGAAATCAAATTATTATTGTCTCCGGTTTAACTGCTCTTGGTATACCTTTACTTGCTTACCAAGAAGCTATTAAAAGAGGTTGGAAAACAATAGGAATAGCCTGCAAAAAAGCTGAAAAATTCGAACAATTTCCAGTAGACAAAAAAATTATTATTGGAGAAGAGTGGGGAGATGAATCCGAAACTTTTATTTCTATGATAGATGTTTTAATTAGAATCGGTGGTGGGGAGCAATCTTTTAAGGAAACTGAAATGGCAAAAAATAAAAAAATCCCTGTTTTTGAATACGATTTATGAACGTTTTGGCAAATCTTGTTGCTGAATATAATCTAGCCATTTTGATCTTTCTTGAGCTAATAAACTTTCTACTCGTTCTACAAATAATTTAAAGGTATTTTCCTCTTGATCTTTGTAAGGTCCTGTAAGAGTTTTGTAATGATAATATTCCCTTAAAAGTTCTTGTTCTGTTGTGCGGTAGTACAACCATTGTTCCCTATATTTTAACAATGTCAATAAAGAACCAAAAATTGTTGATAGATAACTTGCAATAGCTATAATTAGCTTAAAATACCATGCTAACTCGACAAATGTCAAAACAAAAAGAGGAATAGGTGAAAGAATTACAAGTATTATACTATAGAATTCCCATTTTTTCTTGTATAAAGAAGCTTTTTTATCATAGTACTTTCGTTGATCTTCAAAACGCTTTTCAAGATAATCTTTTTCTTCAATAGTCATTTGGCCAACTCCCTTATCGCGGAAACTATATTATCAATATTCCAACCAACAATTTTATTTGCTTTTTCTTGTATAAAAACTGGAACTTTTTCTTGGCTCCAAGGTTTGATTGCCAAAATAGGTTTTTCATATTGTTCTGCAACTTTTACTTCCCATTCAATCCAATCTGAGTATTTTGAATACATTGCTGCAAAAACAATAAAAACACTGCTCTGACGAATTTTTTCTCTAATTTTACTTTTTATTGTTTGAGCGTTTATAGATTCAATTGGATCATGAAAAGGTACACTGTAGTCTCTCCATTCAAAATATGGATAATTGTTCAGCTTTTCTCTTAAGTTATAATAATCTTCTTTGTAGTCCCACGCGTGGCTTATAAACAAATCATAAATTTTACTTGACATATTCCTTCCCCCTTTTTGTTTTATAAAAAATACATCTCCCCACTCTTTTTATCACAACTTATTTTTAATTCAATGCCTTTTCTAATTTTTCCGCAATCTCGATCAGTCGTTGTCCGAGCCTTTTAAGTTCTTCAGGCGTTTGCAGAACATCGGCTGATAAATATGCAGAAAGATTAAATTCTTTTCCTTTCGGGAATGGATCGTTAGTTCTATCAAGTAAATAGTCAACAGAAACATTAAAGAAATCAGCAATAAGATTTAAAAGTTGGAGACTCGGCTCACGTTCACCTTTTTCGATTCTCGAAATAGTTGTATGTCTTACATTGAGTTGGTCGGCAAGTTTTTTTTGTGAGATTCCTAATGAATTTCTCAACATTTTCAATTTTTGGCCATTGAAATTACCCATAATTTATACCCCCACATTTACTCTTAGACACATTAATTATACACAGTTGTACCAAAAATAGATATAAATTTACCTACGAGTGGATTTTAAAAAGATATTTAACAATAATTATGTGCCAATGAGTCAAATCAGGAATAATGTTATTTGTCTAATAGTCATATAATTTTATATAATTGTGCCAAGAAGTGGAGGTGATAAAGTGCTAGTTCTTAGTTCTCAAATCAAAACAGCAATACCTCATAATATAGTAAGTGGTCTTTTAAAACTCGCCCGCAAATATGGAACAATCAGGTACGAAAAGAAAGGGAACTACTATCTCTACCCTGAAAATGAACTTAGAAATTTTGTAAAAAAACTTGAAGCTGTTGTCCTAGGAAAGAATAACACAAAATAACTTGAATGGTCTTTGACATTTGAATATTTAAAAAGAAATTTTGGATGGGAAAAGAGGAGAAATAATGCCTTCGTTAGAAGTTGCTATCAAACTCGCAAAAGCGCTGAGAGTTAGCGTCGAGGAAATATACGAAGCACTTCCCAAAAAAGAGGGGGTGGTAAAGGAGGTACTGTGATATCGAGAAACTGAAGTTGGCAGAATGATATTTCCCAAATTTGACAAAAGGAGGTAAAGGTATGAAGGTATATTATGCTGAAGATACTTTAAAAGTTCCAGTAAATATAGACGAACAAACAAATTTGTTCTTTTCTAGAGTAGAGAACCTTCTTTCTGATATTAGGAAAGCAATAACAGGACATTCTTCGATGATTTTATATAATCCGAAAGAAACAAAAATTGGATTATTTATAGTCCTTGAGAACAAAGATATGTTAAAAGAGAAGCTTTACAGGCTTGTTGATGAATTTCTTGATTTTACATCAGGAGATTAGAAACATTCAAAATGGTGCTGATGGGCTAAAAAATTTTGGTCAAATATCTACATCTAAACTTTGGGCTGTTGAACCAATTTCTTCACCACGAGAAAAAAGCGGAATTATTAAATTGTTTTTGTTATTAACAAGTTCTTTAAGTTTATCAAATTTTTGATTTTGGTAATTCCCAAATACATATTTTGGATCAAATTTTTCTTTTATATAACTCTTGATTTCTTCAAATGCTTCAATAACAATGGGGGAATAAACATTAGAAAAACCTCTAATTCCAGAAATTGGATCAGATTTGATTTTAAAAAACTTAAGAAGATTATAAAAGCCTTTGCCAGTTTTTTTACAGTATTCAATATAATTATCATCGTCTCGAGTAACAATTCCTAAATCAAAAAACGGTTTGTCACCATAGTTATTAAAGTTTTCTGGAAAATCTGAAAGTTTCAAAAAATTTTCGAGGTTAACAAACACTATTAGATGATCATCCATTTCTTCTAGTTCTTCTGGTAAATCAATATTAACTAATATCATCCTATCCCCCCTGTTAAGCCCATCAGCACCACAAAAATTATATCAAAGGTAGGTGTAAATAAAAAATCAAAGAAGGGGATGAAATTATGAGTGAATTTGGTGATATTTATGATGTGCTTGTGGAATACATTTTAGACCGTTATCGAATGGAAATTGACCGCTTAGTTTTTCCATCATTGTACAAAGGGGGCGAAGAAGATGTTAAAACAGAAGGTTCTGGTGGAGCACAAGAGAATAAGCAAGCAGGTAACAGAAAACACAGAAACCATAGCAATGATGACAGTTATAAAAAACGAACTACTAAAAGAATTTTTACAACAGGAGGATGAAGAAGATGTACTCAAAGAAACAATTAAGTCCTGGCTGGAAGATCCTACTACAACGGATCGCACAAAACTCAGATATATACTCTCGAAAATCGAAGAAATTGACAAAATACAGGACCAAATCATTGAAAAAATTACTGAAAAGATAGTCAGAACACTTCTTATGAATCGTGAAGCAAATGGGCTTTGGAAAGTTTACGAGCCAAAAGGCGGATATTACATCAGAAAAGCGGCTTGTAGAATGCCATTGTTTGACAAATAGGAGGCGAGCTTATGAGTAAACTTTACGAGGATTTTTTAAGAACCTTGGATGAAGAGATAGAAAAAAGCTCCCCAGAGCACAGGGAGCAAATAAAAATCCTTTTTCTTCAAGCATGGTATAACACATTTCCAGATAATAGTATAGCACAATTCACTAAGAAATTCAAACATATTAGAACATTTTCGAGAGCAATAAAATATGAAGCTTCAAAGATACTGGGAAGAACATTTAAACAAATTAAAATGGGGGTGAGGGTATGACTATTACGGTTGAAAATGTTTTAACGGAATTAAGGAAAGTAAATGAGTACATGAAGAAACTACAAGAAAGAAAAAAGGAATTAATGGCAATACTTGAAGAAAATATAGAACGTCCAGTAGATAAGAACACATTGAACTTAGAGGGGGCAAAAATCAAGTGGGTTACAACAGCAAAGATCTCCAATACCAAGGCGAGAGAGCTCACGGAAAAATATCCTGGACTTGTTAATCATGTCTTTTCAGTTACTTACAAACCAAAACTTTCTGCATTAAACAGAATTCAATTTGCAAAATCGAAAGGGAAATTACCAAATGATATACCAGAAGAAGCAGTCGAGGAAGTTTTAAAGTATGTTGAGCTAGAAGAAAGAATGAGCGTATCTTTTGAAGAAGGTGGAGATAATGAGTAAAGAATTAGAAGTAAAAAAAGAAACAGGCTCTATGCTCCAAATTGACGAAGGTGCAATTAAAGAGATTAAACATCAGTATGACCTATTTAGAAAGCTCCAAAAAGAAGTGCTTGAAGAAAATGTAGACTATGGTTTCCCAATAAAACAACATTCTGAATCTCAAAAACCATCACTTTACAAATCGGGTGCAGAAAAACTTGTAAGACTGTTTAATTTAACTCCAGAGTTTGAAATTATAAAAGAAATCGAAAATGAATCTTTTATAATGTACAAATTTGTTTGCAGGTTAAAGGCGCAAGATGGAAAAATTATTGGAGTTGGATATGGTGCTTGTAACTCTAAAGAGAAAAGAGGTTGGGATCAAAATCCTTGGGTTTTCCAAAATTCAATCCTTAAGATTGCTAAAAAACGAAGTTTAGTTGATGCAGTACTTACAGGTCTTGGGGCTTCTAATGTATTTACACAAGACTTAGAGGATATGGAAATTGCAGAAGAACATCCTAAGCAGCCTGGAAAACCTCAACAACAAAACACATATTATATTGTTAAAGATATGGCTGAAAAGCAACTTTATAAAGAAAAAACAGATTTATGGCAACTTATGAAAAAACGTGCAAAGGAATTACATTTAGAGCCTGAAGACATATTGAATGACGTGAAAGAAAAATTTGATCTTAATACGTTAAGCGGCATTCGTACGGCTAAAAATTATGTAGAAGCATACAAACCATATGAAGAAGAGAACGTTATAGAATACAACGCTGTTAAGAATATAAAAGATAATTTGTTTGCTGAAATTGATGAAGAGTTAAGCGATGCACCATTTTAAATCCCTGCCCCTTCTTGGGGTGGGGATTATTTATAAAAGAGGTGATAATAATGGATATATACACACTTGTGGGGAATTTCTGGGAGGAAGATATGAAGGCCCATTTTACTCCAAACGCAACAAGGCTATATTTTTTTCTTTTACACGAAGCCAATAAAAAATTTTGGCGAGGGCCTTTATACCTCTCATGGAATTACCTGCAGGGAGTCCTGGGGATTCATCGAGATACCCTTTCTAGGGCTATCTCAGATCTGAAGAGCCGGGGCTTAATAGAATATAAAAAAATAAAAGGTAAATCTACATTCTGGTTTCCGTGGTTGGATTATCCAACCAAAGTCCCAACCAAAAATATTAATGAAATGTTAACAAAGTTGGATAATCCAACTAAAAAACCAACCACTAATCCAACCAGCAATCCAACTAAAGTCCCAACCACTATATATAATAAAGATATAATACAAGAATACAAGAATACAGAAGACAATAAAGAAAGTAATAGAGAATTCCCTAACGGGAATTCTGCGACACCTGTCGCGGACAATCCACCAAAGTGGTATCTCAACTTGGATGAACGAAAAAAAGACATAGTAGATACTTGGAGAACATTAATTGGTCCATTTGATCCTAAATGGCTTCCATTAGTATCTCAAACCCTATACGAATGTTATCCAGCCCAGATAAAGAATGCAATAGTAACGCTTGCAAAAACCAAAGCCGAAGTAATGAAAGAGCAGGGCTTTGAGTATGTAGTTGATCCTTTGCTAAAAGGCGTATTTGGTAAACGCTCCAAAAAGAGAAAAAAGCAAGCCGCTGGTTTTGCCGGCAAACTTACAGGTTTAAAACAATTTTTGGAAGAGGGTGAAAACAGTGCTTAGCCGTAAGACTTTTGCCGCTGGTATGGCTTTACTTGCAAGTGTATATGAAAAACTTGAAAGAATTACCACAGATAAATTTCTTTCAGAACAATGGTATAAGATGCTGAGAGATCTAACTGATGAACAATTCAAGTATGCCATAGAAATTATAGTTAAGACTCAGAAATTTGCACCAACTATCTCAGAAATTAGAGAAAAAGCTGTGGAATACAACCATCAGGCTGAACTTTCAGCTGAAGAAGCTTGGGCAATAGTTTATAACGATATTCGAAAAAAAGGCTTCTATAACGAACCACATTATGAGGATTGGAAACTAGAAGCAGCCAAAAACGCTATAGGCTGGCAAACGCTATGCGATATGACAGAGAACGAAAAAGGGGTTATAAGGGCACACTTTATGAGAATATATGACAGTTTAAAGCAAAGAGAAAAGACAGCGGAAACAATACAAAGTCCACAGTTGCAACAACTTATTTCTATGCTTGTTGGAACACTTGCTCCGACCGCAAAACCAATACTTACTCCAAATAAAAAGAAAGCCTTAACAAAGGGGGCATAATTATGCGGTGGTATGTATGCACAATGCGCAAAATAATTATAGGGCGATTTCCAAATAAAAAGTATGCGTTGCGATTTGCTTTAAAAACATTAAGGCAAGGATCGTACCCTGCATTATACGTTCTTTCCGAGGATGATTACGAAAGGAATATAACATCAAGAATTGTAAAAATAAATTATAAACCAGATCTTGGCGAGAGTATTGATGATTTAGCAGAAGAATATATCGAGGTGATAATATGATTTTGGGCATTATTTTACTTCTAGGACTATTGGCTTTTATAAATTGGGGAATGGTAAAACTTGGGGCTGATTTTGATGATATTAATGAAAAAATATATCGTGAGATTAAAGTGAGGGAAAAGCATGAAGTTAGTAATGGAGTTGGGGAAAATAGCAAATGCACTAACGAGGTTGTTAAAAGCCAAGAAAGGTTTTGACAAAGTGACAAAAGCAAAATTAGAAATAGCTCAACAAATCATCAACGAAGTACTTGCAGAAAAAATAAAGAAAGGAGAGAAATAATGTGGGTACAGGGTATTACTATCAAAAACAAGCATAAAGTATTAAATTATCTTAGGGAACTAACTAGAATAAACTTTGAAGAAGTAACAATAATTGTCAAGGGAGGGAGTGGAGATTATGAAGAATACCAAAGAATACTCAATAGGACTATTGGACAAAAAGGCGGTCATCACAACAGAAAATTTAGACACCGCAATAAAACTTCTGCTTAAACTCCAACTACCAACCTATATTAAAGAGGACGATGAAACCGTTGTGGATATTCGTTCAATTAAAAATATGCTAGTAACAATTCAACTGGAAGGTGATATTCAACGAATAAAATTAAAAAGCCCGGTTAAGTAACCGGGAATCCCGAAAGGGGGTTTCAAATGTTAACTTCTACTCAAAATTATATCGTAAGAGAATTGCAAAGGTACAAAAGTTATTGGCAGGCAATTTTAAAAAGGAAAATTCATTTAGATTTTGTAAATGGCGAAATTATTATACAATTTACACTTAAGAATGGAGCAGTAGTAATATTTAATAAAAATTCAATGCATTCTCCAGAAATTTTGGATGAACTAACGATAGAAAAGAAGCGTAGAATGTGGAACAAAATCAGGCGGATTGAGTATTGGCTTCAGTTACTTCCATTAAGGCAACGAGAAGCAATATTCTGGAGAGTTATCAATCACGACTTTGAGCTTTGTAATTCTGTAGAATGCTCAGGCCTAAAATATAAAACATTGTCATATAGAGAAATTGCACAAAAGATGGATCTTAACGAAAAAACAGTTTGGACATATGTGCAAGAAGGTGTGGAAAAATTGGCTGAGAAAGTGTCTTATATTGACAAACCCCCACAAAAATGATATAATTTTTGTAAAATCCATAAGTATACGAAAATGCCGGGCAAAGGCCCGGTTTTGTATTATTTGACTTATACCATCAAATGATGGTATAATCCTTTCAGGAGGAGATATTGTGTCAGATGCACAGGTCCAGCTCTTTATAGAAGTTTTTAAAGATTTATGCAAAAAAGGATGTGTTACATTTGCACCCAGGCAGAAAAACAAAGAGTTTTTAGCAAAGATTGGTTGGACTGTAGAAGATGTTTTAGAGTATTTGTATGAAAAATTGTCTCATGAATATCTCCACTCAGGTCCTGAAGAAGAAAAAGATCAAAACTATGAGTCAGGAATCATTTATATTTTCTTGATGCCTATAGAAAACTTTAGTGTGTACGTAAAAATAAAGAAATTTGAAGGGATAGATAATGCTATTGTTATTTCTTTTCATGAGGAGGGGAGGTGGTGACATGATCAAATTAACTTCTCGTGCAAAAAAGTTATTTTGCGAAACGTGTAATCGCTTTGTAGATTACGATACAATTGAAAAAGAAGAAATTTATAATGTCAAAGGAACTGATAAAATAAAAGTAAATGCAAAAGTTGCTATTTGTAAGAATTGTGGCACAGAACTTTTTGACAACTTTTTAGAAAATGAAAATTTAAAAAAAGCATTTAGAATTTATGCTGAAAAGCATGGTTTAGTTTTACCTGAGAACATTCGACAAATTAGAGAAAAATATGGCATTAGTCAAGCAACGTTTGCTGCAATACTCGGTATAGGGAAAGCAACTATTGAAAGATATGAAAATGGTTCTCTTCCATCTGAATCACTTAGTAATTTAATTAGATCTGCTAATGATCCTGAAAGATTTTTAGAAATGTTAGAAAATAACAAAAACAAATTATCGCCTCAAAAGTACCAAAAAATTTATGATAAAGTTAAAGATATTATAAATGATAATCAAAAAACTTTGGAAAATACTTATATTGAAGTTAGCAATTCGAAAAATGTAAATTTTCAAAAATTATATGCTACCGTATCTGTTATATTTGAGACTTTGAAAAAAATGAAAATTCATTATGTTTATAAAACGAAATTTTTTAAACTATTATGGTTTGTTGAAAGCAAATATTATGATAAGTTTAAACAAAGATTAACTGGTGTAGAATTTGCACATTTGCCTATGGGGCCTGCTCCTGATAAATATCACATCCTTTTAGAAGCTTTACAATTGGCTAAAGTTATTACGCTTATAGATGAAGAACCAAAATTTGAAGATGCTGATTCTGATAGTTGGACTTGTATAGTACCCAATAATTTATCTTTCAAAAATATTTTAAATGACAAAGAAATAGAATTTATAGAAAAAATCATTAAATCTTATGGAAAAAAGAGTAAAAAAGAGCTAATAGAATTAAGCCACAAAGATCCAAGATGGGAAAATACTAACAATGGAGAAATAATTCCTCTAGAATAACTTTGAAAAATCGATTTTATTAGATGTCTGGATAAGATATGGGGCGTATGCCCCATTTTTTTATGATAATTTTTGACAAGGAATCCTATCATAGGGTCTTTTTTTGTTGCTAAATTAAAATTAACAAAACGGTAGCGGGGATTTAGATAAAGAGCTTGCCCGCTGTGGGAATGGGGTGGGTGTACTAAAGAAGGAGGAGATTAGATGGAGAATATTAAACATGTAAATATTAACGGCATGATTTACGACATTGTTTACGTAGACCAAAGGGTTGATACTATGGGATAGGTTCGATTCCAAAGGTTATTAGAGATTATGTGCATAAGAGAGATAAAGAAAAATGCAGATTATGCGGGCGTTATGTTAACGGAGAGGGACAAATACACCATTTATTTAGGCGAAACGCAACTATACCACCAGAATATCAAATTCCATGGGTACCACGTAATCACCATCCATACAATCTTATCCTTTTGTGTCCAGAATGCCACAACAGAGTACACAAAGATTGGGAAATAGATATAGATTTCTTTATTAATCAAAATAAGAAAAAGAAACTTCCAAGAAATGTACAAAGGTGGGTGAATCATAATGAAGTGGGAAGAGTTGGATCAGGAACTGACGCTGGATGAACTATCAGCCGAAGAACTTGCTCAGATATCAATTCAGGAAGCACAGATGAGAATACAGAACAACATCAATTTACTTGCAAAAATAAACAACTTACTTCTGGAAGCGACGAATGAACTTGGAAAGTGGAGGATTATAGTCGAAAAACTTAAGCATACGAAGAATACAATTATCGAACAAAACAGAGCTTTGAAGGAAGTTATTAAGGGTGAACGATGGTTATAAAACTTCGTAGACTTCGTAAACTTTAAATTGACTTCGTAAGAAGGTGATAGATATGCCAGTTATTCATAATAAACAATGCAAAGTATGTAATAGTGAACATAGAACAGAAATTGAAAAATTACTTGCAGAAGGGTGGGGAACGAGAAGAATCTCAAAATGGTTGAAAGACAAATACAATGAAAGCATTTCCGATAATGCTATTCTCAATCACAAGAAAAAACACTGGAATGTTAGCAAGGAAATCAAAAAGCGTGCAGCACAGAAAGAATCTGAACAGTTGTTTGAAGAGGAAGTTAAAAAAGGAATTACAAGACTTGAAACGTTGAAAGTAGAACGAGAACAAAATTTTGAATTAGCGAAGCAGCTTAGAATGATCTTCTTTGATTTGATTAAAACAGGAGATTGGAAAAGGATACATCCAGAAACTTTCAAAGCCATGCAATCTTTGTATAACACTGCCACCAATCAAGTACGTTATACAGCAGCTGAAGAATTCAAACAACTTGACCAAGACACAGAAGATCCATTTGTCAAATTAATGGAGTTGATAACTAATGACCAAGAGTCAGATGGAGATGATAGCGAGGAAACTCAAGAATCCTGAAATGTTCGTTAAGCTGTTATTTGGATATGACGAAATAGCGGAGAAGCAACGTGAAATTTTATACATGAACGGTTCAACTCAGGTAATATGTGCAGGTAGAAGATTTGGAAAGACAAACTATGTAGCGGGAAAGATTTTTTATTTTGCAACGTTTAATCCAAGAAGCCATATTATTGTAGGCGGTCCATCTTTAGATCAGGCAAGAATTTACTATGACTTACTAGAAGAAGCACTAGAGAGATCACCGTTAAAAGGTTTTGTGAAAAAGTCCAAAGACTCACCTTTTCCAACTATCACGTTAAAGAATCATTCAGTTATAACAACAAGATCTACGGCATACAATGGAAAGTATTTGAGAGGTAGGAAAGTTGATCTGGTTGTACTTACAGAAGCAGCTTTTATAAAAGACAGCGTCTATGAGCAAGTTATAACACCAATGAAATTAGATGCTGGAGCACCTGTTATTCTGGAATCTACACCAAACGGAATGAATTACTTCTATGAAGAATACCAGCGTGGTTTAAAAGGAGCAAACAGAACAGTATCATTACATGCAACTGTGTATGATAATCCGTTTTTAGATCAGGAAGAAATAGAGAATGCAAAAGCAAAAACACCAGAATATGTTTGGAGGCAGGAATATTTAGCTGAGTTTGTAGATGACGATTCTTCATTCTTTCCTTGGAAGGTATTGGTTGAAGTATTTGAAGATTATAAACCTGCTGGATATAAGGAAGGACATACATATACAATTGGCGTTGACTTGGCAAAGTATAAGGACTACACGGTGATTGTTGTACTAGACACGACAGAAGAGCCGTACAAGATAGCAGAATTTCACAGGTTTAATCAGATACCATATGAAGAGATCATAAAGCTTGTAAATGATATTCAAATTAGATACAACGGGTTTGTGTTTCTGGACGCAACAGGTGTTGGTGATCCAGTAGCGGAAAGAATAAATGCATGCCAGCCGTTTGTATTTTCCCAGAAATCAAAAAGTGAATTACTGCATAACTTATTGCTTGTGATGGAGCAAAAGAGAATTTTACTGCCATCATCAAATATAACGTTGCGTGATGAATTGAGATACTTCAGAAGGATTAAATCTGGAAGTGGCTTTAAATTAGAAGCTCAGGAAGGCTACCACGACGACTGTGTAATGGCTTTAGCACTTGCTGTTTACGGTGCGACAAACAAACAAGAAGCAAAGAGCTTTAATCTGGACATTGTGTAAGGTGGTGAAATAGATGGCGAAAAACTATAACGAATTATTTAATCTGTTTTATGGTGAATATACCGAAAACTATTGCAAACAAAAAGGATTGTTTATAGATTACGACTCAAAAGGAAACTTAAAACACATTACAAAAAGCCTTGTAGATTACGCATACGAGATCATATCAACAGATTATTCACTTATATTCGGCGACAATTTTGAACTTGTAGTACCAGATAACGAAAATGCAACAAACAGACTAAATGAATTATTGAAACAAAACAACTTTGATAAAACTGCAAGATTGTTTGTTATCCAGGGCTTGATTTTAGGAGATAGTGCTTTAAAAATTGGTCGAGACGACAACGGGCAGATAAGAATAGGGATTGTAAACCTTTTGAATGGAACACTCAACTATGTTATGGAATACGGACAAGTTGTAGTTTGGGTGTACGAATATGCAATGAAGCACCAAGATGGAACATTGAGTGTTAAGGAAGTTTACACCAAAGATAGGATGCAATTGTATATTGACGACAAGCTGGTAAAAGATATTCCAAACAGATACGGTGAATTTTGGCTTATACATGTAGCAAATATGCCGAGTTTAAAGGATCCTGTGTGGGGTGAAAGTGAGCTTGAGAGAATAGGAGATACCATAGACGAGATGAATTCTACTTTATCCAGGATTAGTGCAATTGAAGATATATATGCAAAACCAAGAATCATAGCAAGTGGAATTAAGGACGCTTCAAATCTTAAACAAGAACACAATGTATGGTCCACTCCAGACAATGCGGAACTGAAAATCCTGGAATATAACGGAAACGTTATTCCTTCAATGCTTGAAAAATATGAAAAGTTAGAAAACTATCTCAGAAACAAATGTCCTGAACTTATTCTGAACGACCTTGGCAATATTTCTGGATATGCCTTAAAGCTTAAACTATCCAAACTTATCAAGAAGATTAAAAATTATAGATCCGTTTATTTTGAAGGTATTAAAAAACTCGCAAAGCTTGCACTCGCGATGGACGGGGTCGTTGTTAACGAGGTACAAGTGAATGTAGATCCTGTAATTCCAGCAGATGAAGTAGAAGACTTGAACAAATGGATTAATTTAATCAGCATGGGATTAGTCAGTAAAAAAACAGTTGCTGAAGCATTAGGTTTTGACTACGAAAGTGAACAGAAAAAAATTGAAGAAGAAAACAGCTGGTATATGGAGATGATGGGCAATGAACCTGGACAAAAACCTAAACAGGATTGAGCGAAGACTGATACAACGTAATTTATCACTTTTAAAGCAACTACTTGAAAGATTAATTGGTCTGTTGATGACAAACGAAATTGGCACAAGAACTTTAGAGTGGTTAAAGATCCAAATTCAGCAACAAACAGAAAGCTACATATCAGAATTTGAAAAATATTTAAACAAGGAGCTGCTAAATACATTTAGTATGTCTAGTAAATTAGCTCATTCAACAATTAACCAACCATTTTCAGGTGTACCTTCAAATGCTATGTTGTGGTTTAACGAAAATTTTATGAGTTTTGAACACACTGTTATGAAGAACTACGCAGGCGATCTAATGCGAATAATTGAAAACACACTTACAGCAGGAATAATATCTGGAGCGCCTAATGATGTACTTGCAAAAATTCTTATAAAACAAATTCCACCAACGGCAAAACGGCGTATAACTGTAATGGTAAGAGATCAAGTTGGTCATGCAATGCAACAAGGAATTTGGAGAACGTATGTAGAATACGAAGAAGTAATTGACAAATTCAAATGGTCTGGTCCAAGTGATTCAAGAACCACAACATGGTGTGCAAACAGAAAAAAACTAACGCGGGAAGAACCATGGACTAAAAGTGAAATTGAACGATATATTGAAACCAATCCACGTAAATTAAAAAGTCTAGAAATCCGAGCAGATCATGGAACGTTTTTACATCCACATATTCAATGTAGGCACAGACTGTTAGCTTTACCAAAGCCTGCAAAGTTAATTGTAAACCAATTTCTAAATCAGTAGTGAGGTGGTGATTCATGACTGATGTTTTAAAAGACAGGACTTGGAGTAATGTACCACCAGTAGGCTCTTCAAAGCGTGAAGATATGCCAGCACATGTGTTTTTAGATTCCAAAAACAAAAGATATCCATACAAAAAATATGTTGATGGGAAGTGGAAAGTAAGCTGTGCTGGACTACTTGCAGCATACAGAAGAGCCATGATGAATAAAGATGCAGAGATAGCAAGCAAGGCAAAAAGTCTTGCAATTCAGTACAAATGTCCTTGGGCAAGTAAAGAATAAGAATAAAAGGGAGGTATTAGCATGAGTGAATTGGAAAAGAGGGGCATTGACATCCAACTCTTTGCAGAGGGGGATGAAAATGCAACTCAACAGGAACAAAAGCCAGCAGAAAACGCAAGCCAAGAAGAAGCAATAAAAGACGATGGAGATCCTATTGAAGTATTAAGAGCAACAGCTATACAGCTGGGGCTCAATCCTGAAGATGTTGCGATTATGACAAAAAAGGAACTACAAAGCCAGATTGATAGTGCGGTTACTAGAGCAATTAAAACAAGGGAGGAGAAATTAAAGAAGCAGGCAGAAATAGAGAAGATGAAGGAAAAAGGTCAATATGAGCAGTTATTGAGGCAAGAAAGAAAAGAAGCACTTGAAGATCTGAAAAACACATACTTACAGGCAAAAGGACTTCCAAACGAATTTGGAGTATTGATCAACGTAGATCCGTTATCTGATTTATCATTAACCGAAGCTAAAGAACAGTTATTGGAAACGTTAGAATCTGTTGCCAAAAAAGTAGAAGAACTAATAGAAGCCAGAGCAAACGAAAGAGTAAAAAGTATGGAAGCTGGAACTTTTACTAACGCAACCAACATACAAAAAACTTTGCCAGATAATCCTAAGGAAGCCCTACGTGCAATTTTCAATCAAAAAAAGTAAAAAGGAGGTAATGAAATATGGCTACAATTACAGGTATGGTGACTACTTACAATGTTGCTGAAAATAAGTATGATGTATCTCCAGTATTGTCAAAACTTCAGCTACCACAAACACCATTGTTAAATGTTATTGGGATAGCCAACGAACCGGTGAACTCTACTAGATACGAATGGTGGGATGATGTATTACAAGTATTAAAAGTAAGTCTTGCAGCTGCATATACTGCAGGAGGTGGCTCTTTAACTGTAGAAAGTGGTGCGGGAAAGAAATTTAAAGTTGGTAACATAGTCAAAGTCGAAAATTCAATCTATAGAGTAACAGCAATTAATGGAGATGTCTTGTCTATTTCAGTTGTTGCTGGCGATGCAAACCATTCTGCTGGAGTAGATGTAGAACTTATTGGAGACGCTCAACCTGAAGGTCAAGATTACACTGATAGCAATTATGAACAAAAAATTAAGAGGTATAATGTTACTCAAATTTTCTCCGATTACGTAAAATTCTCAGGAACACAACTTGCAGTCAAGCAATGGGTAACCGAAGATGTATTTTTAGATGAAGTGCAAAGAAAACTATCAAAACTTAAAATCTTTCTTGAAAGAACTGCATGGCTTGGTATAAGATTAGATCCACCAGACAATAGTGCTCCAAGAATGTTAGGAGGTATAAAATACTTTATAGACAACGATGGAATTACAGCAACAAATTCCTGGAGCGAGGCAAACTTTAAGGCATTCTTAAAACTTATATATGATGCAAACGGACCTATTGTCGAAGCATGGATGAACGCAAGCACAAAAGAATACTTTAATTCACTCAACAGCGACAAACTAATAGTTACACAAAATGAAAGAACTTCTGGTAGACTGATCGATGCTTATTTATCGCAATACGGCGAAATTAAATTAAGAACTTCTCCACATATACCTGAAAATATGATAATAGTTTTTGATCCAAGTAATGTTAAAATTAAACCACTTAACGGGAGACAAATGGCATATGAACCACTTGCAAAAACTGGAGATAGTGTAAGAGGACAAATTGTAGGAGAATACACACTTGAATTTAGAAATCCTGATGTAGCTGGAATATTCTATATCCAATAATTCCAAGGGGCTTTGTGCCCCTTTTTTTCTATGAATAATTCAATCTTTAAGGAGGCGAAAAAATGAAATATGAATTTACAGGTAATACAAAGTTTGTAATTGTAAATGGCAAAGCTTATCATGTTAAATCTGAAAAAGACAAAAAATTTGTTGAAATTCCTGATGATATAAAAGTTAAAGAAAAATTTTTAAAACCAATAGAAGTTAAAAAAAGTAAAAAAGACAATGTACAAGAAAAGACAGAAAAGGAAGGCGAGCAAAAATAAGGAAGTGATGTAAATGACTAATCTGGAATATCTAAGAATGAAAATTCCTGATAAAGATTCTATAAACCAGATCTTCACAGATGCAGAATTACAACAAATTATAAAAGATAATTCAGAAATCAAATTGATAGTTGCAGAGCCAAAGGATTTTGAAGGGAAGATATACCAGATACCGTACAGACATTTAGATGAAACCTACACAGAAAGAGTGTTTATAGACAGCATTGAAACAACAGACTTTACACTAGACAAAGAAACGGGCGAGATTACATTTCCAGAAGCAGTAGATGGGGTCGTTGTAGTTCAGGCAAAAATTATAGATTGGAATAATGCTCTTGCTGATTGTTATGAAATGATTATGGGAGATTTTCAAAAACTCAATTCCTACTCAATACAGAATGCCTCACAGCAATATGATAACACTAAACCACATCTTAGGTATTTAGCAAATTATTACAGAACCGCACGCGGGTGGGATTTATGATTGACATCAGTGTTGACAAAAAACAGCTGGTAAAAATCAGAAGGTATGTATCAGATGACAGATTTCGTGAAGTCTTGCGTAAAGTTTTATTGGCAGCAGGAATGGAACTTGAAGATATGATTGTTGAAAACATATATGAAAGAGCAACTAATACAGGTGCTTTAGCTCAAAGATGGACGGTGAAAGACTTGAGTTATGATAAGGTGAAAGTGTTTACTAACATGCAATATGCTCCGTTTGTAGAGTATGGTACCAAACCACATAGAGCACCATTTGAACCAATTTTAAAATGGGTACAACAACAATTGCGGATTAGAGGAAAGAAAAGTAAAGGTGTAGCATGGGCTGTATGGCGAAAAATAGCCAAACAAGGAACTCCGGAAAAAAGATATTTGCGTGATGCTTTAGAAGATTTCAATTTGAATAAATGGATAGATGAACTTATAAGGGCGTGGGAAAATGTATAGTCAAATACAACCACTAATAACAGGCTTGCAGGCGTATTTTGATAACGTTTCATTAACAGATGATAAAGCACTTCAAAAACCAAATAACGCAGTTATTTTTATTGATAGAGTTGTACCAGAATATTTAACCTCATCCAGGATCCGAAAAACATGTGAAATGGCAATTATGTTTTCAATTGATGGAACAGCAGATACTGCATATCAAACTGCAGATACAAAGATTGCAGATATTGAAAGCGTTCTGGAAAGTTCATTTAATTATTATGAGATCCAGGAAATTCAATTCGGCTATGTCAACAACCTACATAGATTATTTGTGTTTGCACAATTTACCATACAATGGGAAGAGTAATGGAGGTGTGAAATATGGCTTACACAGGCTCAAGATCCAGTGTACTACTGGGTGTTGAAAGTACATTTGGAACCGAAGCAACAGCAAAATACAAATTACCATTTAAAAGTGAGAGTTTAAATCATAAAGTTGATGCAATAAAAAGTGAAGCTTTACTTGGAGTAAGAGGGATTAAATCATTAGCTCCTGGAAAAATTGGCGCTGAAGGCTCACTTGAAGTAGAACTATATCCAGAAACTGCAGGTGTTTTGTTCTATCTTGCATTAGGAAAAGCTGCTCTTGTAGATCCAGACTCAACACCATCTTCGGGAGATGAATATACACAAATTACTCCAATTGGTCTATCTGAAGATTTGCCAAGTGCAAGTATAGAAGTAAATCACTCAGGGCAGAGCTTTAAATACTTAGGTATGAAACTAAATCAACTCAGATTCTCTGGAAGCGTAGGAGCAATTCCAACTGTAACTGCTGATTTTGTTGGTAAGGAAGAACTTTCAGGTGCACTTACACAAGGGACACTAACCACACCTGGCGATGATCCATATTACTTCAAAGAACTTATGCTCTACACAGACGAATTTACAACTTCAACGGATCTTTATTCAAGCGTAGAACTTTCAATTAACAATAATTTAGATACCGACGATTACAGATTAGACGGAACAGGAAAAAGGAAATCACTTGAAGCTGGTACATTGGAAATTACTGGGTCAATAGATATCATTTTTGGTCCAACAACAGTTTCTGGAGAATATACCGAATTTAAAAACTTTACAGAAGCGGCACTTGGAATTGAACTTGCAAAAGATGCCACAAATACGATTCAAATTTACATTCCAAGATTGCTATTCTCCAATATGACACATGATATTAGTGGACCAGACAAGATAATGCTAAAGGCAGAATTTACAGCACTTATTCCTCTTTCAGGTGATATTATAAAAGTTTCTGACTATACCAATGCAGTTGGATCATATTGATATGAGGGGTGATTAAATGGGTTTATTTGCTTCTAATGAAACTGTGAAACTTTATATCAAAGACAAAAAGGTGGTAAACAAAGAATCGGATACCTGGATCGAGGTACCAAAGGAATTAACTGCAGAATTAAGAGAAGAAGCTATGGAGATATTTAAATCCTCAAAGATAGAAGTTACTAGAGACGGAAATGCAGTAGTAGATTTTGCAGCCCTAAACACAATACCATATAAATTTTTGACAAAAGTAATCAAAAGTTGGAGTGAATCTGTTCCTGTGAATCTGGAAAATATGAAGAAGATAGAAGCAACTACATTGTTAAACATCTGGAACAAACTACAGGAGATGTACAATCTCGGTGGTAGCAATGCTTTTGGAGTATAAAGATGGCTGGATTGAGTACAAAAAATTAACTGTAAGAGGACTTGAATTACTAAGGAAAGGGAGAGTTATTGAGGCTCTCCCTTTTCATATTATTAGATGGAGTGAAGACGCTCCAATTAATGTAAAAACATGTGGAATGCTTGATCCAAAAGTAGTTGAAGAACTGAAACGAAAATTACTTGAAAGTGTTGATCCAATATTATCTTTAGATAAACAAATTTTAAAGAGATGGCTTACGTTGATGATAAAAGGGCAAACAATAAGAACTTCAGATAGAGAAATTTTTCTAGAAATACAGCAAAATTATTTTCAATATGCATTGTTGTACACGGATCATAAGGGAAATATAATCAATCTTCCAGAACAAGGCGGAATTTTAGATCAACCAGCCGACTGGATGTTTTTCTTATTAGCTTTCAAAACGTCTTTTGTAGAGGAACTTGCAAATAACAATAAAGGTAGGTGAGATATATGCCAGCCAATGAAACATTAAGTGTAACAATCAAAGCATCAGATTCAGCAAGTCCAGTATTAAAAAGTGTTTCACAAAACCTTGATTCATTTCAAAAGAAAATAGAATATGCAAGGCAAAAACTTCAACAATTCTCAACAGCAATTAATACTGCAATAAAATACACAGCAGCGTTTACAGGAGCTTTAGCTGGTGCAGTAAGTGCTTCAACTTATTTTGCAGCTAAAGTTGAAAAATCCTTCCAGAATGCAAGAACAATGATGAAAATGACACAAGAACAGGCTCAATCAATGCAAAAAGCTTTATCTCAACTTTCAATTCAAAGCGGAAAATCATTAGACGAATTAAATAACGCACTATACATGCTCGGTTCAGCTGGTGTACGTGCTGACAATGCTTTAAACGTTTTAAAAGCTACTACAATTTCATCAATTGCTGGTGCAACAGATTTAACAACAGCATTTCAAGGTGCAATCGCAATTATCAATGCTTACGGTATGAGTATAGATGATCTTACAACTGTATATGCAATGCAATTTGAAGCAGTTAAACAAGGGTTAGTTACATATGAAGAATTGGCAAGAGACTTTGGACAACTCATACCATCAGCAAGAAATTTAGGTGTTAGTTTACAAGAAGCATTAACAGGATATACCGCGTTAACAACCGCGGGATTTGGCTCATCAGAAGCAGCAAATGCAGCTGAAGGAGCGTTTCAGGATTTAATGCAGCAGGCAGAGAATTTCAAGAAGCTCGGCGTTGATATATATGATGCGAACGGACAATTTGTTGGATTAACCAAAGTTGTAGAACAATTGCGAAAAGCCATGCAAGGTTTAACAGACGATGAAAAACGTGCATTACTTCAACAACTTAATTTGTCAGAAACAGGCACAAGGGCTCTTTTAACTTGGGTAAATAACTACGAAAAGTATCAAGAGGTATTACAAGGTATAAAAGGTGATACAACAGCATTAATGGAAGCGTATAAATTGCAAACTCAGTCCGTTTCGTACCTACTCGATAGATTAAAAGCCAGTATTGGAGCATTAAACATAGCGTTCTTTAATGCAATAAGAACGGGTGTGGTTGATTTTTTGAGCAAGCTAATTGCTGGAATAAGGCAGTTAACAAAGTGGATTGACGTAAATAAAGAAACAGTAGGAAAAGTAGTTTGGGCTTTACTCAGATTGGGGGCTACTTTAATAGGCATATTAGTATCTTTAAAACTATTTACACAACTTGCACAAATAATGATGTTTGTATTAAAGCCAATGAATTTACTTATATTAGCTGTTGTTTCAGCCATTTACTTAATATGGGATGCTCTGCAAAAACCAGGCCAAGGTGGAATATTGAATTTTATTAAAGCTATATTTGATGGTTTTAGTTGGTTTGTTGGATTTTTAAAAAGAGTATTTTTGAAAACAAAACTACTTGCAGAAAGTTATATAAAGAGCGGTATGAATTCTTTTTTGGCTTGGCTTAAAGCAATAGCCGTTGAAGTAGGTAGAATAATAAAGTCTCTTATAGATGAAATTATGGGAGGTTTATTAGGTGAAGAAAGATGGGACAAGATAAAAGAAGCAGTAAAAGCAATTATTGACGGGCTAACTAACAAAGAAGGTATACCTGTTTTTCTCAATTTCATTCTTACTGCAAAAGAAGAAGAAACCGGAGAAACAGGTGGTGAAGGAACAAAGAAAAAGAGTTTGGTAAGAAGATTATTAGATTGGGCTGCATCTGGTGTAAAAGATATTTCATTTACCGTTAGTGCTGTATTAAAAGAAATTCCCAATTGGTTAAAAGATATTCTCGAAGGCGTTAAAGATACTTGGGAATTAAAATTAAAACCTGTTTTAGAAAGTACTTTTGACACAGCAAAAGAAATTGTACTAAAGTTTATACAAGGGCCTGTTACCGTTGCACAATGGATCATAAATGGTGTTAAAGAGATAATCTTGAAATTTAAAGAGGCAACACATCAATCTTTTGATTGGCTTATTAATGGAACACAAATTATAACAATAAAACTTGAAAAAGCTTGGGATAAAGCATTTGATTGGCTTGCCAATGGTATTCAAAATGTAAAAATAATGCTCCAACTTGGCATTCCTAAAAAAGAATTTTCTGAAGAAAAAGATAAAAAACAGGTTAAACACTCTGAATTAGATTTTTCATACAATGGAAATATTAATATTCAAAATCCTATGTTTAATCTAACAGGTGAAGCTGCTTCAACTATAAACACTGTAGATAATAAGATAAGAGTAGAAAAACGGACAGGAACAAATTTTTTCCCAAATGGTATACCGGCAATGTTAATGCCTCTACCTGATTTAATGTCCGGAATGATTTTAGGCGTTTTAGATAAAATATTCGGTTTTATAGGCCTAGGAAATTCTTCAACATTCAGTTTAGGGCTGGGATTAGGATTTTTTGCAGAAGGTGGATATACAGGATCTGGTGGCAAATATGAACCAGCTGGAATTGTACATAAAGGTGAATATGTAATACCTGCAAATATAGTTTCAAAATATCCAGAATTAGTTGCAATGTTAGAAAAATTAAGATTGAAAGGATATGCAGAAGGCGGTCTTGTAGATTTAGTTATGAATTATGTATTTGGCGGTGGAGTTGTTAACGATATTAAAACAATAGCAAATGCAGTTCAAACAATTGCAGATCTTGTAAAAGAAAGCAATCCAGAAATGGCAGAACAATTGGAATTAATTGCTAAACAAATGGGTGCTCAAAGTAAAATTACATGGAAAGCAACTGATAAAGAAACCCCGTATTTAAAAGGTTTTAGCATATTCACAAACCTTGCTAACTTCTTACGAAAAATGGAAAGTAAAGGGCAGGAAAAAGGAATAAACTTCGGAGAATTAATTGATAATTTAGGATTCAAACTTAATAAAACTTTTACCCAAATACAAGCCAATGCAGAAAACTTTGTGTTAGGTATAAAACATGGCTATGAAGGATTTACACAGATAGTAAGTAACATGGACTTTAAAGCCGTTGCACTTGGAATGGTCAGGTCAATTCCTGATGTAATTGGCAACACATTTGGAGCAATAGTAAATGGTTTAAAAGGCGCTTTTGGTGGCTTACTTCCTTTTATTGAAAAATTACCTATGGTTCAACAACTGTTAAATCCATTAACAACTATCTTGAGTGCTGCAATGGATGTTTTAGGACCAATTATTGAAAACATGTTAAAACCATTTGTAACCATTCTTAAAGTTCTCGGAAATGTTTTAGGCACATTGTTAATGCCTGTTTTACAAATAATTCAACCGCTTCTCATTATAATTGCCCAATCCATTGCATGGGTTTATAACACAGTACTTGTGCCAATAGCAAGAGGCATTTACTTTATTTTTGGTCTTGTAAGAGAAGGATTTGTAAGGCTATATAACTGGATAGCTGGTAGTTGGATAGGCAAATTACTTGGTTTACAAAAGATGGCAGAAAAATCTATGGACCAAATTTGGAAAGAAGCACAGGAAAAAATTCCAAATATTGATTTAAACACAATGGAAACAAGTAATCTAACACAAGAATACACTGCAAATGTAACACGCTCAGGTCCAGAGACTGTATATAACATAGTAAATCTCTACGCAGATGAAAGCTTTATATTAGATAGCAAAAGCAAGTTCTATGATTTCTTAGCTGAAGCAGTACAAGAACTTATAGACACAGGACAAATCAAATTCGCATAAGAGGTGATATAAATGGCGTTATATAAAAAGCCATACGGTTTAATATACAACGACGACGGTTCTTTGTGTGTGACGCTTAGAGAAGATGATACACCTTTTGCTGGTGCAAAGAGTTTTGCAGTGGAAGAGGGGACAACCAACCTTGCAAACAATCCAACATTTACTGGTACTGTTGGGACTACACCAACAGGTTGGAATGCTGATGTCCAAATTGCACAAGATGTTTTTTTTGGTCAGACCATAAATGTTGCTGAATTAAAGTGCGAAGCAGGTAATCCGTACGAAGATTTTGGCACATTGATAGATTATTCTTTAAATTATGACACAGAATATACGATATCCTTCTATATGCGAGGCACCATTGAATTAGAATTTTCCCTAAGCCTAAGTCGTGGGATAGCATCTTATGAATGGATAGAAAAACCTCCAATTTCTTTAGATTGGCAACGTTATGTGTTAAAAATCACGACAGCAAGTAGTGGAACGATTTATCCATTTTGGTGGTATATTCCAAATGAGAATGATGCAAATGTTGGCGAGTGGGTTCACATTGCGTATATACAGCTTGAACAAAAACCCTTTGCAACATCGTTTGTAGATGGTGCGAGGCCAGATGGTATATTAAGAGTGTTAAGTGATGCACTTGTAAAAAGTTTTTCACAAACGGGCGTTGTTTTCGATGCTTGGTTTAAAAGAAACAAAGTTGTTGAAGCATCTGATAAGTTTAGACTTTTTTCGTGCACAGAAAGCGGTGGATTTAATATTGAAAAATATGCTAACTATGATATTAGGTTGTCTATAAACGATGGTGGAAGTTATAAATTAGTTTATTTAAACAACCAGACATTTCTCAACGATTTGAACTGGCATTTTGTTGTTTTTACCTATGATGCTACAAACAAAATTGCAAAAGTTTACATAGATGGTGTGATGGATGTTTCGGCAACACTTTTAAGTGGGTTGTATTTTAACAACAGTATAAGGTATCAGTTTGCAATAGGGCATGAATATCCCACAGGCAATTTGTTTAACGGTTTAATAGCAGCACCACACATAGCCGAATACAACCCCAACATCTGGACAGATTCATACATTCAAGAGCTTTATAATGCTAAAA
This sequence comes from Thermosipho globiformans, assembly GCF_003990895.1. Lineage (NCBI taxonomy): Bacteria > Thermotogati > Thermotogota > Thermotogae > Thermotogales > Fervidobacteriaceae > Thermosipho > Thermosipho globiformans. The sequence goes on from NZ_BHXD01000001.1 coordinate 64,071, forward strand.
AGCCGTTTAGCTTGCCGCCACGTATGCCTATAGTTTAATATCTATAATACAAGAAGGTGATAAATATGTTTCCACCACTAAATGTAGACACAAGTTATCAGGAATATTACAGGCACCCTACAAGCTACAAACGGGTGCTATTTTTTGCAAAAATAGATGGGATTAATTGGTATGACTTAAGTGATTATGTATTAAAAGTACGCACAAGCAATAGAATTGAACTTCTTGAAGCCCCTGCAATAGATTCAGCGGTAATTACTGTAAAGAATGAAAACAATGCATTTACACCAACGCAATACAATGACGTTTTTGACCCCGCAAATGGCAAACTTAACGGGACCCCTGATAATGATTATTTAAACAAAACTTGGGAAGTTAAATTATTGGTTGAAGTTGATAATGGTACATCAACTATACAGGTACCTATATTCTATGGCTGGAAACCCGCAAACGCAATAAAAGAAAAACATAAAACAGCAGATATAGAACTCAAAGACCTTTTATGGATAGCTACGCAAAAGAAACCAACTAACCCTTTGCTTTATACAAGCTATACTCCAGACCAAATAATAAACGATATTTTAGTTAATCGAATAGGTTTAGATGCAAGTTATTTAGATTTACAGGCTCTTACAACTACTTGGAAAGTATTTATTGCTGACAATAACAAAACATGGTGGCAGATACTTCAGGAAATAGTAGAGGCTACAGGCGGGAAGCTTACATGCACTCCAGATGGAAAAATATCATTTAGAACACGAATTGAAAACTACACAGAGCCAGCAACAGCGGTTACTATAACAGCTGATAATATAAAGAACTATAGTATAAATAACAAAAGGCAGTATAACCAAATAAAGGTACAATCCGAAGGATATGAGATAGGTTCAGCTCCAGAGTATGTGATAGACCACGAATTACAAGGCGATGCAAGTATACTAAAGGCTGGAACACAAGGTACATTCGAGCTTGAATACACAAGCGAATATATAAAAGACCCTGATACAACAGTATATATAACTTACTATCTAAATGATACTCCAGTAGGAACTGATGTTGCGTTCAACGCTGGAAGTGATGATGGAAATATCAGATTAGATGAATTAAATGCATATCCAGACAAGTTGGTTTTAAAGATTACAAATCTTGCTACCTCAGTTGATTACACTATAAAACACGTAAAATTTTCTGCAACACCTATAAAGAAAAAAACAGAACTTACTGTAACGAAACCAAATCAAACAACAGAGCCAGATTCAGAACGTTCATTTACTTCATTTTATTCAGCCGAAGCTATGCTCTCTAATGTAGCAGATGCCGTGTACGAAGAAACCACAAAGAATATAAAATTTGAACTTCAGTTAAACGAATTTTATCCAGATATATTTGCAGGAAATCTTATCGTATTACAACTACCACCAAAAGGCATTTCTACAGGTAAGTTCTTAGTTTACAGCATAGAGCATGCACTTGAAGCAAGAAAATTCAGAACTACCATAAACATAATTGAATGGTCTGATGTAGTTTTCAGTATAGATGACAAAACAATTATTAAGGCTACTTCAGATGTGCAAATACCAAAGAATATAACAGATTTAGAGCAACAAATACAAACAGTTAATGGGGATGTGCAAGATTTACAAACACAGGTTAATACAATAGACAATCGAACAAACTACATAGATGGTTCAGCTCCAGCTACACCAACAGGACTTGCTCTTGCAACAATAAACGAAAATGGATTAAGTTTTGTAACAGCTTCTTGGAATGCAAATACCGAAAGCGATTTACTTGGATACGAACTTGCTTGGAGTTATGATGGCATCAATTGGAATTATATTACTACTTCTGATACGTTAGTAAAATTCGAAGTGCCAGGCAATATGAAAATTTATGTAAAAGTAAGAGCTTATGATGCAGAAAGCAAGAAATCAAATTGGGCCACAACACAGAGCATAACAAGTGCAAAAGATACAACACCGCCTGCAACACCAACAGGTTTAACTGCAACAGGATTGTTTCAAAAAGTGATGTTAGGATGGAACGAAAACACAGAGTCCGATTTAGATGGTTACGAAGTACAAGTTGCAACTGATTCTGGTTTTACACAAAATGTGCAGACTTTTAGAGTAAATGCTACAACGTATACTTTTGCAGGAAATTCAAATACAACTTATTACTTTAGAATTAGAGCCGTTGACAAGAGTGGAAACAAAAGTAATTGGACATCATCTGTTAGTGCAACGACAACAAAGGTCTACGACGCAGATTTAGAAAGTCAAACATTAAACAATACTGTTAACGACTTAAATGCTTTGTCTAATACTGTCGACAATGTGGAAAATTTTGCACGCCAGACCACATTTGTGTTAAATAGCAATTTCGAAGACGCAAAAGGGCAAGGTTCGCTTGATGGTTGGCACACGTGGGCTGGTAGCGGGCATATTGAACAGGTAACAGATGGTATTGGTGGCAAATACGCAGCGACGAACGACGATGGGCAAGTATGGTGGGCATATTCGAGCAGGGTGCCGATAGACCCAAACAATACATATATCGTGGAGTGTTATGCAAGAACAATCAGTGGAAATAATGGCGCATTTTACTTGGCTGTAGTTTTGTTCGATATAAATGGCAACAACATTAGTGGAGACGGAACATGGTGGTATTATCCAGCAAAAGCAGTTGTTCCGCCTTCAACTTGGACAAAATACACAGGTTTGTTTGGTGCAGGAACAAGCAAGCCGTTTCCGTCGAATGCGAGATACATGTCTGTCGGATTTATTCTTAATTACAATTATGGTAACAGAAAAATGCAGGTGCAACAACCACGAATAAGGCTTGTAATGGATAGTGCGTACATTAAAGATGCAGCTATTACCTCAGCTAAGATAAGTAGCGCAGCAATACAAGAAACACATATTCAAGATGCCGCGATAAGCACAGCTAAGATTAAAGACGCTGCAATAACAAATGCTAAAATCGGTGATTTGGCTGTTGACAATTCGAAAATAGCAAATGTAGACGCAGGCAAAATAACAACAGGCTATTTATCAGCCGACAGAATACAAGCAGGAAGTTTAACTTCAGACAAACTGGTTGCTCAGCCTGCTAACGCACTTCCTGAAGGAACAATAGCTTATTGGTTAGATTCTTTGGTGGACGTCGTTAATGGCATCGTGCCAGACGGATACACAGAAGTAAACTTGGCTCCAAGCGTAACACTTACACCAGACAATGCTCCAGAAGGAAGCGTTGTTGGTGATTTGCTGGCAGGAAACAAAATATACGCAGGTAAGAGCATACAAGTTGGGAATAAAGTGTTTATTGAAAACACATCGTCCGACAAGGGACAGATAAGAGTAAACAGTGGTGGAGTAGATATTGTAAAAATTGGAGAAGATGCATTAGGAACGGGGCAAGATGGTATATATATAAACGCGGGCAACTTAAAAGTTAACGGTGAAATTGATACAAGTTATTTAATGCTAAATAAAAGTGCTATTATTGACACAAGCGAATATAAAACACTTGGCAGTGAATCGTCAAAACACTTGGGATTTAATTTATCACCAACTTGGTATTATTCTGAATCAGAACATATAACTACATTGTTACAATCTAAACAACTAATTGCAGCTCATGGTGCTAAAATTTATTACGATAATATACCCGTTAAACTTAAAATAGACATAACTTTATCTACCATGCTTGGCTCTATTAAAGGATATTATGAGCTATACTATGATGATTTGCTTATATATAAAAGCCCTACAAAGGGTTTTGCTGATTATTTAAATTTTAATGATGAATTTGACTTTTACTCTATGGTAACACCGTCGCCAGGGAAAACGTTATTTATAGGATTTTATTATTACCCATATTCGTCATCTAATGATATTTATTTAAATTGGTCAATACAAGTTCCGAAAACATATTTTATAGTCCATGCTATTTAATCATGTTATAATTTTTTTGGAGGTGATAAATTGAAATTTAAAATTATATTGGCAATCTTAGCAATTGTAATAATATTTAATAGCTGTGCTTTATATTCTGAGCACCCAGAAGTTAAAGTTAGCATTCAAAATATTAATTATAATTCGGTAACTTTAACATGGGCATATTCAGATAATATTTCTCGGCATACAAAGATAACATTAAAAACGCACGAAAATGAATATTTGACTACTTTTTATGCAACCGATACTTTAACAATTGAAAATCTAAATCCTGGAGACAAATATTTTTTAATTTTTTCTGCTGTCAATGAAAGTATAGCATCGACTGCAATGTATTTAACCACTCCTAGATTAAATGATACGGTTGCACCAACGCTTACAAATATTAATGTTTCAACAGTACAAGCTCAAGTTGATGTCATTGACGTTCCATCTGGAATTAAAGAGGTCTATATAGTTATTACCAATGGCTTAGAATATTATAAACTTAACATGAATTATAAATATCCTAATCATTGGTCAATAAATTACACATTACCACATAGAGGTGTTTGGAATTGGGAAATCAAATGCATTGATAAATCGTTAAATATAGCTTCAGCAACTGGTGAAGTAACAGTACCGTAAAAACATACTAATAAATTAAATAATCGAAAAAGGGGGTGCTTCTTATGGTATTTTCGGCACAAAAACCAGCAAGAATAGTAATTCTTTCAACTCGAGATGATATCAACAATGGCACCGTAACAGTTAAATACGCATTCCGTTTTGGTATAACCGAAGCAACACATACAGAAACGGCATACAACGAAGAAACTGGAAAACCAATAGAGCAAACAATAAACGGGTGGCAATACGAAGAGATTATAAAAGAACAAACATTTCCACTGTTGCACAAACCAATAATCCCACAAATATTAGAGCTTTATTATCAGGCGGAGATACCACCGTTAGAACAAAACTTAAAGCTAGCTCGAATAGAGATTCCCAAAGAAATAGAATAACATTGACCTTTTTAAATCGATTTTAAGGCGTGTTTCATAAGGTAAGATGTGAATTTATATCTGAATAGGTAAAACCTATCATAACGGCTGGCTGGCGAAACAAATGATGTGTTATAATAATGATTGTTGATAAAGACTTCAAGGAGTGATTTTTATACAAACTCTTTCAAATGAATTAAAAAAATATATTGTAGAATTCTGGAAACAAGTTAAGAACTTATTTAATGTTTATAGCGACAAACAACTTATCTCTTTATTTAAATGGTTAAATTATTTTATTGAAAAACTTAATTACGAACATACATATGAACCTGGAAAACTACCTAGCTTTAAAAGAGGTGATATAGTTTGGGTAAATTTGGGACATAATATTGGTTCTGAGCTTGGAGGACGCCGACCAGTAGTTATATTAGAAGCAGAAAATAATAAAAAAGATAAAAACATTGTAATTGCTCCAATAAGAAGTTATAATTCAAAAGGTCCTAAAAAAATATTTGAAGGATTAGTTTATGTCGGCAAACATGAAATTTTAACAAAACATAGTTATGTCGATCTTAAACATATTAGAAGTATTAGTAAAATGCGTATTTATAGACAGAATAATAAAATAATACAAGGAAGGTTGCCAAATGAAATTTTAGATGAAATCGATCAAAAATTAATTAAACTTTTTACCAAAACTAATACTTGACAAAATTAATTTTTGGAGTAGAATAAAATTGAAATAACAAAAACTGTGCCCATAGCGGCCCAAAATTTGTTGAAAATTGCCCATAGCGGCCCAGCGGCTGGGAAACCCCCAGTCGCTTTTTGTTATGCTTAGAAAATTGAATAAAGATAAATAAGCCCTCATAACGAGGGCTTTTTTTATGCCGAAAGGGGGTTTCAGATGCAAATTGCAACTTATGAATTTGAGAATGATTTTATTGATATTCTACCCTTGGGAGATTTACATATTGGTTCAGAAGAAAGTAATTATAAACAAGCTTTAAAATTATTAGAAGAATTTCCAGGAACCAAAATAATATTCTTAGGAGACTTAATAGATAACGCAATTATAAATTCATTAGGAGATGTATATTCTCAAACAGAAAATCCACATGATGCATTCCAGGAAGTTTTAAGCTTTCTTAGAAAGTATAGAAATAGAATTCTAGGAATAGTAGGTGGAAATCACGAACGGCGTACCTGGAAAAAAGTAGGAGTCGATCCAATAAGATTATTTGCCGACGAACTTGGAATTCCATATGCTGATGATTTATTGATCCTAGATATAGGAATCAAGAACCACCAAACTTACAGAGGAAGTAAGAAAAGAACGCACTATGCAATAGCTTGTCATCACGGAGCAAGTGGAGGACGGTTTCCAGAAAAGAGTATGAGGCAGCACAGATATTTTCAATCTATGGTTGCGAATGTAGATATATACATTACCGGACACACACACGTTCCACAAACAAGTATGACGGCGGTATATGAATATGACCCAAGAAACAAAAACATAACAATAAGAAACATGCAACACATCACAATTCCAGCATGGACCGAAGAAAAGTATGCGAGGCAAAAGCTCTTAGCTCCGAGTGCTGAAACTGTTTTGATTCTCAGACTGTATGGTTCAAGAGTAAAGCACCACGAAGTGTTAATGCAAACGAGGTGATGTTATGAAAAAAGTGTGGGAATTCTTAAAGAAATTCTGGTGGTTAATCTTGGCAGTCCTTGGTTTTGTTGCAGGACTTTCTTTTAGAAAAGGTAAAAAAAATCCCGATGTTGAACTTCTGAAGGAACAACGCAAAGACTTACAAAAGGAAGAAGAAGAGCTTAAGAAAGAGCAGGAAAGGTTAGAGAGGGAGGCGAAGGAAATTGAAAAAAAGCGTTATTTTAATGATCCTGTTGATGCTGCTAAGTATCTCAATGATGAGCTTCGCAAATGAAAATGAATATATGTTTATAAAACAAGCCACAGATGGAAGATTTTACATGGAAGAGAATACAGTAATAGAACTTGCCAATTACATTAAACAATTAAAAGAATTAAATAACAACTACCTTGCACAAATAGAAAATCTAAAAAAACAAATAGCAAACTTGGAAAAACAAATTTCTAATTTAGAAGAACAAGTAGCAATACTAAGCGACGAAAAAAGAAAACTTGAACACTTGTTAAAAGCAGAAAAGCTTAAATCCTGGACGGTAGTAGCTGTAATTGTATTAGGTGCAACAGCAATATTTTTCATAAAGTGAGGTGAAATTTATGAAATTAAAAAGCAGAAAACTTTGGCTTGCATTAATTCTAATGGTTTTATTTACTGTACTTGTTTGGATTGGGAAACTTGGAGAAGAAAATTATATAAATGCAATGCTTTGGCTTTATGGCGTTTACTCTGGTGCAAATGTGCTAACAAAATTTACATTTAAACAAGATCCAGAAAGTAGTGATAAGCATGAGTGAAATCGACGTAAAAATAGCAAAGCACGAAGAACAAATAAAATCAGTTCAAGACGACATAAAAGAAATAAAAGAATCTATTAAAGAAATAAACAAAAAACTTAATGGCTATTTAGAAAACAGGATAGAAACAAAAGTAAGGACTATGGATTCTTTTTTTGAAAACATAATAAATAAAACAATCGAAAGAAGGATGGGAAAATGGATGATAGGCTTTGCTTTGTCTGTAATTGCCACATGGATAGTTGGAATGCTTACAGGAAAGTATTGGTGGTGATAATATGCGAAATGTTCTAGAAGAAATAGTAGAAGAAGTTTGCAAAGAATTAAATTTAGACCCTAAATTAGTTAAAGCAATAATTTCTACAGAAAGTGACTGGGAACCAAAATCAGATAGTGGCATTGCAAGAGGTTTAATGGGTGTTTCTAAAATAGCCTTAGAAGATATTAATAATCGTTACAAATTAAATTACACCTACGAAGATATGTATAAACCTAAGCCAAATATAGTTGTTGGGTGCTTGTATTTAAAATGGCTTTTGAATTACTTTAAAACACGTTATCCTTTAAATCCTTTTTATTTAATTTACGCATTAATGGCTTATAATTGGGGAATCGGCAACGTTAGAAGGTGGTTAGAAGAAGTGCCGTTTGATAATAGCAAGATAGACGAATCGGTAGAGCAAGAAACAAAAAACTATCTTACAAACATTAGCAAGTGGTATAAGTACTTTTGCAACGACAAACAACCCCTCCTTAAATAAAACATTAGCCCCCTATAAAAGGGGGGCATTTTTTTGGTCTGCCTTAATTTACACAATCGTAACGTACTTAAAGTACCATAAAAACGTGTTTTCTTACAACCCCGTGGTTTACAATGATGGTCTGGGCGGTGGGACTTGAACCCACGACCTCCAGATCCCGATTCTGGCGTTCTAGCCAACTGAACTACGCCCAGATTCTATTTGATATTTTAACATAGTTAATCTTTTTCTTCAATACAGATATCGTCACAATATTCAGATTCTATTTGTATTGTAGAATGTGAAATACCATTTTTATTTAGAATATCTTTAACCTCTTTTAAGTATTTATCATAGTCTTTTCCTACAACTTTTATGTGAGATTCAATAAAAAGATTATTACCGTCAAGAGACCATATATGAGTATGATGCATATCTTTGACGAATGGCAAAGATTCAATTTTATCTTTAATATTTTCAAGGTTAACACCATCAGGCACAGCCTGCATAGTTATTGTTATGGCATCTTTTAAAATGTGAAGTGATTCAATAATTATATAGGCAGAGATTAAGAAAGTTATTATAGGATCTAAAATATATAAATTGTAAAATTGCATTATATGACCAGTTATTATTATGGCAATTGAAGATAATAGATCACTTAAAATATGGAGAAAAGAAGATTTAAGATTTAGGTTTTCTTTACTATGTGAAAAGAGTAAAATTGCAGTAAGTAAGTTTCCGGCAAGTCCAATATATGCAATAATAAGCATTATATTTGTATTAATTTCAGTAGGTTGAATGATTTTTCTAATACCTTCAACAATTAATGAAAAAGAAATAGCAAGAAGTATAGTTGTATTAATTATTGCAGCAATTGTTTCAGCACGTTTATAACCATATGTGAATTTTAAATCTCTTGGTTTTTTAGAAATTTTCCTTGCAAAGTAGCTTGTTAGAAGCGCGCCTGTATCACTTAAGTTATGTAATGCATCTGAAACTAGAGCAAGACTTCCTGAGATTATTCCTCCAAATATTTCCGATAGTGTAATTGCAAGATTAAAGAAAACGGAAAATAGTAATTTTACTCCAACAATGTCTGAATTTCCATGATGGTCATGACTATGCATTATTGCTACCTCCTTTAAATTCTTCAAGATGTTCAAGTGCAAAATTAATGATTGTTTTTACATGCTCATCATAAAGTTTGTAGTATACTCTCCTTCCGACTTTAGAATATTTTACTAGGTTAGTTTGTCTTAAAATACGTAATTGATGAGAAACCGTAGATTGTGTAGTGTTCAAAAGTTCTTGTAGTTCTGAAACACTACATTCCTTTTTTGAAAGCGCAATCAGGATTTTTAATCTTGTTTGATCAGATAAAATTTTAAAAAATTCAGAAAGTTGGTATATAGATTCATCCATAGAACTCCTCCTTTAGTTATAATTAATTGTATATATGTATAATTGTGCATATATATTATATACTAAACAATAATTTTTGTAAAGGTTAACTTCCATTTTTCATTTTTTTTGAATTTGAATGGTATACTTTAGGTGTAAAATGCTGTGCGGGGGTGAAAAAATGGTTGAAAGATACGCGCTAGAGCCACTTAAAAGTCATTGGACGTTGGAAAGTCAGTATAAAAGGTGGCTTGAGGTTGAACTTGCTGTTATTAGAGCATATGAGGAACTTAAAATAGCACCAAAGGGTACATATGAAAGAGCCAAGAAAAATTCATATCTAAATGTAGAAGAAATACTTGAAACTGAAAAGGTAGTAGATCATGATGTAATAGCTTTTATTAAAGTTGCCACATCAAAAATGGGCGATGAATCAAGGTACTTTCATTTTGGACTTACATCCTCTGATGTAGTGGATACTGCAAATAGTTTAGCACTTTTAAGGGCTACAAGATATATATACGATGAACTTGAAAAACTGCGTGAAATTTTATTAAAGAAAGCATTTGAATATAAAAAATTGCCAACAATAGGAAGAACTCATGGAGTTCATGCTGAACCAACTTCTTTTGGTTTAAAATATCTTTCATGGGCAGCAGAGATTGAAAGAAATATAGAAAGACTAAAAAGTGCTATGGATGAAATTTCCGTAGGTAAATTATCAGGTGCTGTAGGAAATTATGCAAATATTGATCCCGAAGTTGAAAAACTTGCACTTTCTTATCTTTCTCTAAAGCCTATTAAAGTAGCAACTCAAGTAATTCCAAGAGATATTCATGCAAATTTAATAAATGTATTTGCATTAATTGCAGGTGCTATAGAAAGAATAGCGGTGGAAATTAGACATCTTCAAAAGACAGAAACATTGGAAGTACAAGAACCTTTCAAAAAAGGTCAGAGAGGCTCATCAGCTATGCCGCATAAGAAGAACCCAATACTCTGTGAAAGGCTTACGGGGATGTCAAGAGTGATTAGGAGTTATGTAAATAGTGCGTTGGAAAATATTGTTCTATGGCATGAGAGAGATATTTCTCACTCATCTGTTGAAAGATACATGTTTCCTGATATTACAATGACCTTATTTTATATGTTAAAAAAAGCAATTTATCTAATTGAAAACTTAACAGTTTTTGAAGATAATGTAGTTGGAAATATTGATAAAACAAAAGGATTAGTTTATTCACAGAGAGTTCTTTTAAAGTTAGTTGAAAAGGGCTATACAAGAGAAGAAGCATATAAAGAAGTACAACAAATAGCATTAAAATGCTGGGAAAATAAGAGTTCATTTAGAGATGAAGTAAAAAACTATTTTAAATTTTCACAGGAAGAAATTGATGAAATATTTAATCCTGAGTATTATTTGAGGAATGTAGATGTAATTTATGAAAGATTTGAATAGCAAAATCCCCGGTTTTAACACCGGGGATTGTTTGATTAGTTATTATAATATTGCTTTACCTGTTTCTTTATCAAATACGTGCATTGTATTCATATCAAATACCAAGTCAATTTCTTGTTCCTCTTTTGCCTCGGTTTTAGGATCAACAACTGCAACTAATTTATCTTCGCCTGCTACAAGGTGTAATATAGTTTCACTACCAAGTGGTTCAACTACATCAACTTTAGCTCTTGCAGTATTTTCTCCTTCTTTTGGTAGCATAGCAAACATCTTATCATAAATATTCTCAGGTCTAATTCCAAAGATAATGTCTTTATCAATATATTTTTCAAGAGTTTCTTCAAATTGAGATGGTACTTTGAGTCTTAATCCGCTTGATTTAATCCATAGGCCATTTTCTCTAATAATTTTTGCATTAACAAAATTCATAGCAGGGCTACCGATAAATCCAGCAACAAATGTGTTTGCTGGCTTGTTGTAAATTTCGTGTGGTGAACCTATTTGTTGAATTACACCATCTTTCATAACTATAATTTTGTCAGCCATTGTCATAGCTTCAATTTGGTCGTGAGTAACGTAAACAATAGTTGCTCCGAGTCTATGGTGCAGTTTTTTTAATTCGGATCTCATTTGAGTTCTCAATTTTGCATCAAGGTTAGATAGAGGTTCGTCAAATAAGAAAACTTTTGGATTTCTTACTATAGCCCTACCAACAGCAACTCTTTGTCTTTGACCACCAGAAAGTTGCCTTGGTTTTCTATCAAGATATTCTTCAATTCCCAAAATTTTTGCAGCTTCTTTTACTCTTCTATCAATTTCATCTTTAGGAACTTTTCTTAGCTTTAAACCAAATGCCATATTATCATATACTGTCATGTGTGGGTAAAGTGCATAATTTTGGAAAACCATAGCAATATCTCTATCTTTTGGTTCAACATCATTCATAACTTTACCATCAATTTTTAATGTACCTTTTGTAATTTCTTCAAGCCCTGCAATCATTCTCAAAGTGGTAGTTTTTCCACAACCAGATGGACCTAGGAGCACTACAAATTCCTTGTCTTCTATTGTGAATGTTGCATCCTTTACGGCTTCTACTTTGCCATCATAGATCTTCCATACGTGTTCTAACTCAACTTTTGCCATCTTTTACACCTCCTAATCATTATCAGAAAAAAGATCATTTATATTTAAATCTTTAAATTTTGAGGGATCACCTATTTCAAGTAAGTATAATTCCCATACATTTTCTAAGAAATTTACTATCTTTTCAAATTTATCGAAGTCTATGATTACAGAAACAGGTTTTCCGTTTTTGGTTATAATTACATTATTTTCACGGGATTCATCTATTGCTTTTGAAAATTTTGCTTTTGCTTCGGCAATGCTATAGTAAATATTTTTGTTTTTTAAATTCAAAAGGAACCCCTCCTTGACTATAATTATAGTCATTTTTTAAAAAAAGAAGAACATAAAACGAAATTGTTACCTTAAAGAAACAAAAAATTAAGAAAATAGGTGTAAAATTTGACTGAACGGTCAATAAAAATTGGAGGTGTTAGGATGGCTGTAGGCGGAATAAAAGGTATGATTTATAGGCAAGCGGGGAAAATGATTAACTCATTTGTGAGAAAAGCAGATACTCAATCTTTTGCAAAGTTATTGTTTACAGTAGGAGCTTTGAGTAAAGAACCTGCAAAAAGTGGTTTGAAAAAGTTAGGATTAATGGCTCAAGAAGAACATCCTATGATCAAAAAGTGGATAGAGATTTTCCAAAAGTCAAGCCCAAAGTGTACTGAAAAGATTATCAACAACCTTATTATTAATGAATGGGCAATTGGCGAACCTTTGAGACAAAAAAACATGGAAAAGGAAAAAGTTGTTCTTCCAAAACTTGGAGTTATAAGTCCTACATATGCATGTAATTTGAATTGTATTGGATGTTATGCAGGACTTTATGGAAGAAAATACGAGCTTTCTAAAGAAGAAGTAAGAAGTGTATTAAAACAAGGCGAAGAACTTGGAATTTTCTTCTGGATTATTACTGGTGGAGAACCTTTCTATTGGCCACACCTTCTTGAAATATTAGAGGAATTTGATCAACACTACTTTATGATTTACTCCAATGGAATTTTGATTAATGAAGAAAAAGCTAAAAAATTGTCAGAACTTGGAAATGCTACTATAGCAATTTCAGTTGAAGGATTTGAGGAAGAAACAGATTGGAGAAGAGGAAAAGGTGTATTCAATGCAATTCAAAATACTTGGGAAAGACTTAGAAGATATGGTGTACCATTTGGAGCAAGTGTTACCGCTACTAGAAAGAATCACGATGTTATAATGAAAGATGAATTCTGGGATTTTCTTGCTGAAAATGGTGTAGCATATGCATGGGTATTCCAATTCATGCCAGTTGGTATGAATCCAACTATGGATCTTGTACCAACTCCAAAACAAAGATACGAGAGATTCTTTAAAACAGATGAAGTAAGATTAAGTGGAAGATTTGCATTTGTTGCAGATTTTTGGAACCACGGTTTCTTAACACATGGATGTTTATCAGCTGGTTCAAAATACTTTCACGTGAATGCAAAGGGTTATGTTGAACCATGTGTTTTCCAACAATTTGCAAAAGATAGTATAAGAGAAAAAACATTGCTTGAAATATTTAAATCTCCATTCTTTGAAGCATATAAGAGGATGATTCCATTCTCTAATAATCTTTTCAGACCATGTCCAATTATTGATAATCCAAAAGTATTTAGAGCAATGGTAAAACATTTTGATGCAATTCCACAACATGAAGGATCAGAAAAAGTAATTACTGAATTAGCACCTGAGATAGATAAACTTGCCGAAGAATGGAAACAATATGCAGATAAACTGTGGTACGAACATGGTTATGTCGAAAGATACCCTGTAAATAGAGGAATTTACAACTATGAGACAAGAATGAAGAGATATGCAAATAAAGAAGAAGCACTCAAAGTTGATAAAAAGTTAGAATTATAATTCATGCGGGGAATATTCCCCGCATTTAAGAGGTGTATTAATGGCAAGGAAAAATACGAAGGGATTGATTTTAGAAGCTGCTAAAAAAGCGTTTTCAGAAAAAGGATATGATGCTGTAAGCATTGATGAAATCGCACAGCTTGCAGGTGTGCGAAAATCTTTAATTTATTATTACTTCCCAAGTAAAGAAGCACTTTTTGAAGAAGTGTGGATTAAATCTATTGAAGAGTTGGAAAACGAATTATTTGGAGTGGAAGAGAATGACTCTTCATATGTTGCAAGGATAAAAAATTTCTTGAAAAGGTATATTGATTTTTTGACAAGTAAGAAAGCAATTTCTGATCTTTTACGACGTGAGAAGACAAAGGTTATTGATCAAGAAAATTGGAAAAATGCTAGGGAAAAATATGAAAGTTTTTTGGGAAAGATTGAAAGTTTGATAGTTGAAGGTAAGAAGAAAAGAATAATTAATGAAGAAGTAGATCCAAAAGCTGCTACAGATATGATTGCAAGTGTTGATTCGTTACCAAGAAAAGGATTGTTAAAATCAGTGGAAAATATGTTAATAAAAATTTTACTTAAAGATAATACGTAAGCTTTACATAAATGATTTATGTGGTATAATACTAATGATAAAAATGATAAAATAACTAGGAGAGGTGAGTAAATTGAAAAAGGGAATTCACCCAGAGATGAAATTGATAACAGTAAAATGTGCTTGTGGAGCAGAACACAAATTTTACAGTGCAAAAGAAAATGTAAGAATTGATGTTTGTTCAAGTTGCCACCCATTCTACAAAGGTGCAGGCGCAGCAGGAATGATAGTTGATACAGAAGGAAGAATTGAAAAGTTCAAGAAAAAATATAATTTGGATTAATGTAATTATAATGCGGGGAGCATTAGCTCCCAAATTATTTTTTTAAACCATAGGGAGGTTTTGCGTGTATGGAAGTTGGGCAAGTAGTAAAGGGAAAAGTAGTGGAGATACTAAAGTTTGGAGCTAACGTTGAGCTAGAGGATGGAGAAAAGGCGTTTGTACATATTTCAAAGATTGCACCTACATATGTTAAGGCAGTGAGCGATCACTTATCAGTTGGACAAGAAGTTGAAGGTAAAATTGTAGGAAAAACTAGAGATGGGAAATGGGAATTAACTCTAAAAGATGCTTCAGCTAACAGCAGTGAAGGAAAAAGTGAGGAAAAGAAAGTAAACAATGATTTTGAAAAAAAGCTTGCAAAGTTTATGAAAGATAGTGATAGAAAGCTTTCTGAATACAGAAGAAGACTTGATAAAAAAAGAGGTAAAAAAGAAAGAAGATAAATAAAGACGCCCACTTTTAGTAGTGGGCGTTTTGTTTTTATTAACATTTAAAACTTTTTGTATGATATGTGTAAAAACAATTTTTAATCTTATTTTTTAAATAACATGGCTTCGAATACTCGAAGCCATGCATTATTTTGAAATGAATCTTATTTTAGATGGTTAATTTTCTTGATTTTTTCTTTTCGACTTTCTTACATAGGTTAGCTGGACAGACATTATCAATTATATGCATTTCAAACTCTTCTTTAAAGTTATTTATTAATGAAAGTAATGGCACGGGGAAGCTTTGACCCAAACCACACAAAGCTGCTTCTTTTGCTACATTTGATATTTCAATCAAGTGTTCTAAATCATCCATAGTTGCTTCAAATTTTGACATTTTTTCAAGAATTTCTACTGCAATTTTTGTTCCTTCTCTACAAGGTGTACATTTTCCACATGACTCATGCCTGAAAAATTCCATTACGTTTTTAGCAATATCAACAACACAATGTGAATCATTAACACCTAGTATGACTCCAGAGCCAAGGCTTACACCGTATTTTGCGAATGAATCATAATCAAGTGGAACATCTAATTTGCTCTCATCTATAAAGGTACCGGCAATTCCGCCAGTTTGTACCATTTTAAGTTTGCCACCAGAAATTCCACCAGCATATATTAGAAGTTCCTTTACGGTAACACCCATTGGTAGTTCAACAATTCCTCTATTATTTAAATTACCTGCAAAACAGAACACCTTAGTTCCAGGTGAATTTTCTGTTCCAATTTGCTTGAACCATTCAGCGCCATTAAGAATTATTTGTGGTACATTGGCAAGAGTTTCTACATTATTAATTACCGTTGGTTTTCCAAATAACCCCTTTTGAGGTGGAAATGGGGGTTTTAACCTAGGTCTTCCAGCATGCCCTTCAATTGATTCAAGCAATGCAGTTTCTTCTCCACAAATGTATGCACCTGCACCTAGACGTATTGAAAGATCAAAATTAAAACCGCTATTGAGTATGTTTTCACCTAAAAATCCATATTCGTATGCATCATTTATAGCCTTTTTAACATTTTCAATGGAACCATAGTATTCTCCTCTAATGTAGATATAACCTTTTGTTGCACCAACAGCATAGCCAGCAATTATCATTGCTTCAATAACGCTATGAGGGTCACCTTCCATTATTAATCTATCTTTATACGTTCCTGGTTCACCTTCATCGGCGTTACAAACAATGTACTTTTGATCTGCATCTGTTTTATATGCAAATTCCCACTTTAATCCGGTTGGAAAACCTGCTCCTCCTCTTCCTCTAAGTCCACTTTCTTTAATTTCATTGATTATTTCTTCAGGTTTCATTGATAATGCCTTTGCGAGTGCAAAATAACCGTCATTTGCAATATATTCATCAATGTTTTTTGGATCAATTTTTCCAATGTTTCTAGTAACTATCTTATACTCTTTTGTAATGCTTTCTTTTTTAGATATTAGTTCGTTTGGTGATATTTCAAGATCAAGGACTTTTCTACCCTTTAATATGTGTTCTTCAAATACTTTCTTTACATCGGATATTGAACTAACGCTGTAATAAACATTATCTGGCATGATTGCAACTGTAACTCCTGAGTAATTTCCCATGGTTCCAGTTTCTAAAACTTCAACCAAATTAGATAGATTAAATTCTTCGATTAGATTTTTAAAAACTTTGACAAATTCTTTTGCACCTAACAGAATACTATTACTGTCAACTGATACAAGGATTGTTATTGGCTTCATAAAGTTTCACCCCCTTTGAGATTGTTAATAATTTCTCTGACTTTTTGGGGGGTGAGATCACCATAATATTCATTGTTAATCATAATAACTGGGGAAACACCGCACAGTCCCAAACATCCAGATTCTTCCAGTGTAAAAAGACCATCACTTGTTGTTTGATTAAAGTCGATCTTTAATTCTTCTTTTAATGTGTTTATAATTTCTCTTCCATTTGCAACATGGCAAGGTAGACTTGTACATACTCTTATTACATATTTTCCTCTTTTTTTGATTGAAAACATCGAATAAAAAGTTAATACCTCATATATCTTTGAAGTTGGTATTTTTAATTCTTCACTGACGACTTCAGCAGCATATTCTGGTATATAGTTGTTTTCAATCTTTTCTTGGATTTTATGCAAAATATATATCAAAATATCTTGTTCTTCCAAACGCTCATTTTTAGCTTCTTGAACTATTTTTTTAATTTCTTCCTTTGCGAGCATAAAGCGCGACCCCCTTTATCCCAAAATTTTATTGCACAGCAGGAGTTACTTTACTAATTGCCCCAAATCTACATACTTCAATACAGCTTCCACATTTTACACAAGCATCCTGATCAATTTCGTGAACTTTTTTGACTTCTCCGTTGATAGCATTTACTGGACATACTCTAGCACATGCTGTACAACCAACACATTTTTCAGGATTGATTACATAGCTAATTAAATCTTTACATTTCTTTGCCGGACAAGTTTTGTCTCTGACATGTGCAAGATACTCATCTTTATAATACCTAAGAGTTGATAGAACTGGATTTGGTGCAGTTTGTCCAAGACCACAGAGTGATGAATCTTTGATTACATTGGCAAGATTTTCTAATATTTCTATGTCTTCTTCAGTTCCTTCACCTTTTGTTATTTTATCCAAGATTTCATACATTTTCTTTGTTCCTTCTCTACAAGGTGTACATTTTCCACATGATTCATCAACGGTAAACTCGAGGAAAAATTTTGCAACGTCAACCATACAATCGTCTTCATCAAGGACTATCATACCACCAGAACCAACTATTGCACCAAGTTGTTGTAATGATTCATAATCTACTGGAGTGTCAAAATATTCTTCTGGTATAACACCACCGCTTGGTCCACCAGTTTGAACTGCTTTAATTTTTTTACCAGTTGGTGATCCACCACCAATTTCATATATTAATTCTCTTAAAGTGATCCCCATTGGAACTTCAACAAGTCCGGTATTTTTAACCTTACCTGCTAATGCAAAGACCTTAGTTCCTGGAGATTTTTCAGTTCCCCATTGTCTAAACCATTGAGGCCCATGATATATAATTGGTGGAACACAAGCAAGGGTTTCAACGTTGTTTATATTACTTGGTTTTCCCCAAAGCCCTTTTTGTGCTGGGAATGGTGGTTTAACTCTTGGTTGACCTCTTTTTCCTTCAATTGAATGCATTAAAGCTGTTTCTTCACCACATACAAAAGCACCAGCACCAATTCTAATTTCTATATCAAATGAGAAATCTGTTCCAAGGATATTTTCACCTAAAAAGCCATATTCTCTAGCTTGATTTAATGCTACTGTAAGTCTTTCAATTGCAATTGGGTATTCAGCTCTAACGTAAACAAATCCTTTTGTAGCACCAATTGCATATGCAGCGATTGTCATTGCTTCAATTATTGAATGAGGATCTCCTTCAAGGATTGACCTATCCATGAATGCGCCTGGGTCACCTTCATCGGCGTTACAGATCATATATTTTTCATCACCTGGTGATTTTCTTGCAAATTCCCATTTTAGTCCTGTTGGAAAGCCAGCTCCACCTCTACCTCTAAGACCACTTTCCTTTACAACTTCAATTACTTGTTCTGGTGTCATCTCTTTTAAGGCTTTGTGAAGCGCAAAATAACCGTCGCGTGCGATGTATTCATCTATATTTAAAGGATCTATAATACCGACATTTCTTGTAGCAACTTTAACCTGTCTTGAAAAGAATGGGATCTCTTTTTGTGGTTGTGGAACTATTTTTCCCTTATCACCTTTGTATAAATATTCTTCTACTACTCTTCCTTTAAGTAGGTGTTCTTCAACGATTTTTTCAGCTGCTTCAGGAGTTAATTTTTGATAGTAAACACCTTCTGGATGAATTACCATAATTGGACCTAAACTACATGCACCCATACAACCAGTCTCGACAATATTTATTGTATCTTGAAGATTGTATTCTTTTATCTTTCTTTCGAGAACATCTTTTACACTTTCTTCACCAGCGGAAATACAAGCACCACCAGCACAAATAAGTATTGTATTGGTAGTTAAAGGCATTATTTTCAAACCTCCTTATTCTTCTCCTCTTTTTACTATTAATTCTCCAACTTGTTCTCCTGCAACAATATGGGATTTAATTATCCTCTTTGCATTTTCTGGAGTAACGTGTCCATATATTACTGGAACTTCACCATCAAGTTCAACCTTTATTGTTGGTTCAACTTCACAAAGTCCCATACAACCAGATTGAACAACTGATATATCATCTATATTTAGCTCACTTAATGTTTCAACAATTGCTTTTAAAGTATCTTTAGCACCGGCAGCAATTCCACAAGTCCCCATTGCAACTATTATTCTTCCTCTTTTTCCTTCTTCACGCATTTTTACATTTTTTAATGTATTTTCTTTGATTTTCATAAGTTCTTCTAAACTTTTTATTTTACCCATTATTACCCCTCCCCTTTGTACTTTTTAATTATCCCTGGAACCATGTCAGGTGTAACTTTTCCATAGAAATCTTTTTCACCAACAAGTACAACAGGTGCCATACTACATGCACCAAGGCATCTTACGCCATGAACTGAAAATTTACCATCCTTTGTGACTTCTGATTCTTCAACACCGAGTTCACTTAAGAACCTTTCCATGACTCTGTCACCGCCTTTGACGTAACAGGCCGTTCCAAGACAAATTTTTATTTGGTGTTTTCCTTTTGGTTTTGTGGAAAAGAAATTATAGAATGTTACAACACCGTAGACTACTGAAGGAGGAATGTTGAGTTTTTTAGCAACATGGTCTTGAACTTCTTGGGGAAGCCAGCCGAAAAGTTCCTGTGCTTTGTGGAGAACATTAATTAAAATACCTTTTTTTCCTTTTAGTTCCTCAATATAAGCATCCAGCTCTTTGTAGAGCTCGACATGTTTTTCACAAACTGCCAACATGGCCACCTCCTATTTTATAATACCATCCCAACATTATTATATCACTAAAAGTAAAAAATTTCACTTTTAAAATGTTATATTTAGAATAACAATTTTTTAATTATTTGCTATTTTTTCATATTTATTGAACATATTAAAAATCCCCCGTGAAATTCGGGGGATTTTGGGCTTATTCAAAAAATGTATTTAAAATTTTGTTTTCTATGACTCTTTCTTCATCAAAATCGTCAAGTTGGAGATACCATTTCATTGTTTCAATAGCAGCTTTTAAAGGTATCATTCCAATTATTTCGGAGTTTAAGACTGGTACACCATACCTTTGTGCCTCTCTTTTTATTGTTTCAAACACTCTAAATATTGGTGATTTTTTGTAATTAGTAAGATTCATAGAAACTTGCACAATACCTTTTTCTTTTAGTTCAATTCCTATAGCTTTTACATATCTAAATCCACCACTTATATGTCTCACTGCTTTTGCAATTTTGTCTGCAATTTTTATATCGTTTGTTCCAAGATTTACATTAAAGGCAATTAGATATTCCCTTGCACCGACTGCTACAACACCAGCTGATGGATGAACTTGTTCGGGTCCAAAATCAGGCTTCCATTTTGGATCCTTTATTTTTTCGAAAAATCCTTCAAATTCCCCTTTTCTTATTTTTGCAAGGTTTTCTCTATCAGGTGAAGTTGCAGATTTTTCATATAAATAAACTGGAATGTTCAACTCTTTACCTATTCTTTCACCTACTCTTTTAGAAAGTTCTATACATTCCTGCATAGTTGTATTCATTACTGGAATAAAAGGTATAACGTCAGTTGCCCCCATTCTTGGATGTTCCCCACTATGACTTCTTAAATCAATAAGTTCAGTTGCTTTTTTTACCATATCAAAAATTGCATTTTCAATTTCTTCAGGTTCTCCTACGAGAGTTACAACCGATCTGTTGTGATCAAAGTCCATTGACCAATCTAGGATCTTTACTCTTTCGTACTTTTGAGCTTGTTCAATTATTTCTCTTACAACTTCTTCTCTTCTACCTTCACTAAAATTTGGAACAGATTCGATTAATTTCATAGATCCCCCTCCTGTTTTTTAATTAATTCTAGAATTTTGTCAGATATACTTGGATTTGAAAAGATATAACTATCTTTAGAAAATAATTTTGGAGAATTTCCATCGAAATTGATTATTTTTCCACCTGCTTCCTTGACAATTATATAAGCGGCTGCTATATCCCATGAATTTGCTCTTTTTGCAACAAAAAAATCAAATTTATTTGCAGCAACATAACAAGCAGAGAGAGCTGCACTTCCTATTATCCTTATTCTTTGGACCTTGTTTTCGACATTTGAAATAAATTTACCTGTAAAGTTTTTGTGAAATCCTGTACTTCCAATACTTTCTTTTAAAGTTATATTTTTTGTAATTTTTAGTCTTGAATGATTTAAAAATGAACCTTCACTTTTTATTCCAACAAATAGTTCTTCAGTAAATGGATTAAAAACAACTCCAAAAATTGGTTTTTTTTCTTCAAAATATGCTATAGAAACACCGAAATTTGGTAGACCGTGTATGTAATTTATAGTTCCATCTATTGGATCTATTATCCAAAGATTTTTACTTTTTTCATAAAGGTTGCCTTCTTCTGCTATAAACCCATCTTCTGGAAAAAATTTTTTTATTTTTGAAATTATCATATTCTGAGCGTTCTTATCGTAGTCAGTAACAAGGTCCTGAAAATTTTCTTTTTCATATACATTATCTACATTTCCCCAGTATTGAAATATATAATATCCAGCACTTTTAGCTATATTAATTGCCAAATCAAGCTTATTCATTACTTTCAACTCCTTTTAATAAATAATCAAAGACTTTTCTTGCAAAAGGTGCAGCCATCTCAGAACCACTTCCTCCATTTTCAAACATTACGACTACAGAGTATGTTGGATCCTCTATTGGACCAAATCCTGCAAACCATGAATGTGCTTTTTTGCTTTTGCTAACTTCCGCGGTCCCTGTTTTACCAGCAATTTTGTATGGTGCGTCTTTAAAGCTTAAATATGCAGTTCCACGGTTTTTCAAGGTTCCATCATTGTAAGTGGTAACTTCAAGAAGTCCTTCTTTGATTGTGGACCATATTTTATCTGGCAAAGATACTTCATTAGTATATTCGACTTCTTCTGATTTTAATAAATGTGGTTTTGGAGTTTTACCATTATTTGCAATTGTTGTATAGAAATTTAAAATTTCTAATGGTGTTAAAAGTATATAACCTTGGCCTATACCTGTTAATATTGTATCTCCAGGATACCAAATAGTTTTAAAATACTTTTCTTTCCATTCTCTGGAAGGAAATATTCCAGATTTTTCTTCAATATCAATTTTAGTTAAATCGGAAATTTTAAAGATATCTGCTACACTTTTAATTTTATCAATTCCTAGTTCTAATGCAATTGTATAAAAATATACATTACAGGAGACTCTGAGAGCTTTGATTAGATCTGTTTCCCCATGACCGCTTAAAAGCCAATCATTGAAGATTGCAATGGTTTTTCCAGAACTTGATTTATATTCATATCTTCCAGTACAATTTAAAGTAGCTGGAGTACTTTCTGATAAAAGATAGGCAATCGCAATTAGTGGTTTTATTGCAGAACCTGGAGAATAAAGTCCCATTGTAGCTCTATTTAAGAGAGGATTTAATGGATCGTTTATTATCTTTTGCCAGGTGAATTTGTCAATATCGTAAAAATTTTCTTCTAAGTTTGGGTATGAAACTAAAGCTAAAATTTCACCATTTTTAACATTTTCTACTATTACAGCGCCTGGGTTGTTAATTTTTTTCATTTCGTTATAAATGTATTTTTGTAAATTAAGATCTAGAGTTAAAGTTATATCTTCCCCATTTTCTGGCTCAGTTTGAATTATTCTTTGTTTAACCTTTCCTGAAGGACTGGAAAAAATTAATTCACTACCAATTTTTCCCTGTAATAAACTGTCATATGTTTTCTCTATTCCAGAACTTCCAATTCCTTGTGAGTTGACATATCCTACTATGTGGAAGGCTTCAGGTACATAGAATCTTTTTTCCTCGTAATGTATATATAATCCAAGTTTTTCAAGCTCATATATTTGATAATTGTCTAGATAAGCTTTTCCAGAACTTATTAGATCAAGTATCTGCTTATCGGTTAAATAAGGTTTTAAAGATTCTATATCAATGTTGTTGTTATATTCTATATATGGAATTTTTTTGCTCCAAGCAATTTTAATACCGTTTCTATCAAGAATAGTTCCACGGTTTCCTTTTGTTAATATAGTTTTTTGCATTAATGAATTAATAAAGGCTTTATGTTGTGAATGTTCAATAACTTGAATTTTGAAAAGAAAAAATACAAGTATTAGAAAAAAGGATAAAAAGATTGAAAAAACTAATTTATACCTCATATTTCTCCCTTAATTCTAAAGTTTTTTGGAGTCTTTTGAGAGTTTTTTCTTTTCCTAAAACTACAATTGATTCAAATAAGCCGGGAGTTACTAATTTTCCAAGTAGAGCTCCACGAATAGTTTGAAATACTCTTTTGGTTCCTATTTCAAGTTCGCTTGAAATGTTTCTTAGTGCTTCTTCTACGTTTTGAATTGTGTAATTTTGCAGTTTTTCAAATCTTTCTAGAGCGGTTTTTAAAATTTTTTCTGCGTTTTCATTTAATAGAAATTTCTTAATATACATATCCTCATAGCTATAGTCATCAAAAAAGAATGGAATAGAAATTTCTTTTAGTTGATCTAGTGTATTTACCTTTTCTCTACATATTAAAAGTACTTCTTTAATATAATTTTTGCTGTTATGTTCTAAGGAGATATTTTTGTCTTTTAAATAATTTAAGAATTCATTTATTAAAATTTCTATATCAATTTTTCTTAGATGTTGACCATTAACCCATTCAAGTTTTTTATAATCAAAAATTACTGATTTATTTGATATTTTGAATGGATCGAATTCATTAATTTTTTCATGAACATCAAATATTTCTTCTGAAGTACTCCATCCAAGAATTGCAAGATAATTTAGCAAAGCTTTATTTAAAAATCCATTTTCTTTAAAGAAATCAACAGAAGTGCCCCCGTGCCTTTTACTAAGTGGAGTTCTATCATTTCCAAGAATTAATGGAATATGCATAAAAACAGGATTCTGCCAATTAAAAGCATTATATATCATTATTTGTTTTTGCGTGTTTGAAAGGTGATCTTCTCCTCGAAATACATGAGATATTTCCATTAAGTGATCATCAACTACAACAGCAAAGTTATACGTTGGAAATCCATTTGATTTTATTATAATAAAATCGTCTACAAGATTGTTGTCAAATGTCATTTTACCTTTTAACAGATCATTAAAGGTTGTAGTTCCTTGTTTTGGAACCTTAAATTTTACAACAATGGAGAAACTCTCTTTGTTTGCATATTTTTCAGGAAATTCATAAGATTGTTCAACTTCTTCTTTATCATGATAGACTGAATAATATGCCTTTTTTTCGCTAATAAGGATATTAACATATTTCTTGTAAATATCGATTCTTTCACTTTGACGATAAGGTCCAAAGTTTCCTCCAACATCTGGACCTTCATCCCAATCAATCTTAAGCCATTTAAGAGCATTTAATATTTTTTCTTCATATTCTTTTTTAGAACGTTCTGTATCTGTATCTTCAATTCTGATTATAAACTTTCCATTGTTTTTTCGAGCAAACATCCAATTAAATAATGCAGTTCTTGCACCTCCAACATGAAGATATCCAGTAGGGCTTGGAGCAAATCTTAGTCTAAACATTAAATCATCCTCCTAAAATATTTCATCTAATATTTTTAAGTCCAAGGTAATATTAAATATAAAGTCACTTACCATTTTCTTTCTTAATAGAAAGCCACTTGAATCTTTAGTTAGTGGAATGGGAGCACAAAAGTACAATGTATTATCTTCAAAAGCTATTGTATAAAATGGAAACATTTGAGGAATTTTCCAAGATAGTATTGATTGCTGAGAATAAAGTATTTTCTTTTTATTTTGCAATTTTCTTAACTCAAAAACGTTTAACCTTTCAACTTTTGTAACATTTTTTGAGAATTTTTGAAAGTTTTTTGAAATTATGGAATAATTTTTGAAGCTGCTTTTTATTAGTTTTTTAATGGTTTTAGTGTGATCTTTTTCTATATTTTTATCTATTATAAAAAAAACTTCATCAATCTTTTGCTTTTTAAGAGACTTTATGATTGTCTTTAAATTTTCAAAATTTTTCACAAAAGCAATTGAAAAACTTAATTTATCTTTTTTCTTCTTTTTTAAGATAAACATATTTCACCCACTAATGATTGCTGTTATTAAATTGTTTGGAACAATTTCAAAGATTTTTTCTCTTTCTGACACAGTTTTAGTAAATTTTGTTTGATCAGCAATTACAAAAAGTGGTATATTAAAACTTTTTGAAAGTATAGCTAGAAGTTTTGATCCCACTTTATTTATAACGCCGTTTTCTCCTACACTGTCAGCACCAATTATTACATAATCACAATTTACTATATACCTGTGAACTTCAAAATCGTTAATAAGATACACATTTTTCTTGTAGTTTAATAGATTCTTGTACAGTATTTTTCCTTCTCCACCTGGATTTGATTCAGGTATATAAATTTTTAATTTTTTTCTATGAGTTTTGAAAAAGCATTCTAAAGTTTTACTATTACTTATTGTCATTACTTTTGCGTCAAAATTTAAAAATTTTTTGGCATTTTTAATAGTATTATCAAAAGTTGTATCAAGTATTTCTTTTATATCTTTTATATCGTTATTTTCTTTAATCATCTTATATATCCATTTAATAACCTGCATTTCAGGTTTTAATTTTATCATATCCTTTAAGATGGGCTCTTTATCATCAATATTTTTAATATTTTCAAGTATCCATTCTGCAATTTCGTGTGAACCTTGAACAGTTAATTTTTTAAATTTTTCAATCAATCCAATAACTCCCTTCTAAAGCTACGTTTAGATGCCTCTTTTAAAGAGAGTTGATCAAAAAAAAGCTCATTAGATTCAGACAACGATTTTTCAATTTTTAAACCTTTATTATCATATGAATTGAACCAGCTTTCAAACTTTTTAGGGTATTTAACTTTTTTTATATTTAACCTTGTAATAATTTTATTCATTGCCTTTGATTTTGTCATATCTCCAAAAGATGGATGATATGGTCCTGCTACTATTTGATTTTTTTGGTTTTCTGGTACAAAATATCCAAGTCTAATTACTTTAGCCTCATACTGATAAATTAACAATAACATTTCTGATGCAATGTTTACCGCTTCATCTAATGTTAATGGAGAATATTTTCCTTCTAAATATAATTTTTCAAGTTCTGTATTTTTAAAAATAATTGTAGGATGAATTCTAAACAACTTCACTCCAAGATTTAAAAGTTCTTGTATTGATAGTAAGTCTTTTTTTATATTGTCATTTAAAAGTCCTATCATTAAGTGAGCGGAAATTTCAAAACCAAATTCTTTTAGCAAATTTACTGCGTTTAAGTTGTCTTTTCTACTATGCCCTCTATTTGCGGCAGAAAGAACATCATCAAACATGCTTTGTATACCAATTTCCACAGTTTTGACATTATTTTGCTTTAAAAATTTTAAGTTTTCATAATCTAGTTCATCAGGTCTAGTAGAAATTCGTATAGGAGTGTCAGGATAAAATTTTCTAACAAGAGCAATTAATTCTTTTTGCTTTTCAAGGGGGATTGCAGTAAATGTTCCCCCATAAAAGGCAATTTCTTCTGGTGATTTGTCAAGAAAAAAAGAAAGAGTATTAATTAACTCTTTTTTTGTCGGCATTTTTTTGCCCGTCATTGTATATTGATTACAAAAAATGCATCTGCTTTTACATCCAAAGTTTGGTAAAAAGATTGAAAGTATCATTGAAGAAGTTCCTTTACAATTTTATTTACAATTGAACCATCAGCTTTTCCTTTAACTTTTGCCATTAAGTTTTTCATAACAAGACCAAACTCTTTTTGAGTAGCGTTTAATTCTTCAATGATTTCTTTGGCCATTTTTCTAATTTCATCTTCACTTAACATTTTTGGAGCATATTCTTTTAAAACTTCTAATTCTTGTTCTTCTTCTTTTGCTAAATCTTCCCTATTAGCTTTTTTATATGCTTCAATTGATTCTTGCCTTTTTTTCATTTCTTTTAATATTAATTTTTCAATTTCTTCGTCACTTGCTTCTCCTATTTTTTCTACTTCAAAGTTTTTTATAGCGGAATTTAAGAGCCTAAGTACTCTAACTTTAATCTCGTTTTTTTCTTTCATAGCTTGTTTTAGATCTTGCATTATCTTTTCTTTTAGCATTAAAATACCTCCTTACTCTTCAAGTTTTGCTATTTTATTTACTCTTCTTTCGTGTCTCCCACCCTCAAAATCTGCATTTAAAAATTCTTCCACAATCCATGTTGCAAGTTCGAATCCTATTAATCTTCCAGGAAGGACCAATATGTTTGCATTATTATGATTTCTTGCAAGTTTTCCCATTTCAGGTATCATACAAAGAGCGGCTCTTATTCCCTTAATTTTGTTTGCGGCAATTGACATTCCAATGCCAGTTCCACATATGAGTATTCCAAAATCAGCATCCTTATTTACAACAGCTTTTCCTACTTCTTTTGCATAATCAGGGTAATCCACACTTTCGGTACTATTTGTCCCTACATCTATAATCTCAATTCCTTTTTTAGATAAATAATCTACAAGTCTGTTTTTTAGCTCAAAACCTGCATGATCTGAACCTATTGCAATTTTCATTTTTTCCCCTCCTATTAATTTTTTAGAAAATCTATAGCATCTTTAGGTGTATCTTTTATATTTAACACTCTATCTAAACTAGTAAGTTTTAAAAGATTTTTAATATTCTCATTCATATTAACAAGTACAATTTCCCCGCCTTGAAGTTTGAAGCTCTTGTGGAGGCCTACAAGAATTCCAAGTCCAGAACTATCAATGTATTTTAAGTGTGAAAGGTCCAAAATACAATACTTTTCTCCGTTATTTAAGATATTTTCATGGATAAATTGTTTCATTTCGTAAGCATTTGAAATATCAATTTCTCCTGTTATTTTGATAACTGGAATATTTTCTAATTTAGTAACTTCGTACATATGATTCACCCCCTTAATATATTCTTATAACCCCAACAAGTTTTCCTATTACTTTAACATCTTTTGCATCACAAATTATAGGAGACATACTGCTGTTTTCCGGTACAAGTTCCACCTTATCATTTTTATGATAAAACCTTTTTAAAGTGACTTTATTGTCAAAAACTACGGCTGCTATTTGGCCATTTGGAATCCTATATTGCTTTTTAAGGATAACATAATCTCCATCTATTATATGTGCTTCTATCATACTCGTTCCTTCAACTCTTAATGCAAAATAATTTCCATATCCTTTAATCATTCTGACTGGTATTTCTATTTCTTCATCTACTAGTTCAAACATTTCAATTCCATGCCCTGCTGAAATCTTTCCTTTAACAGGTATTGAC
This sequence comes from Thermosipho globiformans, assembly GCF_003990895.1. Taxonomy (NCBI): domain Bacteria; kingdom Thermotogati; phylum Thermotogota; class Thermotogae; order Thermotogales; family Fervidobacteriaceae; genus Thermosipho; species Thermosipho globiformans. Next base: position 93,001 of record NZ_BHXD01000001.1, read on the forward strand.
ACTGTTTCTGGCCTTTTAACAAGAGAAATTGACCTTGAATTTTTAGGATTTCTTGTTATATAGCCTTTTTTTTCTAAGGCTAAAACATGTATATGTGCACCTCTAGGAGTTAATTTAAAATGTTTAGCAATATCTCTAATTGATGGTGAATAACCATTTTGTTGAATGTAACTAGTGATAAAATCTAAAACCATTTTTTGACGATTTGTTAGTTCTTTCATATATCAAACACCACCTTTATTGAAAGCTTATTATCTTTTTTTTGAATTTTTAGATTGTGATACGTAAGTGCTTTAAAAGTTTCGCCTTCTACCTTGCTGTATGAGCAAAAAGTAGTTTTGTATTTTTTATCTTTTTCAATCTTTACTGGAAAATATCCTAATTCTATAGCTGCAATCCAATCATTTACAATATCAAATATGCCATCTTCATTTTCTTTTATATCATATTCCTGAACTTTAGTTATGTTACAATTTATATTTTCTACCTTGTATGTATCATGGATTATTCTTAAGATATCTTCCAGCAGACCTAAAAATGTATCATTCACTATTTCAAATGCAATATCTGCTGTATGGTCAATTTCCCTATACATCATCCTCGCCTCTTATAACAGCAAAGTCTGCTATTTGGTCACCTTCGGATAGATTAACTAATTTTACTCCTTTTGTGACTCTTCCAAGAGGTCTTAAACTGTCTAAATTAATTTTTAAAGTCATACCGTTTTTTGTAAAGATCATCATGTTTTCGTTTCCTAAAACATGGGTCACACCTACAATATGCCCAGCTTTAGAGACGTCCGAAATATTTTTTATACCAAGGCCACCACGCTTTTGGATTCTATACTGAGAAGTTTCAGTTAACTTTCCATATCCTTTACTTGTTACAGTCAAAAGATAATGTTCATCGTCCATTAAAAGAGAAGAACTTACCACAACATCATCATTTGAAAGCCTTATTCCAATAACACCCATTGCGCTTCTTCCCATTGTCCTAACTTCAGAAATTGGAAATCTAATACACAATCCATTTTTTGTTGCAATTAATATCGTTTGGTCTGGATTGTCAATTTTTTGTACAGAAACAAGCAAATCATCACCATCGAATGTTATTGCTTTCATTCCTCTTGAGTTTATATTTTCAAACTCTTTAAGCGAAGTTCTCTTAACTTTACCATTTTTTGTTACAAAGAATAATTCACCTTCAAAGTTATCTACAGGAAGCATTGTGAGAATTTTTTCATCTTGCCCAATATTTAAATATTTTGCTATTTGTCTTCCACGGCTTGTCCTTGAATTTTCCTCTATTTGATAGTTGTTTAAAATATATACCTTTCCATATGATGTAAAGAATAAAGTTTTTCCATGTAGATGAGTATAAATAATCTCCATTATAGCATCATCAGCCATTAAATTTGAGCCTGTAACGCCTTTTCCGCCACGTCTTTGAGTTTTAAATGTATCAAGGCTCATCATTTTTAAGTAGCCTTTTTTTGTAAGCGATAAAACTACTTCTTTATCTGGAATAAGTTCTAATTCATTGAATTCTATTTTTCTTTCTTCATGATCTAATATTATACTTTTTCTGCTATCTCCATATTCACTTTTAATAGCTTCAAGTTCTTCAATTATTTTTTCATACACTTTTTGATCATTTTCTATTAATTCTTTTTCGATTTTCATCTTATTTACAAGATCGTTGTAATCATCAATTAATTTTGAGATTTCAAGTTTAGTTAATCTTCCAAGTCTTAGATCGACGATTGCTTTTGCTTGTGTTTCAGTAAAGTTAAACATATCTATTAATTCATGTATAGCACTGTTTTGATCTTCACTATTTCTAATCACTGAAATAATAGTGTCAATTGATCTTGAAGCTTTAATTAGCCCTTCTAAAATATGGGCTTTTTTAGAGTATTGTTTATAATAATATTGAGCTCTTCTTCTTACGACCTCAAATCTGTGTTCTACAAAAGCCCACATTAATTCTTTTAGATTCATCAGAACAGGTTTCTTCTCTTTGTCTATAACTAAGAGTTGTGAATGAAATGAACTTTGTAGTTGGGTATGTTTATACAAATTGTTGATTATAATTTCTTCGTTAGTATCATTCGGTATTTCAATAACTATTCTAAGTCCTTCCTTATCGGATTCATCTCTAATATCTTTAATTGGAAGACTTGATTTTTCCGCATACTCAACTATTTTCTTTATTAAATCAGCTTTGCTTATGTTGAAAGGAATTTCTGTTATAACAATATTTTTCTTTTTCTTTTTTTCTTCTACATGTACCTTTCCACGGATAGTAAAACTACCTTTTCCGGTGGTGTACATTTCCCTAATTCCAGCTTTTCCGATAATTTCTCCACCGGTTGGAAAATCAGGGCCAGGTATAAAGTTCATAAGTTCTTCAATAGAAATTTCAGGATTCTTTATTAATGCAATCAAAGCATTTACAAGTTCTGTTATGTTATGAGGTGGAATATTTGTTGTCATTCCAACTGCAATTCCTGTTGATCCATTTGCAAGTAAATTTGGGAATTTTGATGGTAATACTTCAGGCTCTTTTAAACTCCCATCAAAATTATCAGTCATATTAACAGTTTCTTTATCAATATCTTCAAGCAATTCTTCCGCAATCTTTGCAAGTCTTGCTTCGGTGTACCTCATTGCAGCTGGAGGATCTCTATCAATGGAACCAAAATTTCCCTGACCATCAATAAGTTTATATCGCATCGTCCAGTCTTGTGCCATTCTAACTATAGTATCGTAGATTGCAGCATCACCATGAGGATGATATTTACCCATTACTTCACCGACAATACGTGCGGATTTTTTAAATGGTTTATTATGTGTTACTCCAAGTTCGTACATACTATATAAAATTCTTCTTTGAACGGGTTTCAACCCGTCGCGTACATCTGGAATAGCCCTTCCAATAATTACGCTCATTGAATAGCTTAAATAGGATTCTTTTAATTCCTCTTCTATAGGTCTATATATTTCCATTTAAGTCCCTCCACTAAGAAATTTTCGCGCCTTCATCTATATCTTTGTCGACTGTTAAAATAGTTAAGTTATCATTTATTTTTGCAGCGAGTAACATTCCTTGAGATTCTATTCCCATTAGTTTAGCAGGTTTTAAATTTGCAACAACTATTATTTTTTTGCCAATTAACTGTTCTGGTGCATAAAATTTTGAAATACCTGCTACTATTTGTCTTTTACCAAGCTCTCCAAGATTGACAATTAATCTTAGTAACTTTTCTGATTTTTTAACTTTTTCGGCTTCTACAACTTTTGCTACACGCAAATCTACCTTTTTAAAATCTTCAATTGAAATAAGTTCTATTGTATTTTCAGGCATTTCCTGCTTGGGCTTTTTTTCTCCAACTTTTTGAATGTTTTTTATATCTATCTTTTGGAATAGTGGCTTTTCATGTATTACATTTACACCTGATTTAAGAGACTCCCATTCTGTGTTTAGTACAAATTCAGGATTAAACTCTTGCCCTAACCTTCTAAAAACTTCTGTTGAAGAATCTGGCATAAATGGAAGTAATAAAGAAGCGATTTTAATAAATGCTTCTAGAGTATTATATAGAATAGTTCCTAATCTTTCTTTATTTCCTTCTTTTGCAAGTACCCAAGGTTTGTTTTCATCGAAATATTTATTTACATCCCTTATATAGCTCCAAACACTTTCTAGGGCATTTGTTAATTTGTAACTTTCCATGTATTCAGTATATTCTTTTTTTAGATTCTTAAATTTTTCAATTAGCTCTTTATCTGAGTCATTTAAAGAAGAAGGTGAAGGAATTTTTGAATCAAAGTTTTTAACTACCATTGCAAGTGTTCTATGGAGTAGATTACCATAGTCATTTGCAAGATCCGAGTTTAATCTATTGACTAAGTTTTCTTCAGAAAAATCTCCATCTTTTCCAAAGACGATGTCTCTTGCAAGATAATATCTTATTACATCATTTCCATATTTTTTGACAAATTCCCTTGGATCTATGGCATTGCCAAGTGATTTGCTTATTTTCTGACCATTAACTGTTAACCAACCATGAGCAAATATTTTTTTTGGTAAAGGAAGTCCAACAGACATTAGCATTGCAGGCCATATAAGACTATGGAATCTATTAATTTCTTTTCCAATAAGGTGTAAATCTGCAGGCCACCATTTTTTGAAAGTTTCTTCATGTTTTCCGTAACCTATTGCTGAAATATAATTTATAAGAGCATCAACCCAAACATAAATGACATGTTTGGGATCATTTGGCATTGGGATACCCCAGTCGAATGTTGTTCTTGTTATAGACAGGTCTTTTAATCCTTCTTCTAGAATTTTTAACATTTCATTTTTTCTAAATTCTGGTTCAACAAAATCTGGATTTTCTTTAAAGTGTTTTAAAAGAGGTTCGGTGTATTTTGAAAGTCTGAAGAAATAGTTTTCTTCTTCTACAAAATTTAAGGGTCTATGACAAGATGGACAAACTGGATTATTATTTTCATCTTTTTCTATCTCATCTTCACTCCAATATGTTTCACAAGGTACGCAGTACCATCCTTTATATTTTCCTTTGTAAATATCACCATTTTCGAGCATTTTTGAAACGAAAAATTGTACGGTTTTTATATGATCTTCATCTGTAGTTCTTATAAAATAATCATTTGTAATTTTTAAATCTTTCCAAAGTTGCTCAAATTTTCCAGAAAGTTCATCACAAAGTTGCTGAGGGTTTTTCCCTTGTTTTTTAGCAGCTTGCATTATTTTTTGACCATGCTCATCAGTACCAGTTAAATAGAATACTTCATGTCCCATTAATCTTTTATATCTTGCTATAATGTCTCCAATAATTGTAGTATATGCACTTCCAATATGTGGTTCGGAATTTACATAGTATATAGGCGTTGTAATGTAGAATTTTTTCACATCTTCACCTCCAAAAAAGTTCTCTTTCATTCTTAAATATTATACCATACAAAGGTTTATCTTAATTGTTCTGTAACATTTGTATAGTAATTTTTTGGCATGTTTATAATATTTTGAGATTTAAAGTGTGAGATAACGAGAATTATTTCTCATTGTTAATATTTAGCTGTAAATTTTTATAAGTGGCTCCTTTTTTGGAATATAAAATTGTTATAATAAAACTACCGAAAGCATTGATAGATAATGGTGAAGTTATTTTAAGCTGATGGAGAGTATGTATAAAAAGGTATTGTTTATTTTGTCGTTTAATGATTGGAAAATTTGATTGTTAAGAGGAAAATAGGAGATTTATCAAATTAAGAATTGTTAGAAGACTAAAAATTTTCACACATGTGGTTTGCTTTTTGATGTAAGTTCATCGTATTTTCAGATTTTATTTTGGGAAATAAAGTGATAAAAGCAATAAAAATTTTTAAGGTTTTATTTAATCATATTCAGGGAGTGATTCTAAATGTTTTCAAACTTTTCAAATGGTTATTTTTATGAGAAAAAAGAGGGCTATGAAATAAAATGGAAAGTAGAAAATTTTAGTATTGGATGGAAATTTTCTTGGAGTATTAAGGGAAAAACAGACCTTTTTGAAGTTTTTAAAATAAAAAAAACACAGGATTTAAAGCTTTTTTCATTTTTTGCTATTAATAGCGAAGGTCTGTTTGGATTTTTAGATGCTAAAGAAGGAAACATTGAAATTATAGAAGACGACGAAAATATTTCTTTTGTTATTAATTATGAACATAAATTATTTAAAGATTTTTCTTGTGAAAATTCTTTTGTGATTTTAAAACATACTAATAGAGGTTATTTGCTTAAAACATATAAATATTTAATTGAAAGTCAACTGAAAAGTAAAAAAAGTCAGTTTAATATGAAAGATGTTGTAATTTTTAACGAAGACCTAAATTTTGAAAATTTAAATGGAAAAGTGGTTGTATTCAATAGAAATATTGAAGATATAGATAAAAACTTGATTGAGAATTTAAAAGATTTAAATTGCAAAATATTTGCAAGATCAAAAAATTACCTTCAAGATTTTGAGTATTTGGATGGTTTTGTTGTATCAGGTCCATTCGAAGAAAACTATCTTTTCAGTAATATTGGAAATTTTATTGTTCTTGATGCAAAGGAAGAATTTGAAGAAGAATGGAAAGTTTTGTTTGATAATGTTAAAAATAATAAAAAGATAGTTAGTTTTACTTGTGATGACAGTATATATGTTCTTGAAGCTATTAATGAGGAAAAAAGAAAAGTAAAAATTTATTTGAATTTTGAAAGAAAGGTATCTAAATTTGTAGAAGAAGATTTTATTAATTTAAAATCTAGAAAATTAATAAGAGAAGATGGAAGAATATTTAATTTTTATGGAGGCGATTTATAATGATGGAAATTAGATATAATCCTCTTACCGATGAATGGGTAATTATATCTGCTGAGACACAAAAAAGACCGGTTCAACCTGCAAAAAATAATTGTCCTATTTGTCCTGGAGGAGTTGAATTTAGAGAGGAAACATATGATCTTGTAGCTTTTGAAAATAGATATCCTTCGTTAAGAAAGAATCCACCAGAAGTAAAAGAAAGTAATAAGCTTTTTAAGCGAATGAAATCATATGGTGTGTGTGAAGTTGTAGTGTATACTTCTAAGCATGATTCGTCTTTTCCGCAGATGCCTATATTCCAGATAGAAAAATTGGTTGATATGTGGGTTGATAGAACATATGAACTGTCAAAAAATGATTTTGTTAAAAATATTTTCATATTTGAGAATCGAGGTAAAGAAGTTGGAGCATCACTTCCGCATCCTCATGGGCAGATATATGCTTTTCCATTTATACCGAAAAGAATAGAAGCTAAATTAAATGCAATGGAAAAATGGTTTGATGAAAATGGAAAATGTGTAATTTGTGAGATTTTAGAAAATGAAACAAATGAAAGATTAGTATATGAAAACGAAACTTTTGTTGCATTAGTTCCATTTTATGCAAGGTTTCCATTCGAAGTTCATATATATCCAAAAAGACATATTTCAAATTTACTGCAAATTACTGAGAATGAGAAAAAAGATTTTGCAAGAATATTGAAAGTTGTTACAAAAAAATATGACAAATTATTTGATCAAGAATTTCCTTATATGATGATGTTTTTCCAAGCTCCATTTAATACAAAAGATTATTCTGATATTTTTCATTTTCACGTTGAATTTAACCCGCCAAAGAGAGATAAGGATAAATTAAAGTGGATGGCAAGTGTGGAAACAGGAACATGGAATTTTATAAATCCGATAGTGCCAGAACAAGCTGCAAAAATGTTGAGAGAGGTGGAGGTGGAGTTTTGAAAGTAAAAGCACCCGGCAGAGTTAACCTTATAGGCGAACACACAGATTACAATGATGGGTTTGTACTGCCTTTTGCTATTGATAGGTATGTAGAACTCGAGATTGAAGAATCAGATAAGTTTTGTTTTTACTCAAATAATTTGAATGAAGAAGTTAAACTTTCATCTGTGCAAGAAACAAATACTTGGGCAGATTATATTATAGGTGTTATTAAAGAAATTGAGAAAAGAGGTTATAAGATTCAACCCGTTAAAATAAAGGTGGATTCTAATATACCTATTGGTGCTGGCCTTTCAAGTTCAGCTGCTCTTGAAGTAGCATCTTCCTATGCTATATCTGAGTATTTTGGCTTGAATTTATCTAAAATAGATATTGTTAAAATTTCAAGAGAGGCAGAAGCAAATTTTGTTGGGGTAAATTGTGGAATAATGGACCAATTTGCTTCAGCATTTTCAAAAAAAGATCACGCAATATTTCTTGATACAATGACTTTAGATTTTCAATTTGTTCCACTTAATCTAAAAGGGTATGAGATTTTTGTGATTGATTCTAATGTAAAACATGAACTTTCAAGCTCTGAATATAACCTTAGAAGGAAAGAATGTGAAAATGCTCTTAAGATAATTGGCAAAGATAGTTTTCGAAAGGTGACAAAAGAAGATCTTAAATTATTAAATGGTTCACTTTTGAAAAGAGCCCAACATATATTGGAGGAAAATGAAAGGGTTTTAAAAACAGTAAAAGCTTTAAAAGAAAATGAAATTGAAAAGATAGGGGAATATCTATATCAATCTCATGAAAGTTTGAGATATTTGTATGAAGTTTCTTGTGAAGAGACAGATTTTATAGTAGATTTTTTAAAGGAAAAAGAAGGAATAGTTGGCGCAAGAATGGTTGGAGGAGGTTTTGGCGGAGGAGTTATTGTTATCTCGAAAGAAGGGACATTTGAAAGTATTGAAAAGTTATTAGAAAATGAATATTATTCAAGATTTAGTATAAGACCTACCTTTTATAAATTAAATTCATCAGATGGTGTTACAGAGATTAGATAAAGTGCCTGGATATCCAGGCACTTTATTAATTAAATATTCCAAATTTCTTCGAACGAATGAGGCGTTTCACAGTACTTACATACAAGCTCTCCCTCGTTATTTCTTATAAAAAATGCTTCAGCATTTTCTCCATTTACAGGATTTGTAATACAATTTTCATTTTTACATCTTAATTCCGAAAATCCGTAGATGAAAGGTGGTAAGAATATTCTGTATTTTTCAACCACTCTAGAGTTTTTAATTATATTTACAGTAGTATTTGGAGAGATTGCAGACAACATTTTTATTTCTTTTTTTGAAAGGTATCTATTTGGAAGACTTATGTAACCTTTAAATTCACCATTTTCCGATTTGAATATTCCATCTGCGCTATCAAGATCAAACAATTTTAATATTTTTCTTATTTTTACTATAGTTTCAAAAATCTTATTTTTATCTTTTCCTTTTGCAATATGGTCAATTACTGTTCCGTTTTCAATTGGTTTTATTCCTCTTTTTCCTTCTTTTAAAACTCCTTTGGTACCATTTACAATTGGTGCAGGAATTATAAAATCATCATCATTTTCTTGGGGTTTAAAAGATGTATCAAAATTTGTTTTTAATGCTCCACCAAGCATTGATAGTAGAACTGTTCTAGTCCAATATCCATTTATTGCTTGTTGTTCCCAACCATTGAGAGGTAAGTTGTCTAGAAAAGTGGGTATAGTTGGGTATATTTTATGCCTTGGAAGAGGATGATAAAATTTAACATCTTGTGGTATATTTTCTAGAAATTCTTTTCTAAAGGTGACACTTTTTCTTAGCACATGTTCTTTTTCTAAAATATCTTCTCCCATTCTTTCAAGCTGGAGCCGTGTAAAGTACCATATTTTTGCTACTTTATCAGTAGATTTAAGATATGATTCAATGGAATCAAAAATTCTAACTTCAAAACCATTTTCTTTCATTTTTTTGATATAATGAGATGGCATTGATATTTCTTCAGGTGCAATCAAGTCAACTAAAACATTTTTAAAAATTTTCAGACCGTTAACTTTTGAGTGGACAGTTCTTCCGTGAAGTAAATCTCCAACTAGAGCGATGTGAATAAAAGAATTGTCAAAATCCATTTGTTCAAGGAAAGTGTATTCGTCTAGTAATTCTTGAGTTGGATGTTCGTGCTTGCCATCACCGGCGTTAATAAATGCAGGCTTTTCTATACCGTGCCTTTCAGCAAATTCTGATACTTTTTCATCTAAATACTTACATGTCCCCTCAAGTCTTGTTCTTAGAACAAAAATTGAGTAGTCACTATAGCCTGTTAGCATGTTAAAGGTGTCTAAGTAGCTTTCTTTTTTGTTAAATGATGAATGTTCTGAATCAAAAATATTTACTTTTGCATTTTTGTGGAATCTTGCTGCGTTGATGAAAGATTCTTTGGTCCTTGTACTAGGTTCTACAAATACAATGTAAATTCCTACGTTCTTTTTGAGTTGAAATTCGGAAATGTCACTTTTTTCTTTCCAAAGTTTTTTAAGTTTTCTTGTTTTGGTATACAAAAACATTTGCTCATCAACAGAAAAATCTTCAATCACTGTAAGGCTTCTTCCAAGAAAGTTGTTTTTCATCTTCCCCCCACACCTCCTGATGTATAATGATATAAAAAAAGAGCCAACTTTTTAAAGTTGGCTCTTTATGCAATGGAAATATTATCTTCTTCTTCCTCAATAACTTCCAGAAAAGCCTTAACCACTCTAGGATCAAATTGTTTCCCAGAGTTGTTGATGATCTCTTGTAATGCATAATCTTTAGGTAAAGCATTTCTATACGCCCTTTTACTTATCATTGCATCCCAACTATCAGCAACCGCAATTATTCTTGAAATAATAGGAATCATCTCTCCTCTCAGACCTGTAGGATAACCAGTTCCATCCCATTTCTCATGATGATGAAAAACATAAGTTGCTATATCCTTAAGGGTTTCAGATGTTGATAGAAATTCATAACCATATATTGGATGTTTTTTTATTATTGAAAATTCTTCGTTAGTTAATTTTCCTTCTTTGTTTAAAATACCTGTTGGTATGGCGATTTTTCCAATATCATGAACAAGTCCTGTCCAATAAGCGTCGGAAATTTCTTTTTGAGAAAGTTTCATTTTTTCTGCGATTTTCTTCGAGATCTCTGCAACTCTAAGAGAATGACCTTGAGTGTATCTGTCATAATATTCTAATATTTTTATCATTGAAAGCATAAGGTCAATTTGGAACTTTCCATTCTTTTTGATTAAGTTTTTGATAATTTCAGAAGAAGAGATTAAACCTGTTAAAATTTCAATCTTTTCTTTTTCTTCTTTTGAAAGATTCTTGATTGTGTGGAATACAGTTCTAAGTGCATATGATTCGTCTATAAAAAATTCTTTAACATAATAGTCTTTAAAAAAGAAAATCTTGTCATTATTTTCTATTTTATTACCAAATGAGTTAAGTTCAATAAATGAATTGCCGTTTTTAAGAAAAATTGCTCCAGAATCAATTTTAGAAAAATTCTTGGAAATATAGGATAAAACTTTGCTTGAAAAATCATTACTACTATCAGACAATGAATCGTTAAAATCATAGATTAGGCTTTTGATATTGTAGCGACTAGAAGCTAAAGACTTTTTTAGAAAAAGTGTAGTTATTACTATAGCGTAGACTGAGACAATGGTTAAAATAATTGCCACGTTTTTCCCCCTTTCGATAAATATTTTACACTAAAGTTAAGATTACAAAAGATAAATTGACTAAAAGTTGTGGAACGTTTTTTTCAAAGTTTTATTACATGAATTTTAACAAATTTTTTTCTAGTTTCAAAGAAAATTATTTTAATTGGATTTTTTGGATTTTAATCAAAATATTAATAAAAAATAGTTAAAAACTTGACAATGTCTAAAATTAGATTTATAATAAAAATGTACTTAGTATAGATAGGAGTGAGTTCATTGAAAAGATATGCTGAAATGCTTAAGGAAAGGAATATTCGCCCAACAGTTCAAAGAATAGAAATTTTAAAATTTATTATTGAAAGCAAAAAACATCCGTCGGCAGATGAAATATATGAACATTTGAAAGGAAAAATTCATGCAATTTCAAGAGCTACGGTTTATAATACTGTTTCTCTGTTGAGCGAGAAAAAAGTTATTAAAGAGATAATTACTCCTTCATCTATAAGATATGATTTTGAATTTGTAGAACATCATCATTTTTATTGCACAAAATGTAAGAAGGTTTACGATATTTTTGAAAATCTTCCAGAAGTTCCAAAAATTGACTCAGTAGAGGGTCATAAAGTAATGAATATTCAGTATTGTTTAGTTGGAATATGTAAAAATTGTTTAAATGGAGGTGAGTAGGCATGGGTATACCATTGATTGGTGAGAGAATTCCAGAATTTGAGGCAGTTACTACGAAAGGAGTTATTAAATTTCCAGATGATTTTAAGGGGAAATGGGTTGTTTTATTTAGCCATCCTGCGGATTTTACGCCCGTTTGTACAACTGAATTTGTAGCATTTCAAAAAAGATTTGACGAATTTCAAAAATTGAATACTGAATTGGTTGGTTTAAGTATTGATCAGGTGTTTTCTCATATCAAATGGGTTGAATGGATAAAAGATAAACTAGGTGTTGAAATTAAGTTCCCTGTTATTGCTGATGATAGAGGAAAGATTGCTGAAATGCTTGGTATGATTCATCCTGCAAAAGGTACTAATACAGTTAGAGCAGTCTTCATAATTGATCCAAAGGGTATTTTAAGAGCTGTTTTATATTATCCTCAAGAACTTGGTAGAAATATGGATGAAATATTAAGAATGGTGAAAGGGTTCCAAGTAATTGACGAAAATGGAGTAGCTTTACCAGCAAATTGGCCAAATAATGAATTAGTTAATGATGAAGCTATTGTTCCACCAGCATCAACAGTTAAAGATGCAGAACAAAGAACAAAAGAATATGAATGTTTTGATTGGTGGTTCTGTCATAAAAAATTAAATAATAAGTAAAAATGTAGTATAATATATACATAAGACTTGTAGGAGCGGGTACTCCCGCTCCATGTAATTGAAAAGATTTTTGGAGGTGGAATTTATGAAAAGATATGTTTGTACAGTTTGTGGTTATGTTTATGATCCAGAGGTTGGAGATCCTGATAATGGAATAGAACCAGGAACACCATTTGAAGAATTACCAGAAGATTGGGTATGTCCAGTTTGTGGGGTGCCAAAGGATCAATTTGAGGAGGAATAAGTTATGGTTAGAAAAATAGCAGAAAATGTATACTTTGTTGGAGCAATTGATTGGGACAGGGAACTTTTTGATGAGTTGGTTCCACTTCCTAATGGAACAACTTATAATTCTTACATAATAAAAGGGACTGAAAAAATAGCACTAATTGATACAGTTGAGCCAAGAAAAGAAGAAGAATTTATGAATAATCTAAAAAAATTGAATATTCAAAAGATAGACTATGTAATTTCGAATCATGCAGAACAAGATCATTCTGGATTAATTGGAAAAGTTGTAGAAAAATTTGGAGCAAAGGTTGTTACAAATAAAAAATGTGCAGATTTTTTAAAAACTCACATTCATATTAAAGATGAAGATGTGATAACTATTGAAGATGGTCAGGAGTTATCATTGGGGAATAAAACTTTAAAGTTTATATTTACACCATGGACTCATTGGCCTGAAACTATGGTTACTTATTTAAAAGAGGATAAAATACTTTTTAGTTGTGATTTATTTGGATCACACCTTGCAACAAGTGAAATTGAGCAAGTGGGTGATGAGAAATTACTTGAGATGGCCAAGAGGTATTATGCAGAAATTATGATGCCATTTAGAGTTCCAATGAAAAAAAACATTGAAAAGGTTGAAATGCTGGATATTGAAAAGATTGCACCAAGTCATGGTCCTGTCTATAAAAATCCTAAGTTGATAATTGAGGCATATAAAAAGTGGATAAGTGATGAAGTTGAAAATGAGGTAGTTATATTGTATATTTCAATGCATGAGAGCACAAAAAAGATGGTGGAATATTTATCTGAAAGTTTGATGGACAAAGGTGTAAAAGTAAAATTGCACAACATTGTAAATGCAGATATAGGAGAAATAGCAATTGATTTAGTAGAAGCATCGACAGTTGTTATTGGAACTCCAATGGTTTTAACGGGGGTTCATCCAATTGCTGCAGGCGCGATTTATTTGGTAAATGCTTTAAGACCAAAAACAAAATATCTTGCAATAGTAGGTTCATATGGTTGGGGTGGAAAGTTTATCGATGAAATAAAGTCAATGTTATCAAATCTAAAGGCTGAACTATTAGAACCGGTAACGGTTAAGGGTTTGGTTGATAGTGAAGGATATGAAAAATTAGAACACTTGGCAAAAGAAATTGCAGAAAGAAACTTAAACTAAAAGGGGAGATAGGTATGTTAAAAGATAAAATGATTGATGCATTAAATAAACAAATTAACGAAGAATTGTATTCGTCATATTTGTATTTATCAATGTCTGCATATTTTGAAGATATGGGATTAAAAGGTTTTGCAAATTGGATGATGGTCCAAGCGATGGAAGAAAGAGATCATGCAATGAAGATATATAATTATTTAATAAATCAAGGTGCAAGAATTAAATTGTACGAAATAAAAGAGCCACCATTTGAATTTGGAAGTATAAAAAATACATTTGAAGAGGTACTCAAACACGAGCAACATATTACAAGTAAAATTAACGAGTTAGTTGATATAGCCGAAGAATTAAAAGATAGACCAACATTTAATTTCTTACAATGGTATATTGATGAACAAGTTGAGGAAGAGGAAAATGCAAGGGATATATTAACCAGATTGGAATTTGTCGGAGATAATAAAAATGCTTTATTCATGCTTGATAGAGAATTAGCACAAAGACAATATGTCCCTCTTAACACGAACAAGGAGGGATAGTATGGAAAAAGAAAAAGTATTAGAGGTCTTAAAAAAGGAAGGTAAACCAATGAAAACGGGTGAAATTGCACAAAAATTGGGAGTCGATTCAAAAGTAGTTAGTAAGCTCATTAGTGAGCTTAAAAAAGAAGGAAAAATTGAGAGTCCAAAAAGGTGTTATTATGCACCAAAGGAGGGATAAGTATGACTGAAAGAATTCAAGTATATAAATGTGAAAAATGTGGTAATATAGTAGAAGTTCTTCACGAGGGTGCAGGAACCTTGGTTTGCTGTGGAGAGCCCATGAAATTGCTTGAAGAAAAGACAGCTGATACATCAACAGAAAAACATGTACCATTTATTGAGGAATTAGAAGATGGATATAGAGTAAGAGTAGGTGAAAATGCACTTCATCCTATGGAAGAAAAACACTATATAGAATGGATTGAATTAATTGTGGATGGAGTAGTTTATAGAAAGTTCTTAAACCCAGGTGACAAACCTGAGGCTGAATTTAAAGTGGAAAAGGGAAAAGAAGTACATGCAAGAGAATATTGTAATGTTCACGGTCTTTGGAAAAAATAGTTTTTAAAAATTGCAAATATCCCCCAGTTAATTAGCTGGGGGATTTGTTTTACCAATTAATATATATACCTCCACCATAATTTAGATTTTGATCAATATAAAGTACTGCTCCAAAATTATTGTGGAAAAGTTTTAATCTTCCAGAAATAATTTCTAGTGAGTCATAAAATGCTGAAATATCTATGAATACATTTTCATCAATGTAATACTTTAATCCAATTCCCATTTTCATATATAAATTTGAAAGAATATTACCTATTTCCATTTTTTCTAGATTCAAAGCTTTGTTGATATTAAATTCTACATAAAGTGGATTTATTGAAAATTTGTCTTCAAAAATAATATTTGTTTCAGTTGCTTTTTGAATATTTATTTTTCCTCCTATCCAAAAATCGTTAATAGGATTAAATTTTGCACCTAAGTAAGAAGAAGCGTTTTTATCAAAAAAAATTGATAAATTTTCAGTTGAAATAGACATTAAAAGATTTTGGTTAGAAAAATATGTTAAATTAAAAGAATTTTTAAGGGAGAGTTTTAATTTTTCTATTTTATAACTACTAGATTCATAATTTATCTTTTTGATATTTGTTATAACAATAAATTTTCCAAATTTTCCCTCTAAAATTTTTCTTATTTCTCCCTCTTTAGCAGAAAATTTTGTGCTTGCTGAATCATTTTCGGTTGAAATTTCAAAAATTACTTCTGAATTATTAACACTTGCATTTAATTTTATTGAACCATTAATGGATACTTTTGGATCATTTCCTGTGAAAAATCCAAATGTATTTAATATGTAATTAAATTTACTTGTATATGGAAGAGCTTCTAATAGTTTTTTAGTATCTATATTGTAATTTTTTAATTCTGAGTTTTTAATATAGTAAATAGCATAAGAAATAATAGTATTATTCTTTACGTCTTTATCAATATTTTCTAAAAAGTTTTTGTAATTATTCCACAAATCATCAGGGCAATAAACAATGATGTTGTTTCCGACAATATAGTTTTTAAATGGAATTAGTTTTGATAATTCTTCTGGAGATCTAAATTTTGGAGTATATGTATGTGATTTATAATATAGTATCGATTGATCAGTTATTATAAAATAGACATCGTTAATTTTTTCAAATGTATAATTAAAATTTGAGAGTATAACATTTAATGCTGTTTCAATTGAAACATTGTAGAGTTCTACCGTAACTTTTCCATTCAAGTTTTCAGGAAAAATTATTGATGTATTATATAGGGTTCCTAATTGCATGAGTGCATCTTTTATATCCATATTTTCAAAATAAACATCCTTAGTTATTGAAAAAGCATAAATTGTAAAGAACAATGCTAATATAACAATTATTATTTTTTTCATAGATCTTCACCTGCCAATCTTGCTTTTATGAATATTACTATATTTTTCTTTCTTGATGTATATGTACTATTTTTAAAAAGATTACCAATTATTGGAATGTCTTTTAAACCTGGGATTCCGCCATCTTGTTTTGTAACTGAGTCAAAAGATAGACCAGCTATATAATAAGGTTGTTCGTATTTTATATCTAAATTTGTTTCAACTGAGGCACCAACTGGTGTAAATGTTGAAGAATTTTGTATAAATGATTCCACAATGGATTTAAGTGTGAGATTTACATGATCTGCAAAAACATATCCAGAAATAATGATTTGAGTGTTGATCTTTTTTTCAACATAAGTGTTATCTTTGCCAAGAGTAAAACCAACAGTTGTATATCCTGTAATTTGTGCCGTAGAATTTGATTTTAATTTTAGTGTTCCTTCTGCTAGAACCTTTGCATTACCAGAACTTATCAAAGTTTCCATAATAATATTAAAGTTTACATTTAAAGGATTTAAAGATAATTGTAAATTGCCATTATTGTAAGATGTGATATTGTTTTCTTCGTTATTCCAAGATATACCAAATTTTTTAAAATCGGATTCATCAATTTCTACAATTTTAACTTGGATTTCTGCAACAGGTATTTGTTTGTCTATTAGAGTTATTGTTTCAGCAATTTGGGATGCTATTTTTGCAGGTGCATATATGAGAACTTGATTTTTATTAGGTGTTTTGTATATATAATTTGTCATTACCTTTGGTAAAGCATTGTAGAGGTCATCAAAGGTTATAAATCTTAGATTTAAAAGATATTTTTTTGAAATTAGTGCAAAATTAGGACTATCAGGATTTGCAGTACCAACAAAATATACATTGTCTATTTTGGTCCAGTAATATCCAAGAGGTAATAACATTAAATCAAGAGCTTTTTCTAAAGTTATGTTGTAAGCTTCAACACTTATGAAACCAGATATTAAAGGATCATATATTATGGAAACACCTTCTTGCATTCCCAGTTGATTTAAAGCATCTCTTATATCTGTTTGATAAAAATAGATATCAACAGAAAAAGCTAAAGTAATTAACGATATTATTAAGATTGCTAAATATTTTTTCATTTTCTAACATCTCCTATATTTTTTTTATATTTATAATCAGTTTCTCCATAAATTTTGTACATTATGAAAGTACTGTTCTTGATAATTTCATTGTAAGGTATTTCAAGAAAAACTTTTTTTATCTCACCTGGAAATAGTATTATTTCATTGGTTAAATCATTTGATTGAAGTTTTTCAGTTCTTATGACCTTAAAAGTTACTATTGTATTTCCTGTATTTTCTACATTTAAAGCAAACGTATTTGTTGCAACATCTGTAATGAATGAGCCTATATTTGGTTCTAAGTTACCATATCTTAAGACTATTTTTGGATTTTTAAAAAAGCTAATTTCATTTTTACTATCAATATTAATTTTAAAAACATTATCACCATCTTTAAGTTTTTCAAGTCTACTATCAAATTTTACAAAACCGTTTATTTTTGAATAAGGAGATAATCTGATTTTGCCTGGTAATATATTTATAGCTTTCGAAATTGTAGAAAGACCAAATTCGGTTGATAAAGGCGAAAGATTTTGAATTGTTATTTTTGAATTTTCAATTGTTCTTTTTACATTTATTAAAATTATTTCAGGATCAATCATTACTGCAACTCTATCAGAAGATTTTCCTTCGATTTTTAGCTTTTTAAAAGCTGTAACACGTACATTTTGAGATATACCATCCATTTGTATTTCAAAATCTCCTTTCGGCAATACATATGGAATAAAAAATTCAAAGTTATTAGCCCTATCTGGAAAGACAACAAAATTATTACTATTTAATGGTATGGAAGTGATAATTCTGTTAATCTCTCTGGAGATAAGCCTCATTTCCCCATTAAGTGCTAAAACTGCATTACCGTTGTTTTTTACATTTATGTCAATAACTGTTCCAAAGTTGCCATACTTGTCAATAAGAGTTTTTGAAGCAGTTGTAGTTAGATCGTATATTGACACATCTTGAATTTGTGCTTTGATATTTTTAACAGTTGGAAAATCTAATATTATAAGTGAAATATAGTCAAAAATTGTCTCAAAAACTTCTGATTGCTTTCCTTTTTGTTTAAAATGTATTGCACCAAATGCTTGTGCCCCTTTAAAACCTGAAGGAATATTTATCTTTATTGGATAATCAATTGATTGACCGGGTTGTAAAATTAAATGTGTGCTTTCAACTGTAATCCAATCTTTAATACTAAATGCATAATTTGGGATGTCATAAAGATATTTAGAGCCTTCTATTACAAAATCTGATATTTCGACGTCAACGTCTGCTATACTAGGACTATTGTTTGCAACATTAATTGTGAGCTCTATGGTTCTTTGATTTGCTTCAACATTTAACCTGTTTACTAAGGGATAAATAGTTACAGCAAAGCCAATTGAAGAAAATAAAGTAAATAGGATTAAAATGGTAAAAAGTATTTTTTTCATTTGAATGCCCCCTATGTTTTTATTTGAATATATCATATATTAATTATATCAATTTCACAGTTAATTCTAAATCAAAATTAAGTTCAAAAAATCCCATATACTCAAGGTATATGGGATTTTCCATTTAGATGATATTTACCTCTAGAAAGAAACGGTAGGAACGAAAGTAAGGCTAAGAACTACAGGGTAATCGCCAGCAGGTAAATCAGGATCAATACTATTAATGGTAAAGCCTATGACATAAAGTCCATCATCGATAGGATTTGTAGGAACAAATGGATTACCATCTTTTGTAACATAAACATCTGCGTCGATGTAAGCATCAAGTCCATTGTAATCTGCATATGGAATTACGTTAACGGGAGCATTTGAGTCAAGAGTGAAAGTTAATACATCAACATCACCTGTTTGAGTATAGTCACAAATATCAAAATCAGCGATTAACCATTCATAATCAAGATCCATCCATTGATGGACATAGATTGTGATAGAAGAATCAATAGTATATTCTTCCCAATCACAGCCAGGTACATGTACAGAAGTTGCGTCGGCAAAAATAAATAAAGCAAATAAACTTAATAAAGTAATTAACATCTTTCTCATAGTTTCCCCTCCTTAGTTTTTGTTACCAACTTACTGTAGGATTAAATGTGAACCTTACTGGTAAATGATAAACACCAGCAGGTGTTTCATACGGTCCAGGATCAGAAGTTACAGTGTTTACTGTGAATAAAATTGAGCCTTGGCTGACAAGTGGTAGATTTACAGGTATTGTAGTGTCTGTACCCATTCTTGTTAAATCTCCCATGTTATAATTAAATTGAAAATAACTATCTTGATTAGATACTGCATCAATCGATTTTACAAAGAAATAGATTGATATGTTTTCTAATATTTCTAAAAATTCATTTCTAAAGTGTGGATCAGGAAAATCTACTGAAACTTGAACATCTGCATTTGAAAAGTATTCAACTGACAAAAGTACAAAACCATCATCAAAATATTGGTCATTTGTTTCTTTATCACAGATGTGATAAGGAGTTGCATCCCACGTTAAATCTATCCATTGATGAACTCTAACGTCTATGGTATTACTTAGCTCAGTACTGGTAGAAGTGCATCCAGAGACATGAATAAAATTACCTTGAGTAGTTGCAAGTAAACTTATTGCTAACAAACTTAACATAAATATTATGATCTTTTTCAAAATATTCTCCTCCTTTCACTGATATTTCACCACTTTACAATTGGATAGAATTTAAACTCAATTGGTATAGTATACTTTCCAGCGGGTATAGTTTTGGATTTTTTGCTATTTTTAAAGAAAAATTTGACTATTCCATTGTTTGAAAGTGGTGTAAGAACGTAATTGTCTGAACTATAACATTTGCTACCTGTGTACCAAAAATTTGCTGTTTGAAAATTGTTGATGTAGGATTTAACTGATACAAATATAAAATTATCTATTATTGTTTTTGGATAAGAAATTACTAAAAATACTAAGTAGTTTGATGAATAGGTCATTTTTAGAAGTAGATTATTTTGGCAGTTGCTTTCTTCATATGTATTACATAGATTATATTCAAAAGTTTTGATCTCGGTATTTATTTCTGGAGGAACTTTTATGTTGACTTTCCCGATAATATGGTTATTTGAAAATGAAAGTAATGAAACAAAAATAAGTAGTAGAATTTGTATTTTCATGATAACTCCTTTCTTTTAAGGAGAAAGTATCATTTTAAGAACCCAAGTAGTCAAAGTTTAAACTACTTGGATATGTTTTAGTTATCTTTAGAAAGAAACGGTAGGAACAAAAGTAAGGCTAAGAACTACAGGGTAATCGCCAGCAGGTAAATTAGGATCAATACTATTAATGGTAAAGCCTATGACATAAAGTCCATCATCGATAGGATTTGTAGGAACAAATGGATTACCATCTTTTGTAACATAAACATCTGCGTCGATGTAAGCATCAAGCCCATTGTAATCTGCATATGGAATTACGTTAACAGGAGCATTTGAGTCAAGAGTGAAAGTTAATACATCAACATCACCTGTTTGAGTATAGTCACAAATATCAAAATCAGCGATTAACCATTCATAATCAAGATCCATCCATTGATGGACATAGATTGTGATAGAAGAATCAATAGTATATTCTTCCCAATCACAGCCAGGTACATGTACAGAAGTTGCGTCGGCAAAAATAAATAAAGCAAATAAACTTAATAAAGTAATTAACATCTTTCTCATAGTTTCCCCTCCTTAGTTTTTGTGGTTCTTATAGAATTATCTTACCTTTCCTCCTTTCTTAAAAAATTATTTACATAACAACAACACTTTTTTTGTCTTTATTTTTCTTCTGTAAATTGATAATACTACATTAATATAAATTAAAACCTGAGATGTAATCAAATTATCACTCAATATAAAATTAATTATATAATTTACGTGATATAATTAGCTTGAAAGAAGGTGAGAGCATAAAAGTTATTACATTTGGAGATTTTTTAATTTCAGAGTTGAAAAACACACATTTTTCTCCTAAAGAGTCAGAAATTCTTGCTTTTGTTATTTACAAAAAACATGTAAGTGTTGAAAATATATTAGAAAATGTGTGGGAGATTGATCAGATGCCATGCCGCAATGATATAACAGTATTTTTTTCTAAAATAAATAAAAAGTTAAAAAATACTGCAAGATTAAATACTAAAGATTCTATAGTTTCTATTGTGTCTAATAAAATAGAAACAGATTTTGAAAATTTTGAAAGATTATCTTTGGTTTCTTTAGATAAAAAAGATACAAAATCTTTAAAAAAAGCGTTTGATATATACAATGGAGATTTTTTACCATCAGTTTCCTCTAATTGGGCTTTATCAGTAAGAATGTATTATAGACAAGCATTTTTTGAAGTGGGTAAATACTTGGTTTATAGTGAAACAAATGTATCAAATGAAATGATGTATTTAAAAAAGATGATAGATTTGGGGTTAGATTATAACGTGGTAAAATTGATAGTTGAGGAAATAGAAAAAAGATATGAATTTGATTTAGTCTATGAGGATTTTTTTGACTATGTATTGTTGAAGAATAAGCTAATGAGATTTTCATCATATATAGGAATGGTTATAATTTTTGACAAAGAATTTCCTTTGGAGGATAATATAAGAAAAGGAGATATTATTTTAAAAATAGATACCTTATCATATAAAATATTAATTGAGAGAAATTGGAAGTTATCAAAAGAAAAAGATGTAGAACTTTTTTTAGCAAAACTAAAAGATAAAAAAGCTAAGATAAAAAAAGTAGAAATTATTTAACTGGGGAGGGATTATTTTAGATGTTACTAGTTTCAAAAGAGTTTACATTTGATGCAGCACATAATCTTGTAAAGTATCATGGAAAGTGTGAAAAGTTGCATGGGCACACATATAAACTAGTAGTTACCGTTGCTGGTGAAAAAGATGAGGAAGGTATGGTTATAGATTTTTTAGAACTAAAGCGGATTGTTAAAGAAAAAGTTTTAAGTAAACTAGATCATTCATATATAAACGAAATAGTTCCACAACCAAGTGCAGAAAATATTGCTGAGTGGATTTGGAAACAATTAGAGACGGAATTAAACAGTGAAAGATATTTTCTATATGAAATAAAGGTATATGAAACGCCTACCTCTTACGTAACATTAAAAAAGAAGATGTAAACTACTTTTTTATACTTTCGGATAAATCATTAATTAGCTTTGCAACAGCGTAAATTACAACTAAAAATTCCAGTCTTCCAGTAAACATTGCAATAGTAAGGGTCCACATTGCTCCAAGGGGCATATTTGGTGAAGTAATTCCAGAAGATAGCCCTACGCCATTCATTGCAGAAGCAAATTCAAACATAGATTGAGTTAGATTATAACCATAAGAGCTTAATATTAAACTTCCAACGAAAAATGTAAAAAAATACATTGAAAAAACTAGAAAAATTTCTTTAATATCTTCATTTGTAATGAAATTTTTATTTTGCCCTTTCCATGCAGATATTTTGGTAACACTTTTTGATGGCAGAAGAAATTCCTTTACAGAATGTAGTAATACCTTGATAGTTACCCAAATACGATATTGTTTTAATCCACCAGCGGTTGAATCCATACCGCCACCGGCCATCATCAATGAAGTAAGTATAAACATTCCTAAGCCAAAATTGATCCATAAAGGATTTGTTAAATCCACTGTTGAAAAACCTGTACCAGTTAGTGCGGATGTAGTTTGAAATAAAGATTCTCTAAAGCCTTGTGAAAAGGTAGAAAATACTTTTCCAATACCGTTAAAGGCCATTATTAAAGAAAAAGTAAATATTGTTATGAGCATTAACCAAGGCTCACCATTTTTAAAGAAGGCCTTAAAGTTTCCTTTCCAAAGAGTATAATGAACTCCAAAACCTGTTCCACCTAAAAACATTAGAATGATTGTAACTATTTCAACTCTTAAGTTATTGTATTCTCCGATACTTGCATTCTTTACGGAAAAACCACCTGTTGCAAGAGCAGTTAATGAATGGTTGAACGCATCAAACAAAGGCATTCCAACTATATCAAGTAGTACTGTTCCTAAAAATGCATAAGTTATATAAATGAGGGTAATAATCCTTGCTGAACGCTTTATGTTTGGAGCAATGTTATCTACCCTACCTTCAGCGTGATATAGACCAAATCCTTTGGGGCCAATGACAGATCCCATCATTATAAGTGCAAAACCAGCTCCACCTATGAATTGCATTAGACTTCTCCAAACAAGTATTAATTTTGAAACTTTTGAAACATCGGTAAACATTGTTAAACCAGTCGTAGTAAAACCACTTGTTGATTCAAAAACTGCTTGTGAAAAGCTCAAATTTTCAACTAGTATAAAAGGGATAGAACCTATTAAAACAACAAGTAACCATGTAAAAAATACAATAACAGCTCCTTCACGAACTGTAACGGTTGTTGAAGAAACATCTTTTGTAGCTTTAAAAAGAATGTACCCAATAAAAAAAGACAAAAAGGCTGATAATAAAAAGGCATAGGAATTGTTTAATTCATTTGGATAGAATATATTAAATACTAATGGAAAAAGTATAATAATTGTGTAATACATTAAAACTAATCCTATGTTATGAATAATTAGTTTGTATTGTTCTTTTTTTCTCGGCATACTTATTCACCCGTTAATATATCTAGGATTTGTTCTTGAGCAGTTGGTAAACTTACAATATATAATCTATCTCCAGCATTTATTTCAGTATTACCATGTGGAATTATAACTTTTCCCTTCCTTAGTATACCACCAACAACACATTCATGAGGCAAGCTTAAATCCTTTAATAATTTTCCAACAGCTTTTGAGTTTTCAGGTATGTCTATTTTTAAGAACGTTAGTTTTCCTTCTTCAACAGATAAGAACTGTTGAAGCTCTTCGCCAAATAACAAATTTTCTACAGCCTTTTGAAGCATTGTGGTAGTACTGACAACTGCTGTAATTCCTAATTTTTCAAATAGTTCTATATTGTCTGGATTATTTACCAGTGTCACAATATTTTTTACTCCAAAGATCTTTTTTGCAAATTGTGTGATAATAAGATTTTCTTTATCTTTATTTGTAAGAACAACTATGATATCATCTTCTTCAATATCTAATTGTTCTAGGAGTTTTTTCTTTGAAGCATCACCATGGATTACTACAGCTTTTAGATCTCTTGCAAAATCCTCACATAATTTCTGATCTTTGTTTACTAAATAAGTTTTATATCCTTTACTTGAGAACGATTTTGCAAGGAAATATGCAATTTTTTCACCACCGATTATGACAACTTTCATAAACTTTCACCAACCAATATATTTTTTAAATCACCAATTAGAAGCATAGTAGGTGATACAACATCAATGTTGTATTCTGAAAATAGAACGCTATTTTCTGGATCATAAATTCTTGAAATTATATTTTTTGCTCCAAAATAATATTTACATTGTAGAGAGATTAAAAAGTTTGTATTATCATCTTCTGTAAGTACAAATACATAATCTGCTTTAGAAACCTTGGCATTTTCAAGGACATCTTTTTCAGTAGCATCTCCAATAATTGTAAAACCAGTAAACTCAGGTGACAAATTCTCGAATGACTCTTGATTTTTGTCTATTACAACGACACTGTGCCCGATGGACGATGCCATGCTGGCAATGTTTCCGCCTACCTTACCACAGCCTATAATAACAATAAAAAGTTCATTTGTTTTCTTCATCTTTTTTCACCTCAATGTTTTCATCAAGAGACTTTGCAGCATTCAAGTGTTTATTCGCAAGTTCCATATTTCCGCGTTTTTTAAGTAATTCATACATAAGGTAATGTGGTATTGGTGAAGAAGGTGACAGACTAAACATTTTTTTAATAAGTTTTTCAGCTTTATTTAGATCACCAGAATTTAGAAATTCATTTGCCATTCTTAATGCTTTATCGAAAGATTCTTTAGGTTCATCAATTAATTCTTTTACCTTTGAAAGTAATTCTTCTTTGGTAAAAGGTTTTGAAAGAAAATCAACACGTTCGAATTTGAATAATTCAGATAAAATTTCTGGTTTTGTATATGCTGACACAATTAAAATAGGTGTATCAATTGCTTTTTCCCTTAATGCTTTGACAAGTTCTATACCAGACTTTCCAGGTAATTTTAAATCAGAAATTATAAGATCATAGTTTATATTTTTTTCAAATATGTTTTTTAAAGCTTCTTCAACTGTAGATAGAGAATCATAAGAAAATTCTTCCAAAAATTTTTCAATTAAAAATCTTACATTTCTTTCATCATCAATTATAAGAATGTGTGGCATTTAATTACCTCCTGTAAAAGAAAAACTAGGGGGACTCACCCCCTAGTTCTATATTATATCACTTGTTTTAAAATTTTTCCAAGTTCTATGAAACTTTCCTTAAGACTTGCGCCTCCAACTAGTCCACCATCTATGTCTGGTTGTACTATTAAACTAAAGAAGTTATTTGGTTTAATGCTACCACCGTAAAGTATTCTAACTTTTTCGGCTCTTTCTTTTGAGTACATTTTTGAAATAAGTGACCTTATAAAGCTATGAACTTCCTGTGCTTGAGCTGGAGTTGCAACTTTTCCTGTTCCAATAGCCCAGACTGGCTCGTAAGCTATAATTACTTTTTCAATGTCCTCTATATTTTTTAATCCTTTTCTAATTTGAGTTTCAACTACTGCAAATGTAAGGCCTTCATCTCTTTCTTCAAGTTTTTCTCCAACACAGAGAATAGGAGTTAGACCAACTTCTATAGCTTTTTTTATCTTTTTATTAATCATTTCATCTGTTTCTCCAAAGATGTTTCGTCTTTCACTATGACCTAGTATTACATACTCAACACCAGATTCTTTTAACATTTTCCAAGATATTTCTCCAGTGTATGCACCTTCATCTTCAAAGTACATATTTTGTGCTGCAACCTTAATATTAGAATCTCTTAGAATTTCGTATACTGCTGGTATTGATATGAAAGTAGGAGCGATTATAATATCAAATTCTTTTTCACCATGAAATGCATTTAGTAATATTGATGCAAAATGTGCAGATTCAGTTGGGGTTTTGTGCATTTTCCAGTTTCCAGCCAATACTAGTTTTCTATTTTTTTTTTATTTGCAATTGATGCTATACCAGGTAATTCTTTTCCTTCTAGGAATTCGAGAGATGCTCCACCACCTGTTGAAACGTGTGATACTTTGTCTTTAAGTCCAAATTTTGAGATTGCTGCTGCACTATCTCCACCACCAATGATTGTAATAGCTCCTTTTGATGTTTCTTCAGCAATAGCAATTGCAACTTCTTTAGTTCCGTTTGAGAAATCTTCTATTTCAAAAACTCCCATTGGTCCATTCCAAACTATTGTTTTAGCACCAGATATACTATTTCTAAAGAGTTCAACAGTTTTAGGTCCAATATCAAGCCCCATCCAACCTTCAGGAATACCATCTTTAATATCAATTGTTTTTGTTTCAACTCCTGCTTCAATTTTTTGAGCACATACAGCATCAACTGGAAGAACTATTTCGGTCCCCTTTTCTTTTGCTTGTTCTAAAATTCTTTTTGCAAGATCTAACTTATCATCTTCAACTAGTGATGAACCAACATTGTATCCAAGAGATTTTAAGAAAGTAAACATCATAGCGCCACCAATTAAAATTTTATCTGCTTTATCAAGAAGGTTTGTTATAACCCCAATTTTGTCTGAAACTTTTGCACCACCTAATACAACAACATATGGTTTTTCAGGATTAGTTGTAGCTTTAGACAAGAATTTAATTTCTTTTTCCATTAAAAATCCAGCAATACTTGGTATATACTGTGCAATTCCAACATTACTTGCATGAGCTCTGTGGGCTGTTCCAAATGCATCATTTACATGTATATCGGCAAGTTCAGCCCATTTTTTCGCAAGTTCTGGATCATTTTTAGTTTCACCTTTGTCAAATCTTGTGTTTTCAAGTAAAATAATATCTCCTTCTTTTGCATTTTTAACTTTTTCATTTACAATTTCTCCATAGAGTTCTGGAATAAATGTGACCTCTTTTCCAAGAAGTTCACTAAGCCTTTTGGCAACAGGTGCAAGAGAAAACTCAGGCTTTCTTTCGCCTTTTGGCCTTCCAAGGTGTGAAAGTAAAATCACAATAGCACCGTTTTCAATAGCATATTTTATTGTGGGAAGTGCTTCAACTATTCTTGTATCGTCGGTGATTTCTCCATCTTTCATAGGAACGTTAAAATCAACTCTCATTATAACTCGTTTTCCTTTTAGATCTATATCTCTTATTGTTAATTTTTCCATATTTTATCCCTCCCTGTTAATTTTAATAATGGGGGCAACACGGCCCCCATTTACGGAAAAAGCTTATTAGTTTTTATAATTTCTTTTCTACTAATTCAAGTGTATCAACAACTCTGTTTGTGTATCCATATTCGTTGTCATACCATGAGAATACGTTTACCAATGTTCCGTTCATAACTTTAGTTAATGTCGCATCAAAGATTCCAGCAAATCTTGTTCCAACAATATCGCTGCTTACAATTGGTTCTGTGTTGTAACCAATAATTCCTTTTAATCTTCCTTCTGTAGCTTTTTTGATTACCTCATTTACTTCTTCAGTTGAAGTAGCTTTTTCAACTACTACACTTAATCCTGTAAGTGATCCATCTGGAGTTGGAACTCTTATTGCCATTCCATCAAGTTTTCCTTTTAATTCAGGAACAACCACTGCAACTGCTTTTGCGGCACCAGTTGTTGTAGGGATTATGTTAACAGCAGCTGCTCTAGCTCTTCTAAGATCCTTGTGTGGTAAATCTAAAATTCTTTGGTCATTGGTGTAAGAGTGGACAGTAATAAGGTGACCAGTTACTATTTTAAACTCATCATTGATTACTTTTGCAATTGATGCGATTGAATTTGTTGTACAAGATGCACAAGAAATGATATTGTGTTCGGAAGAAAGTTGTTCTTCATTACAACCAATAACTATTGTAATATCTTCACCTTTAGCAGGAGCGGTAATTACAACTTTTTTTGCACCTGCTTTTAAATGCTTTTCAGCCCCTTCTCTGTTTCTGAATACCCCTGTAGATTCAACGACAACATCTACACCTAAATCTTTCCATGGAAGGTTTTCAGGATCTCTTTCTGCAAAGATTTTAATTTCCTTACCATCGATTATAATAGAGTTTTCTGTAGCTTTAACTTCATTAGGTAGTACTTTGTGTACTGAATCATATTTGAAAAGATGAGCTAATGTAGCAGCATCGGTTAAATCGTTGATAGCAACAACTTCAATGTCACTATTGCGGCGTATAAGTTCCCTAAGGACTAATCTTCCTATTCTTCCAAAA
This sequence comes from Thermosipho globiformans, assembly GCF_003990895.1. NCBI lineage: Bacteria > Thermotogati > Thermotogota > Thermotogae > Thermotogales > Fervidobacteriaceae > Thermosipho > Thermosipho globiformans. The sequence continues at coordinate 121,713 of NZ_BHXD01000001.1, forward strand.
CCGTTGATAGCTATTTTCATACTTTTCCCTCCTTTTTATATGGTCCTCGTGAAAAATTTTACTATCTTTTTTTAACAACCAATCAGTATTTTTGATAAAATTTTTGTTACAGTTAAAAAAGCAGTTCTATATTATGTACCATTTTTAAATCAATAAATATAACACCTATTGCTGTTTCAATTAAGAAGCTATTAGATTCAAATTTTAATATTTTTGCATATATTTTTGCACCATCTTTAAGTGTAAAAAGAGAATTATATTTTGAGTTTTCAGGGAAAATCACTTTTTCAATTAGGTTAGTTGGAATTGATATAATTCCACGTTCTACGATAAATGTTATTATATCACCAAGCCTGGATGAAAAGACAGCTGAAAAAGTATCACCATTTTTTAAAGTTACTTTTAATTTGTCGGTTTTTCCAGGAACGACTGATGTGTTTTGTAAAAGATCTAGTTTTGTAGAACTTTCAATGAAATTAACATATTTTATTGCTTCTCTACTTGAAAATACAAAAGTTCCACTATCTGGTAAAAGAACTGTTCCAGAGTTCCCATCAAATTTAGTTAATTTTCCAGGAATTCTTATCCATTCACCTTCATTAGGTTCTATCCATACTCCAGAAGTTGGTGTAGCATTTTCGTCAAAGTAAACTTCTTTAACAATATCGGTATAAGAAACAATTTGTCCAACTAAAGATTTAATACTTAAAACACCAGAATTTATTGTTTGTATTTCCCCTTTTATTTGGCTCCCGTCTTTTAATACAACCGTATCAGAAAATAAAATACAGGAGGTAATTACAAAAAGAATTAATATTAACTTTTTCATGTGATCCCCCTTTTCATTATAGGTTATAATTTACTTTAATAAATATTGAAAGATCAAATATTGTTTTATTTTCATCTGAAGGAGCAAAATAAGGTTTTTTAACATTATCATTTACTTCTTCCACTAATTTTAGTACATTGAATATTTCTCCCAGTTTAATAAATCCGCCTATTTCCATTATACCAAATTTTTTTGAGATGTTTAAAGATATAAGAAAAGTCTTTTCAATTTTTTCTTCATTTAAGAGATTAAATCCACGTTCATATGTTGAACCATTCTTTTCTGTCCAGGGATTTATAGGCGATTTTGTTCCAGAAAGAATAAATTCAAGATCTCCTGTTAAATTAAAATCCTTTGAGTAATCAAGACCTACTAAAAGTGCAAGATTATTTTCGCCATATTTGTATCCAATGTAATTATCCTTATAGTCTATTATAAAATCTTTTATTTTTTCAACTATAAAGTAAGTATATCCATAATATAGAGGGTTTCCTGAGTCAGCTGAAGGTTGAAATGTATACTTTGTTGCACCAGCACTGAATATTTTAGCTTTTAAATAATTATTTAAATTGTATGTTCCGCCAAAAGACCATGCAATCTTATCAACCGTCGGATTATCCGGGTTAAAAAATCTATTTGCATTAAAATCATCTATGAGTATTTGTGCATATAAATATTTTTCAAAATCTTCATATGATGCAAAAAATCCCATTAAAGAATTGTCATTAAAACTTCTTATTCCATTGTATAAAACATTTTCACGGTAGTATTGTACAAAAAAGTTTGGTAAAGGATTAGAAAAATATTCAAAATCGAATAACCTGTTTACATATACTGAAGCTTCTTCATATCCAAATGTAAAATTTCCATACTTTATAGCATAATATTTTAAGTTTAACCCTTTATCGATAGAACTTTTTGTTGACAGATTTAGGGGCACAAAATCATCATATGAAATTAAAATATATCTTGATTCATACTTAAAATTATTATCTTCAAACTTAAAAGAAATAGTTGGCTTTGAATGTCCAAGAGACGAAATAAATAATGAATATGGCGAGTCAACAATATCATAGTTCTCTAAATTTCCCAATGAGATTTTTACGTTATTAAGGTTTAAACTTACTCCAGAATTTTTAAATTTTATGTAATAATCACCGTAGAATTCTTCGTAAAAAAGTGGGGATTTTCCATCGTTTGAAAAAGTCATTTCTACAAAAAAAGAAAAATTATCGTTTTGATATTTAATAGCAGGAGTAAATACATTTGAAAAGTACTTATTTGTATCTGATGTATATATTATATTTTCATACCTTAATGAAAATGTTGTTGCAAAAATTGTTGATGTAAGTATTAAAAATATTAGAAAAAACTTTTTCACTTTAGCCCCCTCTTTCTTAGTATGTTTTAGATTTTATTTGCAATTGAAATTAAATAATCAACAGTATCTTCAAAGCTCATTTTTTCATCAACGGATTGCCTTAAAAATTTGTTTATTTCATCAATTAATTCTATTGCTTTATCAATTTTTGGATTCGTACCTTTTTTGTACGCTCCAACATCTATTAAATCCTTTGCATCGTAATATGTGGCAAGAAGATCTTTAATTTTTAATGCGGCAATTTTATGTTCTTTTCTAGTAATATCATTCATTAGCCTGCTTACACTCATTAAAATATCAATTGCTGGATAATGTGCAGATTCTGCAAGTTTCCTGGATAATATTATATGTCCATCAACAATACCCCTTACAGTATCTGATATAGGCTCGTTAAAATCATCTGATTCAACAAGAACAGTATATATACCGGTTATACTTCCTTTATCAGAATTACCAGCTCTTTCTAATATTTTTGGTAATCCTGCAAAAACACTAGGTGGATATCCCCTTGTTGTTGGAGGTTCGCCAGTTGCTAGCCCCACTTCTCTTTGTGCCATTGCCCACCTTGTAAGTGAGTCAACCATTAAAAGGACGTTATAACCTTTGTCTCTAAAATATTCTGCTATAGAAGTTGCCGTAAGCAATGCTTTAACTCTTAGAAGAGCGGGTTGATCAGAGGTGGATACAACAACAACTGAGCGTTTTAAGCCTTCTTTTTTTAGATCTTTTTCAATAAATTCCCTAACTTCTCTTCCTCTTTCACCAATTAATGAAATAACATTAATATCTGCAGAAGTGTTTCTTGCAATCATTCCAAGAAGCGTGCTTTTTCCCACACCACTACCTGCAAAGATACCAATTCTTTGACCGTAACCTAAAGTTAAAAAACCATCTATTGCTCTAACTCCAACGGAAATGGGAGTAGTAATTCTTTTTCTAACTAATGGATTAGGCGCTTCTCTTACTATAGGTACTTTCTCTTTTGTATATATTTTTGTACCATCAAGCGGTCTTCCGAGAGAATCTATAACTTTTCCAAGTAATTCTTCAGAAACAGGTACACTAACATATTCACCTGTTTTTAATACTTGACAACCTTTTTTTAGACCACTTATGTCTTCTAATGGCATTAATATTATTCCATTATCATTAAATCCGACTACTTCGGCAAGGGTTTTTTTGTAGTCGGTTATGATTTTACACAATTCACCTAAAAAGGCATCAGGGCCTTTTGATTCGATGGTTAATCCAACAATTTTACTTACTGATCCTATCTTTTGATAAGGGTTAAAATTTTCAAATCTTTTCTTTAAAAGATCTAATCTATTCATTGTTTAGTACCTCATCAATTATTTCATTTATTAATTTTATTTGAAAATTCAGGCTGGTGTTAATAGTGCCGCTTTCTGTTTCAGCTATAACGCCTGAATGAACATTATTGTCTTCTATTATTTCTATTCCTCTGTAACGTAAATGATTTAAAGTTTCCTTATCAAGTAATTTAATATCTTCTGGATTTAGGTAAAGCTTTACGTTTTTCATTCCTATAATATGCATTAAAACTTTTTCAAGTTTTCTTTTTGTTACCTCTTCATCTATTTCTTTTTCTAAAAATTTTTGAATTATTGTTTTTATTAAATATAACATTTCGTTACTTAATTCATTAACTTTTTTTTCTAGCTTTTCTTCAAAATTATTGCTTATTGAAATTATTTTTTGATTAAGGTCATTTATTTTCTGATTTATTTCTTCGAGTTCTTTGTTTTTTATTTGTGATATTTCTTCTAATGCTTTATTTTTTATTTCTTCAGCTTCTTTTTTTGCAGATTCAATAATATTTTTTGCGTTTGTCTTTGCCTCATTAACAATTTTTGCAGCCTCTTTTTTGGCTTCTTCAAGAAGTATATCTTTTTGGATTTCTTTATTATCTTCGCTTGATAAATTTTTATTTTCTTCAACATTTTCACTCTTTATTAATTGAGGAGTATCTATGTAAACGTATCTTTTTTTTATGATCACATTTAACACCTCTTGAAAAGAGACTGGTGCAAAAGCACCAGTCCAGATAATTAATATTCTAGTTTTTTAATTCCTTTTTCAATTATTTCTTTAGTATCTCTTGCAATCATTAATTCTTCATTGGTTGGGACAATAAGAACTTTAACCTTGGAGTCAGGAGTTGATATTATTCTTTCTTCTCCTTTGACATTGTTTTTGTCTTTGTCTATCTTAATACCAAGGTAGCTCAAATAGTTTTCACAAATTTCTTCACGTGTAATTGGTGAGTTTTCTCCAACTCCAGCTGTAAATGATATAGCATCAACTCCATTCATTGCCGCAACATATGCGCCTATATATTTTGCAATTCTATATTCGTAAATATCTAGTACTAACCTGCATAATGGATCATTTTCAAGAGCTTTATCTTCTATATCTCTCATGTCTGAACTGAAGTTGCTTGTAAGTCCTAAGACACCGCTTTTTTTATTTAAAATTGTATAAACTTCTTCAGCACTCAAACCTTCTTTTTCCATTAAGAAAGTTACAATTGAAGGGTCTAGATCTCCTGAGCGAGTTCCCATAACTAAACCTTCAAGTGGTGTGAATCCCATAGATGTATCTACACTTTTTCCGTTCATTACTGCTGCGATTGAAGCACCGTTTCCTAGATGGACAGTTATAATTTTGGATTTATTGTAGTCTAATCCGAGTATTTCAGCAGTTCTTCTTGAAACATATCTATGGCTTGTTCCGTGGAAACCATACCTTCTAATTTTGTATTTTTCGTAATATTCGTATGGAATAGCATATAGATAAGCTTTTTTAGGCATTTTGGCATGGAAAGCAGTATCAAATACAGCTACATTAGGAACTCCAGGTAAAAGTTTCATAATTGCTTTAATTCCCATTAGATTTGGTGGATTATGTAGTGGAGCAAGGTATGAAAATTCTTCTATTGCATTTATGACTTCATCATCTATTAAAACAGAACCGGAGAATTTTTCTCCACCATGAACAACTCTGTGCCCAACTGCATCAATTTCTTTAAAGTCTTTTATAGCACCCATTTTTTCATCTTTTAGTGTTTGAAGAACGAGCTGTAATGCTTCGTCATGATTTGCCATTGGATGTTCTATAACAAATTTTTCACCGTCTTTTTTATGTACTATTCTGCTTCCAGGGATTCCGATTCTTTCTGCTAAGCCTTTACAAAGAACTTTCTCGTTATCCATATCCAATAGTTGGTATTTTATAGAAGAACTTCCGCTGTTTACAACTAATACAATCATAACTTTGCCTCCTTTTCTTTTTTATATGGCTTTACCAGCAGCACCTAAGAATTCTAATCTATCCATAACAACATCTTTAACAAATTGCATTCCTTCTTTAAAGTATTTTCTAGGATCAAATTCTTTAACATTTTCAGTTAGATTCTTTCTTAAGCCAGCAAGGAATGCTATTCTTAAATCTGTATCAGTATTTACCTTATTAATACCAAGTTTTACACATTTTTTGATTTCTTCTGCTGGAACGCCTTTAGCTCCACCAAGATCTGCACCATACTTTTCAGCAAGTTCAACATATTTTACAGGAACACTCGATGCCCCGTGTAGTACTAATGGAATATTTGTTAGTTTTTTAACTTTTTCAAGCCTTTCAAAATCTAGTTTAGCTTCACCTTTGAATTTAAATGCTCCATGGCTTGTTCCAATTGCTGGAGCAAGAAAGTCTACTCCTGTTTCTTCAACAAATATTTTTGCTTGCTGTGGATCAACAAGTACATTTTCTTCAGCAGAAACATTATCCTCAATACCTGCAAGTTGACCTAACTCTGCTTCAACTGAGACACCAGCTGCATGAGCCCATTTAACAACTTCTTTAGTAATTTTTAAATTTTCTTCAAATGGTTCGTGTGAAGCATCGATCATTACTGAAGAATAACCAGCTTTAATTGCTGCAGCAATGTATTCTAGATTTTTACCATGGTCTAGGTGTAATGCAACAGGAATGTTTAAAGTATCAGCATATCCTTTAACTAGATTTACAAAAAATTTTGCTCCTCTAATTGGATTGCCATTTCCAGCATATTTTATCGCACCTTCACTTGTTTCAATTATTACAGGTGCATTTTTTTCTACTGCTCCTTCTAAAATTGCGATAAGGAACTCTAAGTTATTAATATTAAATGCTGGAACAGCATAAAACTCTTTACTAGCTTTTTCTAAAATATCTTTAGTGTTTACATACATTTTAACAACCTCCTATCTATTTTAGTTATTCAATAAAATTATAACATTTTTTGTAAAATGAGTGGAGCGGTAAGCCGGATTCTGTTTATGGAGGCATCTATCTTGGGAATTTGTTACCAAATTCCTCAAGCGGTCTACCCGGGTTATAGGGCGGGCCACCCAAACCCTGCTTGACCTTGCTCCGGGTGGGGGTTGCCAAGCATATGGATTACTCCATACCTGGTGAGCTCTTACCTCACCGTTCCACCCTTACCATAGTGGTGGTTTTCTTCTCTATGGCCCTGTCCAGGGATCACTCCCTCCGGACGTTATCCGGCACCCTGCCCATGGAGTCCGGACTTTCCTCAGCTTTAAGGCTGCGCCTCCTCGCTCCACTCATTTGATAATTACATATTATTTGTGATAAAATATACTTTGATGGTTAATTATAGATATTATTTTCTTTGGGCTATTGTGTTTTTGATTCTATTTATTGGAGTTTATAACAATTTTCATGTTAAGAAAATAAGTGCAATTGATTTTAGCTATAAAAATTCAATTGCTTACAAGTTTATTTTACCATATAAAAATAATTTATGGATAGTTTCTGATAGTGGAAAAATTGTTGATATTGTTGAAGACTACAAGATTTTAAAAAGTTTGTCTATAATAGTAATTCCTGATGAGTTTGTGGATAGCTATTTTGGGAAAATAAAGCATGATTTTTTAAAAAAAATACCAGAAAATATACCAAGTTTCGTGTATGAAATAAATTTCAATGAAAATTATATCGTTTTGAATAATAACGCCAAAATATATTTTAATGAAAATTTTGATTTTCAAATGTATTTTGAAAAATTGAAAATAGTGTATAACTATATTGAACCGTTAGGAATTTACTATATTTCGAATGAAATGTTAGTTAAAGCGAGGTGAAAGGTATGGGAAAATGGGATCCAGTAGTTTCAATAGATATAGGTAATGACAGCATTAAGGGGGTTGTTGTAAATTATTCAAATGAAGGAAAAGAAGTTGTTGCTTATTCAAATTTAAAATCTAAAGGTATAGAGTCCGGAGATATAAAAGATGTGGTTGCCTTGAACGATGCAATGAATCAGATAATTGAGAATTTAGAAGAGCAAGTTGGAAAAACTTTAAAAGGTGATTTTTTGGTTTCCTCAAGCGTTGGAAATTTTAAGCTTCAAGAGATTAGAGAAGAATTACTTTTGACCGAAGGAGATAATTTAGTAACTGTAAATGAAAAGCATGTTGATGAAATTAAAGAACTTGTTTTGAATACTGCACTTGGCGAAAATAATTATGTATACCATTCATATATAAAGAAATATATTTTGGATGAGAACAAAATAGTATTTAATCCAGTTGATATGAGTGCAAAAAAATTAGAGGCAGTATACTCCATCATAATGGGGGATAGCATTCACAGAAGCATAGTTGATTATGCTACTAGGGAGACTTTGGGAGAAGCAGATTATTATATTTCTCCGATTTCAGCAGCTGAGGCTGTTTTGACTAGTTTTGAAAAGGATAGCGGGGTAATGCATGTGGATTTAGGTTTTTATTCTACAGTTGTAACCATATTTTTAAATAATGCTCCTATAAGATTTGTTAGATTACCTAAATCTATGAAATATGTTGTTCTTGATATTGCAAAAATATTAAAAACTTCAATTTATGAAGCAGAACGGCTATTAAAGATATATGGTATAGCTATTTTTCAAAATATAGAGCCTTCTATTATAGAATATAAGGCACTTGATGGAAGAACTACGCTTGAAACAAACAGAGAACTTCTTGCACGTATAATTTATGCAAGACTTAGAGAAATATTTTTAAATGTTAGAAAAATTTATAGAGATGCAACAATAGATTATAAAGAATTTAGAGATTTAGGTATTCCTGGTGGAATAGTTTTAACAGGCGGTGGTGCAAAAATACCTAGAATAACTGATGTTGCTGCGGATGTAATGAAATGTTCCGTAAGGGTTGGAAGTTTTATAAATACTGAAGAGTTTATAATTGAGGAAAATGAGCAAATTTTGTCCGATCCGCAGTTTGCGGCAGCCTTTGGAAATATACTACAATTTGAAAAAGAAGAGGGTATAGATACGTTAAATAAACAGAGAAATAAGTCATCAAGTGCTTTTTCAGAATTTCTAAGAAAATTATTTAAGGGGGAATAATGTATGGGATTTTCAGTAAAAAGAGAGGAAGTTTTTTCTAAAATAATGCCGAAAATAAAGGTTGTAGGTGTTGGTGGAGCAGGTTGTAATGCTATCAACCGTATGATTGAATTTGGTATAGATGATGTGAGTTTTGTTGCTGTTAATACCGATGCTCAGGTGTTGGAAGTGAGCAAAGCTGATGAAATAGTTCAGATTGGTGAGAAGTTAACAAAGGGCTTGGGAGCAGGAGGTAACCCAAAAGTTGGTGAAGAGGCAGCACTTGAAGATAAAAAGAAACTGGAAGAAATGTTAAGGGGAATTGACATGTTATTTATAGCAGCTGGTTTTGGAGGTGGAACTGGCACAGGAGCAGCACCAGTTATTGCTGAAATAGCAAAAAGTCTAGGTATTTTAACTGTGGCAGTTGTAACTACTCCATTTTATTTTGAAGGTGCTCCAAGATGGAAAGCTGCGATGGAAGGTGTAAAAAAAATACATAAGAATGTAGATACTTTAATTAAAATAAGTAATAATAAACTTCTTGAAGAATTATCATGGGATATTCCTTTTGTAGAAGCTTTTGCAAAGGCTGATGAAACCTTATATCAAGGTATAAAAGGCATCTCAGAACTTATTACCAAACGTGGAATCATTAATCTTGACTTTGCTGATATTGAATCGGTAATGAGAAATGCGGGGGCAGCCATGCTTGGTATTGGTGTTGCAAAGGGTGAAAATAGAGCTACGGTTGCTGCGCGAAGAGCACTTGAAAGTAAACTAGTTGAACATCCTATTGAAAATGCAACCAAATTGATTATGAATATTACAGCATCAACTACCTTTAAGTTACATGAAATGCAAGAGGCTGCAACGATTATCAGGCAAACATGTAGTGAAGATGCAGATTTAAAGCTTGGAATAATTGTTGATCCAGAGATTCCAGAAGATGAATTAAGAGTTACACTCATTGCAACAGGACTTGAAAGAGAAGAAGATTTTCTTTACAGCGATGATGATATTCCCGCTATATTCAAATTTGGTTTGGAGGTAATGGGGGATGATGGAGAAAAAGTATAAAAGATTGGGGGATATTTTAATTGAAAAGGGGATAATTACTGAAGATGATTTAGAGTATGCACTTAAAGTTCAAAAAGAAACTAGAAAACCTATTGGAGAAGTTTTAGTTGAACTTGGATTTTGTACATGGCAGCAAATCGTTAAAGCTTTGGCTGAGCAGTATGAAGTAGGTTTTTTTTCTGAAAAGCCTACAATAGATCCTGGTTTAAATCTGAATTTGAAAAAAGAGTTAATAGAAGAATTGAGGGTTATTCCAATTAAAGAAGAAAATGGTAAGGTAATAGTTGTTACTGATAATGTATATAATCTTTCTTTGATTAAAAGGAGATTAAAGTTTTTGCTAAGTAAAGATATAGAAGTCTTTTTGGTTGCTCCAAGCATATTTGATGAACTATTAATGGATATGAATGCTGAAAAAAAAGTTGATTTTGACGTGTCTGAAGAGCTTTATAGCGAAGAAGTTAACGAGGATGAGGAAATAAAAATAGAAGAATTAGAGTCTGAAGAAACCCCAGTTGTTAGGTTGGTTAACAATATTTTAAATCATGCAATAGAACTAGAAGCAAGTGATATTCATATTGAACCAATGAAAGGGAAAAATGTGATAGTCAGATATAGAATTGATGGAGTTTTGAAAAAAGTTACAGAATATCCAAAAGCGAGTCATGGTTCAGTAGTTGCAAGAATTAAAATTATGTCTAACCTTGATATTACTGAAAAAAGAATTCCTCAGGATGGAAAATTTTATTTGAACATTAATAATGAACAGTATGATTTTAGGGTTTCTACAATGCCTTCTGTTAATGGTGAAAAAGTTGTCTTAAGAATTTTAAGAGTGTCACAATCAAATAAAAAATTGGAAGAATTAGGATATAGTGATTATAACTTTAAAAGAATTAGTGAGTTGATAAAACATCCATATGGGATAATTTTGGTAACTGGGCCAACAGGTAGTGGAAAGAGTACTACGCTTGTTGGAATAATAAATTCGCTAAACCATGAGGGAGTAAATATTGTAACAGCAGAAGATCCAGTCGAATACACCATTGAAGGTGTTACTCAATGTCAGGTAAATCCGGAGATAGGTTTAACTTTTGCAAGGTATTTAAGGGCATTTTTAAGGCAAGACCCTGACATTATAATGGTTGGAGAAATTAGAGATAAGGAAACTGCAAATCTTGCTATTGAAGCGTCTCTTACTGGACATTTGGTACTTTCGACTTTACATACAAATACAGCATCGGGGGCTGTTGATCGTTTGTTGAATATGGGAATTGATCCAAGTTTGATAAGTTCTGCTTTAATTGGAGTAATAGGTCAGAGATTGGTAAGAAAAGTATGTACAAAATGTGCACAGAAGGAAAAACTTGATCCTGAATTTGAAAGTATTGCAAGAAAACTCTTTCCAGAATTAGAGCCATATGCGTACAAAGCAGTTGGCTGTGATGCTTGTAATGGTACGGGTTATAAAGGTAGGACTGCTATAAATGAAGTTTTAATTGTGAATGATGAATTAAGATATTTGATAAATAACAGAGCATCAATTATAGAAATTACTAAAGCTGCAAAAAATAATGGAATGAGAACGCTATTTGAAGATGGATTGTATAAGGTTCTTAAAGGAGAAACAACTATTGAGGAAATTTTGAGAGTGACTGGTGGTAGCAATGAAGAATGAAAATTATCGAAAGAAAATAGAAGAAAAAGAAAGAAAATTAAAAGAAGAAATACAGTCATATAGACGAAGAAGTGTTTATATCCTTTTCTTCAATGTTTTTTTAGTTGTTGTGTTGTTCATTTTATTTAATAGTATAAAGGGGAAAGATACAACAATTGTAGATGGTTATCAAATAGCTATTAAAATGCTTTCAGAAATTTATTCTGACGAAGAGGTTCAATCGAAAGTTTTTTTGATAAACACTAGAAATTACAAAAGAGATTTTGTGATTGACAGATTCAAATTTCAAATCTTAAGAGAAAATGTTCCAGTGTATAATTTCTATTATGATTCTCAGATAAGTTCCACAATAGACAAATTGGAAAGTATTTTAGTTTTTGACCTTTCTCGTGAAGTATCTTTAAAGAACTTAAAATCTGGAGTTTATACAGTAAGTGTAGAAATGTATTTAGATGGTAAATTGATAAAGAATACTTTTAATTTCTCTGTAAAGGAGGAGATTCTAAAAGAAATAACTACTGACCCATATTATTCTATTGGTGAAAATATTATTCCACAGTTGGTTATTGAAAATAAAACTGCAACAACTGTTGTTTTAAATCCAACAAAAATTGAATGGGCACTTAATAATAAAACTTATACGGATGTATTTTCTCAAGAATACAGTTTAAAGCCAGGAGAAAAGATGTTCTTTGAATCATCAAATATTTTCAAAATAAATAAAAAGGGAAGTTATAATTTAAAATGTACAATTTACTTTAAAAGTGGTCTTGAAACTATTTCTAAAAATATTAATGTTATTGAAGTTCCAGAAAAAAGTTTAAAAGATTTAGATCTTAACATTTATTCTGATGAGTATGTTGTATCTGGTAAAAAGGTGAACTTCAATTTCGAAATTTTAAATCGTAGTGAGAAGGAGAGATATTTATATTTCAATAAAGTCGTTATAATTATTCCCAAAATAAATTATTCCTATGAGGTAAGTAATGTAAAGGTCCTGCTTGGAAGATATGGAGGTTTGAGTTTGGTTACTTTACCTTTAGTATTTCCGGCTCCAGGAAAATATGATGTAATATTTAAACTTGATGCTGGAGAAACAATATCTAAAGTGTTAACTTTACAAGTTCCATGATATAATTATTTAATGAAATGATAAATTAATATAGGAGGTGTTTTAATGAAGGACCCTATTTTAAAGGAAGCAGAATTAAGGATGAAAAAAAGCGTAGAAGCTATTGATGAGGAATTAAAAAAATTAAGGACGGGAAGGCCATCACCAGCTTTATTGGAAGAAATTAAGGTTGATTATTATGGAGTGCCTACTCCTATAAATCAGGTTGCAACTATTAATGTTACAGAAGAAAGATCATTGATTATTAAACCTTGGGAAAAGAACCTTTTAAGTGCTATTGAAAAGGCCATTCAAGCAAGTGATCTTGGATTGAATCCGACAAATGATGGAAATGTTGTAAGATTAGTTTTCCCAAGTCCTACAACTGAGCAAAGACAAAAATGGGTAAAAAAGACAAAAGATATTGTTGAACATGGTAAAATTGCTATAAGGAACATTAGAAGGGATGTTATTAAAGAACTGAAAGAGATGACAAAAAACGGTGAAATTTCAGAAGATGATGAAAAAAGACTTGAAAAAGAAGTTCAAAATTTAACGGATAAATATATTGAGGAATTAGATAAGCTATTTGAAAAGAAAGAAAAGGAGATAATGGAGTTTTAATTATGTTGAATCATATAGCTTTTATAATGGATGGAAATGGAAGATGGGCAAAAAAGCAAAACAAGCCTAGAATGTATGGGCACTTTGCCGGTGCTTATAAAATTGAGGAAGTAGTGAGGTGGTGTGCTGAGTATGGTGTAAAGTACACCACCTTTTATGCATTTTCAACTGAGAATTGGAAAAGACCAAAAGGTGAAGTAAATTTTATTTTTGGGCTTTTGCAAAGTAAAATTGGTGAATTTTATGAAAGAATGAATAAGGAAGGTGTAAGGTTAGTTTTTAGTGGAAGGTTAAAAGAATTAGGTGAAAAAATATATAATATTTGTATGGAGTATCAGGAAAAAACTAAAAATAATGATAAAATAGTTGTCAATATGGCATTAAACTATGGAGGTAGAGCCGAAATAGTAGATGCAATAAAAAAGATAATAGATTCTAAAATAAACGATATAGATGAAGAAAAATTTAGGGAATTTTTGTATTTCCCAGATATTCCAGATCCAGATTTAATTATTAGAACATCTGGTGAAATGAGACTAAGTAATTTTTTAACGTGGCAATCGGCATATAGTGAACTTTATTTTACGGATGTTTTATGGCCTGACTTTTCCAGGGAAGATTTAGATAGAGCAATTGAAGATTTTAATAAAAGGCAAAGACGTTTTGGGGGGATAAAGTGACTAAAGAAACTAAAGTTCGTTTAATTTCAGCGTTTATTGTAGCACCTTTTGTTGTTGCTTGTTTTATTTCGTACCAAAGTTTGATAGGACTTGTTTCGGCAATTGTCTTACTTGCAAGTTCTGAGCTTTTGTTTGCAACATTAAAGAAGTACAGAAAAAATGGAATATTAGTTGTCTACATTGCACTTTTATCTGCATTTCCTTTGTTTTTTGGAATTTGGTTTTTAGAGCACCCTATGGAATTGTTAAGTGTTCTATATATAATTGGAATCGTATTTACATTGTTTATTGTTAAAAATAAAGAAATTGTAATGGAATTTTTTGGAGTATATTCAATTTCATTTATTTATATATCAATGAATCTTTCATTTTTTATTCCGCTGTATAAATTTTATGGGGCAGCTATTGCACTTTTAACTTTAACTTTAAGTTGGGCTTATGATAGTTTTGCATATTTTTTTGGTTTAAGTTTTGGAAGGCACAAGCTTTCAAAAGTATATAGTCCAAACAAGAGTTATGAGGGGTTATTAGGAGGAATTTTTGGTACATTTGTTTATACTTTCATTTATTTTGTAATTATAAATAGCTTTTTTAACCATAATATACCATTATGGTATTCTATAGCTTTTGCAGTAATTACTGGGATAATGGACACAGCTGGTGATATTTTTGAATCTGCTATTAAACGAGCATATGGATTAAAAAATATAGGGCGTTTTATGCCTGGACATGGTGGAATGTTGGATAGAATAGATGGATTGTTGTTTGTAACACCTGTTGTTTATATATTTTTAAAACTATTTAGTTAAAATAAGGAGGTTGCTGCATGAGAAGCGATGAAATAAGACGATTATTTCTAGAGTTTTTTGAAAAAAAGGGACATAAAATACTGCCGAGTGCCTCTTTGATACCTGATGATCCTCAACTTTTATTTACTATTGCAGGAATGGTTCCTTTTAAGCCTATTTTTTGGGGAAAAGTTGATCCTGTTTATACTAGAATTGCAACTTGTCAGAAATGTGTGAGAACTACTGATATAGAAAATGTTGGGAAAACTCCAAGACATCATACATTTTTTGAGATGCTTGGTAATTTTTCCTTTGGTGACTATTTTAAAGAAGAAGCTATTGAGTGGGCATGGGAATTTGTGACTCAAGTTTTGAAGATTCCTGAAGAAAGATTGTGGGTTTCTGTCTATAAAGATGATAATGAAGCATATGAAATTTGGAGAAAAATTGGTGTCCCCTCTTCGAAAATTTTGAAACTTGGAAAAGAAGATAATTTTTGGGGGCCTGCTGGTCCTACGGGGCCTTGTGGGCCAGATACTGAGATTTTTTATGATACTCAAAGAGATGTTCCTACAAGTGATGGAAAAGAGCCAACACCAGCGAACACAGAAGGTAGATTTGTAGAAATTTGGAATCTGGTGTTTACAGAATTTTACCAAGATGAAAATGGTAATTTACTTCCTTTGAAGAGAAAAAATATAGATACTGGAGCGGGCCTTGAGAGAATGGCAGCTATGATGCAAGGAGTTTATAACAATTTTGATACGGATTTATTTGCTCCTATAATTGAGGGAATTTGTAATATATTGAATGTGGAATATAAAAAAGATGAAAAGATAGATGTTTCAATAAGGGTTATTGCAGATCATATAAGAGCTTTAGTCTTTTTAATTTCAGATGGGGTATTTCCTTCTAACGAAGGTAGAGGGTATGTGCTAAGAAGAATTTTGAGAAGAGCCGCAAGGCATGGAAAATTGTTGGGAGCAAATGCACCTTTTTTACATAAATTGGTAGATTCTGTTGTTAATAAAATGGGAGATGTTTATCCTGAAATTGTTGAAAAGAAAGAATTTACTAAAGAAATAATCTTAGGTGAAGAAAAGAGATTTTTACAGAACCTAAATAAGGGTTTAGAATTAGTTGAAAAAATAGTACGTGAAAATAATGGAAAGATAAGTGGAGAAATGGCTTTCAAATTATATGATACTTATGGATTCCCACTAGATATTTTAAGAGATTTAGCAGAAGAAAACGGATATGTTCTTGATGAGCAAGGATTTAATGAGTATATGGAAAAACAAAGATTGCTTGCAAAGAACGCTGCTGGTGATGTTGAATTTACAAAAAGAACAGGTTATGAAGATTTGAAATTAAAAAGTGAATTTGTAGGTTACGAAAAATATGAGGAGTATTCTAAAGTTCTTGCAATAAAAGTATCTGAATTTGTTAATGAAGTACAAGACGCTGATTGTGAAATTGTATTAGAAAGAACACCATTTTATGCAGAAAAAGGTGGGCAAGTATCTGATACCGGAATAATTAAGGGGGAAAATGGAGAATTTTTGGTCGAATATGTCTATTCACCAACAGAGGGAATAATAGTTCATAGAGGAAAGTTAAAAGGTAAATTATCAGTAGGTGAGGAAGTTTATGCAAAAATTGATATAGAAAAGAGAAAAGCAACTGCAAGAAACCATACAGCAACACACCTTTTACATGCGGCATTGAGGAAGGTTTTAGGTACGCATGTTAGACAAGCTGGTTCATTGGTAGAAAGTGAGAAGCTTAGATTTGATTTCACACATTTTAATGCACTAAGTTCCGATGAAATAGAACAGGTTGAAAAACTGGTAAATAATGTCATTCTTGAAGCTATAGACGTTATTGTAGAAGAAAAGGACTATGATGAGGCAGTTAAAGAGGGAGCAATTGCATTATTTGAAGAAAAATATGGGGATAAAGTCAGAGTAGTAAAAGTTGGCAATTTTAGTGAGGAATTATGTGGTGGTACTCACGTGAAAAATACCGGAGAGATAGGTTTATTTAAGATAGTTTCAGAAGGCTCAGTGAGTGCTGGAATTAGAAGGGTTGAAGCAATTACTGGTTTAAATAGCTTAATGTATTTGCAAAGATTAGAAAATAATTGGTTTAAAGTGAAAAAAATTCTTGAAGTTAATGATAACGAAGTCTTTAGAAGAATTGAAAATATGAAAGAAGAGATAAAGAAGTTAAATTCTGAGATAAAGAGCTTAAAACAGAAAATGGTTGACATAGACAGTATTTATAAGAATAAGAAGGTTATTAACAATGTAGAGTATATTGTAGAGAAATTTGAAGGATTAGAAGTTGATGTTTTAAGAGAACTAGCAGATAGATTGGTTGATAAAGGAGTGGACCTTGTAGTATTATTTGATAAAGTGGGAGAAAAAGTTATTTTAATTGTTAAGAAGAAAAAATCTAATCAGTTGTTACATGCCGGAAATATTGCAAAAGAACTTTCAAAGGTTTTAGGTGGTGGAGGCGGTGGTAGGCCAGACTTTGCACAAGCCGGAGGTAAAGATTTCGGTAAAGTGCAAGAAGCTATAAAAAAGCTTGAAGAAATTTTAAGGGAGTGTTAGCATGTTTAAAAGATACGACATGGGGATTGATTTGGGTACTGCAAATACATTAGTTTATGTCAAAAATAAAGGTATAGTTGTTAATGAACCATCTGTTGTTGCTATAAATGTAGAAACAGATGAGGTTTTAAAAGTTGGGAATGAAGCGAAAAATATGATAGGTAAAACGCCTGCTTATATAAAGGCAATTAGACCTTTAAAGGACGGAGTAATTGCAGATTACAACGTTGCACTTGCAATGCTTTCCTACTTTATTAATAGGGCACAAAACGGATTTTCTTTGTTTAGACCATTAGTTGTTGTAGGTGTTCCAGTTGGAATAACTGAAGTAGAAAGTAGGGCAATACTTGAAGCAGGAAATGAAGCTGGTGCAAAAAGGGTTTTTTTAATAGAGGAACCTATGGCAACGGCTATTGGAGCGAATTTAAATGTAGAGGAACCAACTGGAAATATGGTTGTTGATATTGGAGGAGGTACAACTGAAATTGCAGTAATTTCACTTGGGAGCTTGGTTACTTGGACTTCTATTAGAGTTGCAGGAGATGAATTAGATGATGCTATTATTCAATATGTTCGTGAAGTGTATAGGGTGGTTATAGGTGAAAGAACTGCTGAAAGAGTTAAGATAGAAATAGGTAATGTTTTCCCTGACAAGGAATACGACGAACTTGAAACATCAGTAACAGGAATAGATTTATCGAGTGGTCTTCCAAAGAAATTGGTGTTAAAGGGAGGAGAAATTAGAGAAGCTTTGAAACCTATAGTAATGCAAATAATAGATTCAACTAAAGCAACACTTGAAAAAACTCCTCCAGAATTGGTTGCAGATATAACTGAACGTGGAATAGTTGTTGCAGGTGGAGGTTCGCTTTTGAGAGGAATAACAACTTTAATTGAAAAAGAAACAGGAATAAATGCAATCGTTGCAGATGAACCAATGACATGCGTAGCACGTGGGGCAGGTATGGTCCTTGATAAAGTTTCAATTCTTTCGAGATTGAGGAGGAATGAATGAATAAGATAGAAGTAATTTTGGTGTCGTTGCTAATTACGTTGTTTTTATTCTCCATAAATTTTATTTTGGATGGTAAAGTAGTTGAAATTACGGGGGAATATTTTAGTGTTTTTTCTAAACCTTTTTTTTCATTAAAGATGAGACTTGTGAACACTTTTGAAAGTAAAAATGAATGTAAAGTAATTATATTTAATGAAACGAAGAATGAGCTTTTACCTTTATCTTACACAGAAAAGGGAATATATTTCTATAGAATAGAATCTCCTGGAGTAATATTGACAGATGATAAAAAAATATTAGGAATAGCAAAAAAAACAGGAAAGTTTATTTTTGTAAAAAAATGGTGGTATGATAATGTTGAAGTAACAGTTGTTACTGATAATTTTGAAGTAGAAGGATTTTTGAAAGAAGGAAAGCTTGAAGTTTTTGATAATGTTCAAATAAATAATGCAAAAATATTTTTATCAAAAAATACCCCTTACGGTTTGGCACTTATTAAGATGGGAATTTATCTTGCTGAAATAAAGGATGGAGTATTAAAGTTGAATTTACCAGATATAAAAACAAAGAGGATTTATTTTATTGTAAATGATTATATTAAGAATAATTTGGGAGGAGATAGGGATGAGTGAATACGAAAAAATGACAAGAGAAGAATTGATAGCGAAAATTAAAGAACTTGAAGATGAAGTTTTATTTTTAAAATCGAGGCAAAATGAACTTGAGGGACTTTTAAATGAATATTCAGAGATAGTGAAAAAGCAATTTGAAGCTTTTGACGATTTTATTAAGGATCTTGGAACGAAAAGAATGGTTGATCCACTTACTCGTGTATATTCAAAAGAACACATTTTAAAATTGATAAGCTATTATCATCAAAAAGCATTTGAAGAAAATTTTGAATATGCGATAGTGATGATCAAACTTTTAGATATTAATAGTAAAGAGGATTTTGAAAAAGAACAGATTATAATTACATTAGGTAAAGTTCTTAGAGAAGCAGTAAGAGTACCACTTGATAGCATAGGAAGATATTCTTATGACTCATTCTTGGTACTTTTAACAGAAATTACAAAAGAAAATGCTGAAACCGTAAAAAATAGGATAGAACACCTTATTGAATTGAAAATTCCAGATGTAAAATTTGAAATTAAAATGGCAGTTTATCCACATGATTCAACAAGTTTAGAAGAATTATTAAATATAGTAAAAGCATAAAGGATGATAAAATGGGATATTTTAAGGTAAAAAATTCAATATTAAATGGAAATGTAAGAATTTCAGGTGCAAAAAATTCTGCATTACCTATTTTAGCTGCTACTATATTGAGTTCAGAAAAATTAGAGATTGAAAATGTTCCAGATCTTTTAGATGTTCAGACAATGATAGAAATATTGAGAAAAATTGGAAAAGAAGTAATATTTGAAAATAATAAAGTTACTTTAAATGGAACAGTAGAAAATCATGTTGTTCCATATGATTTAGTTAGAAAAATGAGAGCTTCTTTTAATGTTGCAGGCCCGCTTGCCGTTATTCTTGGTGAAAGCAAAGTCTCACTTCCAGGAGGCTGTGCTATAGGAGTTAGACCAGTTGATTATCATATAATGGGATTAAAAAAATTGGGTTTTGAAGTTGAGATAGCGCATGGAGAAGTATACATAAAAAAGGGAAAAAAGGAAAAAGAAGTAATTATTAATCTTCCATTTCCAAGTGTTGGTGCAACGGAGCATTTAATGACAACTGCAGCTTTAATGGAAGGAATTACTGTTATAGAAAATGCTGCTATGGAGCCAGAGATAGTTGATCTTCAAAACTTTTTAAATTCTTTAGGTGCAAAAATTCAAGGAGCGGGAAGTAGAAAAATAGTAATTGAAGGTGTTAAGTCATTAAATGGTAGAAGCTACAAAGTGATGCCAGATAGAATCGAGGCAGGAACTTATGCTATTGCAATTGCTGCAACTGGTGGAAAGGGATATATAGAGGAAATAATACCAGAACATTTGGAAATATTATGGGAAATTCTTAAAGAAACAGGTACGAATGTAACCATTGAAAAAAATAGGGTTTTTGTAGATGGAAAAGGTAAAAAGAGAGGAATAAACATAAATATTCAACCTTATCCTGGTTTTCCTACCGATCTCCAACCACAAATTTTAGTTTATCTTTCATTGGCTGATGGTGTTAGCATGGTTGTGGAAAATGTTTTTAAAAATAGATTTCACCATATTGATGAACTTGTTAGAATGGGAGCAGACATAAGAGTTGTTGATGGTACAGCTATTGTCAATGGGGTAAAAAAATTAAGTGGAACCAAAGTTGAAGGAACAGATTTGAGGGCAACTGCTGCTTTAATAATTGCTGGTCTTGTTGCCGAAGGTACTACTGAGGTTCATAATGATTTTCATGTTTTAAGAGGTTATGAAAATATTGTTGAAAAAATTAGGCATTTAAATGGAGAAATTGAACATATAGTTTGAGGTGATTTTCTTTGAAAAGAAAGTTATTATTATTTGTATTGGATGTTCTTGCAACCATTATTGCTGGTATAGCAGCTTTGTTTATAAGGTTTGGTTTTGATTTTGCTGAGATGGATAAGTATAATGAGTCTATCTATTTCTATGTTATTATAGCTGCAGTTGTTTATGTTTTAAATGGAAATTACAAGATAGTTTGGAGATATGCTAATCAAAAAGACTTTTTGGTTATTTTTAGAGGAACACTTTTTTCTTATCTATTAACAGTTATGTTTTTTCACTTTTATAGATCAATTGTTTTGCCTAGGTCTGTTGGCATAATTACTTTTCTTGGCTCATTTATGTTTATATTAACAGGAAGACTTCTGTACCAATTTTTTGTGCAAACTTCCAAAAATCACACAAGAAAATTTTTGATAGCTGGAACTGAAAATATTGCGGTTTCTTTGGCAGAAGACATTGAAAAAAACAAAATAGGCGAGGTAGTAGCTTTTGTAGATGATGACAAATCTAAAATTGGAAGAACTATTATGGGTAAGAAAGTCTATGGTCCAATTTCTAAAATTGATGAACTTTCAAAGGTTATAGACTTTGATGAATTAATAATAGCAATTCCTGGAATCACTAGTAGTAAGGTAAATCAAATAATAGATTTAGTTGATTTGAGTAAAGTAAAAGTAAAAATTATTCCTTCTTTTGAGGAAATTCTTAGTGAAAAAGTAAAG
The DNA here is from genome assembly GCF_003990895.1 of Thermosipho globiformans. Taxonomy (NCBI): domain Bacteria; kingdom Thermotogati; phylum Thermotogota; class Thermotogae; order Thermotogales; family Fervidobacteriaceae; genus Thermosipho; species Thermosipho globiformans. Next base: position 143,128 of record NZ_BHXD01000001.1, read on the forward strand.
ATAGATGATATAAGGAATATTTCACTTGAAGATATTATTGGAAGAAAACCTATCGATGTAAATTTGCAAGAAATTGGTAAATATTTAAAAGATAAAGTTGTTTTAGTTACAGGGGCAGGAGGAAGCATCGGAAGTGAGCTTTGTAGACAAATTGTTATTCAAAACCCTAAGAGGTTGATATTATTAGGTAGAGGAGAAAATAGTATATATGAAATCTCTGAAGAATTGAATGAGAAATACGCAGATGTTGAAATTTTTAGAGCAATTGGTGATGTAGAAAACAGAGAATGGATGGAAAAAATTTTCGAAAAGTTCAAACCAGATATAGTTTTTCATGCAGCAGCTCATAAGCATGTACCTTTGATGGAAGAAAATCCTTATGAAGCAATAAGAGTAAATGTCTTTGGTACAATAAATTTGGCAGATATATCGTGTAAGTTTAATGTAGAAAAATTTGTTTTTATTTCAACTGACAAAGCAGTTAATCCAACGTCATTTATGGGATTGAGTAAAAGAATAGCTGAACTCTATATATTATCTAAGAAATGTTTTACGAGGTTTTCAATTGTAAGATTTGGTAATGTTATAGGAAGTCGCGGCAGTGTACTTTGGAAATTTAAAAAACAAATTGAGCAGGGGAAGCCAGTAACTATAACACATCCTGATATGAGGCGTTATTTTATGAGTATTCCAGAAGCAGTTTCACTAGTTTTGGAATCAACAATTTTAAATGGTAATCTTTTTGTTTTAGATATGGGAAAGCAAATTCCAATCGAGGAGATTGCTAAAAAACTTGGAAAGATCTTAGGGAAAGATAATATAGAAATTGTATATACAGGAATTCGAAAAGGTGAAAAATTGTACGAAGAATTATTTTATCCATATGAAATAGCTAATAGAACTAAACATCCGAAAATTTTTAGTGTAAAATATGATAAACCTTTTAATGAAGACGAAATAAAAAAAGTTTCTCTTGAAATTTTAGAAAATTTGAAGAGTTTTAATTTTGAAAAAGCGTGTGAATATGCGAAAAAATTGGTTCCAGAATTTAAATTTAGAGGAGGAATAGAATGAGATTTATTGATAGCTTTACAGTAAAATATGTAAGAAAGAATAAGAAGGATTATTTAACAAAAATTGTGAAAAATCTTTCTGAATATCATGAAAATGGCCTAAAATGTGAGATTAAATCTAATCAAAATTTTGGTAGAATAAAGCTAGAATTATATGAAACTTCTCATGATGGGGAAATGGTTTTATTTAAGGGCTTATTTTTTTCAAATATTGATGATTTTGAATTTTCTGAAGTAAGGGTATTTTCAGAAAAGCTTTCATTAAATAATAGTCTTGTTTCTGATGTGATTGTGTCTGAGGTTTCTGACAACGTTATAAAAGGCCTTATTTACGACAATGACGTTGTTTATGTAGTTTTGGATGAAAACCAAACTAAAGAAATGACTAATAATGAAATTTCATACTTGGTTTTAAAGTACTTAATTGAAGATGTTTTTGAGGAAGAATTTAGAAAAGATGATTATGAATTAGAAATTGAAACTGAGCTTACAGACTTTTTCATGTGAGGTGTGTTTATGTTAATGGGTTTTATCTTATTGGGATTGGGGATTTTAATATTATTTTCGGTATTTTTTTCCTTTTCATATTCTTTTATTTTTCTAATTGGTTTTCTGGTAATTGGATTTGGGATTTACAAATTAATAAGAAGTTTTCCAAAAGGTATCGCTGCTATAATTGTTGGAAGTATTATTGTTGCTAGTGCTTTTGGAAAAATCCATTTTGATGTTTTGGAGTTTATAGTAATTTTAATTAGTTCTGGATTGATAGAAGTGGGGCTAGATTTGATTGTAAAGAAAAGAGGTTGAAGCTGTGATATAATAATTTTTGCAATAAATATAAACTGGAGGTGGGCGAATGGGTGCTGTTGATAAAAAAAGGACTATTTCTTTGATAGGTCATAATGGAGCAGGAAAAAGTGTTTTATTGTCTAGCATGCTTTTTAATGCTGGGGTTCTTGATAAAATAGGAAATAAAGATGTTGATTATGATCCAATTGAAGGAGAAAAAGGTGCAAGTATATCCTCACATATTGCCTCTTTTAATTATGAGGGTACTCAATATACGGTTATAGATACTCCAGGCTTTAGTGATTTTGTTGGAGAAGTAATTAATGCGATCTTTGTTACGGAAAATATTGTATCAGTTGTTAATGCTACAGCTGGTGTTGAAATTCAAACAGAGAGGACTTGGGCGCTTGCAGAAGAAATGAAAAAACCAATTGCTGTTTTTATAAATCAAATGGATAAAGAAAGAGCAAATTTTGAAGAATCACTGGAAAGTTTAAAAGAAAGATTTGAGAAAAACTTTGTTCCAATTTTTTATCCTATTGGGGCAGAAGATAGTTTTAAAGGAATTGTTGATATTTTCTCTTCGAAAGCTTTTGTCTATGAAAATGGTAAAGCAAAAGAAGTTGAAGTCCCAGCAGAATTAAAAGATAAAATTGAAGAATTAAAATCTTCGATGATTGAAGATATAGTTTCTCTTGATGAAGAATTAATGGAAAGGTATTTTAATGATGAAGAAATATCAGCTGAAGAATTATTAAAAACTTTGAAAAAAGGATATAAAACCGGGGAGATAGTACCTGTATTTTGTGGTTCAGCTGAAAAGAACATTGCTGTAGATCAATTCCTCAAAGTAATGACTATTTTAGGAGTAAATCCATCTGAGGGTAATTCTTACAAAGCTGTTTTAGAAACTGGCGATGAAGTTGAAGTATTACCAGTTGAGGATGAACCAATTGTTGCTTATACTTTTAAAGCAATTGTTGATCAATTTGTAGGAAAATTGAGCTTTTTAAAAATAATTAGTGGAAAATTAACTTCTGGGGATACACTTATAAATGTTAATAAGGGAACAAGTGAAAAAATTGGACATTTATATTTCCCTGTTCTTAAGAATACTAACGAAATTTCAGAGGCTTCATGTGGAGATATTATAGTCATTCCTAAATTAAAAGAAAGTTCAGTTGGAGATACTATGACTCATAAAGATAGAAAACTTAAGATAGTACCACCAGAATTCCCAGAGCCAATGATTTCAAAGAGTATAAATCCAAAATCCAAATCTGATATTGATAAGATCAGTAACGGTCTTGCAAGACTTGCGGATTCTGATCCAACATTTAGTTGGGAATTTGATCCTGAAACTTCTGAAACAGTTATTTCTGGAATTGGAAATATTCATTTGGATGTAATGGTTGAAAAGCTTAAGAATATTTTTGGTGTTGATGTTGAGGTTGGTAAGCCAAAAATTGCTTATAGGGAAACAATAATGGGGAAGGCTATAGGAGAGCATAAACACAAAAAACAAACAGGTGGGCATGGGCAGTATGGACATGTTAAGATAGAAATTGAGCCACTTGAAAGAGGAAAAGGATTTGAATTTGTTGATAAGATAGTTGGTGGAGTAATTCCAAAGAACTTTATACCTTCAGTAGAAAAAGGTATAAGAGAGGCAATGAAGAAAGGATCGCTTGCAGCATATCCAGTTGTTGATATTAGAGTTACATTGTTTGATGGTTCATATCATGAAGTTGATTCTTCAGATATTTCTTTCCAAATAGCTGCAATCCAAGCATTTAGAAAAGCGTTTGAGCAGGCAAAACCTGTATTATTGGAGCCAGTTATGGAAGTTTCCGTATTTGTCCCAGATGAGAATGCTGGTGATGTAATGGGAGAAATTAGTTCAAGAAGGGGAAGGCCTCATGGAATGGAGCCAGCAGGAAAAGGCATTACAAAGATTACCGCAGAAGTTCCACTTGCTGAAATGCTAGACTTTTCTGGAAGATTGTCTTCAATCACAAGCGGTAGGGGATACTTTACAATGAAGTTCTCAAAATACGATATAGTTCCACCAAATGTGCAAGAAAAAATTATTCAAGAAAGAAAACGTGAATTAGAACAAGAATAAAATTTTTATATGTAAGTAAAAATGAGGCGCAACTATGCGCCTCATTTTTTTAAGGAAAAGTGTTTGATTCTATAGAAAAATACTATGGACAAAGTATAACTTGGAGGGTTGATATGGAAAAAAAAGGAAAATTCCTAAAATTTTTAGTTGCATTTATTATAGCTGTTTTGTTTTTTTCTAATTTAATATTTATTTCCTATTTTAAGTTTCAGCTAAATCAAGTTTATGGAATTGATGAGGGAATTTTTTCTAATTTTAAAAGTTATTCAGCTTACTTATTGTCAAAAATACCATTGGTAAATAAATACGTTAAATATGAACCTTTAAGTATAAATGAGCCAAAAAAATATTTTGAAGAAGTTTTGGAAAGCTACAAGAAAAATATTGAGGAATTGATAAAGCAATCTGAGGAAAAATTAAAAGAGGCAGAAAAATTAAAGCAAGAAAATGAATTATTATATAAAACATTAAAGTCAATAGAAGATGAATGGAAAGAAAGAAAAATTAAAGAAGAAATTTCGAAAGTTGAAGTGATTAAGAAAGTTGAAAATTTAGATAGTTTAGTTGAAATATTTAAAAATGGTGATTCAAAAGAACTTTTGCCTTTAATGAATAGCGAGAAAGTTGATGTAAAAACTTTAGCTGTTGTATTTCAAAAACTTTCACCTGATTTAAGAAGTGAAATGGTACAATCTTTGGCCTCGGTAAATCCGACAAAAGCTGCATCGGTGGTTAATACAATATACAATGTTGAAGAAATTTTAAATGAAGTTAATAGTAAAATAAAGGAATTAGAAGATTTTTACGCAAAATTGTATGAAAGAGAAAGCCAATTAATATCACTCGAAGGTTTCAATAAAGCAATAAAAAGTTATATTTTAAGTTTAACAGAAGAAGAAATAAAAGCTTTTATAAATCAATATAAAGAATCTCCAAAGATAGTAGCCTACTTATTATCTAATTTAGAACCTAGCAAATCAAGGAATATACTTAAATGGTTGAAAGAAAATAATGAAAAATTATTTATTGAGATAATAAAACTTGGTGGTGGGATCGAATGAACTTTTTAATGCAGATTGTTAATATAAAAAAAGATGCAAATTTAAAATTGACAACCAATGAAAAGATAAAAGATAATCAAAACTTTAAAGGTTTTGAAAAAGCGCTGATTGAAACAAAAAAGAAAGTAATGGCTAATTTTCTTTCTAAAAGAGTATTTGAAATGTCTAGTAACATGAAAAAAGAATTAACAACTCCTGCTATGGAGTTAAAGAAAGCTATAAAGAGCTTATCATTATCTAATAATGAACAAAATGAAGCTGGGCAATTAAATAAGTTAGGTGGAAAAAATGCATTTATTAAGAATGATACTAACAAAGTTATAGAAGAAAATACTAAAGCACTGGATGCAGAGAAAAGAATAGTTATTGAAAATAGTAAAATTCTATCATTGAAAAAATTAGAAGAAAATTCTAAACTAAGTGATAAAGAATTCGAAACTAAAATAAGTAAAAAAGATCGATATTTTATTTTAAAAGAAATTAAAAGTATTAGCAAAAAGGTTATTGTTGATGAAAGTAAAAATAAGTTATCAGTTAAAACAAATTTAGATTCAAGTATTGAAAATATCGATATAAAGAAAAGTAGTAATAAAAAAGAAATAAAAATAATTCCTAATTCTAAAGATAATAAAGCTAAAACTGAAATTGTTTCAAAAACAGATGTGGTAAAAAAACTAATAGTCAATGAAAGAAAATTAATAAAGGACGATAGATTAAAAAAGGAAATTTCGAAAGTTGAAGTGGCTAAAAAAGTTGAAAATTTAATTCAAAAAGATATCAAAGATAAGGTAATTGTTAAAGATAAAGATTTAAACGAAATTCAATTGGAAGATAAGTTTAAGTCAAAAATTCAATTTATTGAAGATTTAGAGCAAAAAATGAAGAGTGAATTAGGTGTAGAAAATGGAACTTTTTTAAAAGAAAAGAAGGTTGAAAATGATACTCAAAATTTTTATTCGAAAAAAAGTGATGAAAAGATTTATAGTCTGGAAAATAAAAAAATAATTAAAGATGTCTTGAAGAAAGAAAAAATAATTAGCAAGAATTTTGTGCATAGAGTTTTAAATATACCAGATAACAGTAAAAAAGCTGTTGTTATTAATGAAAAAGAAATAAATCTAAAAAAAGGTGAAAAACTAATAATTCTAATAGAACCCAGTAAGTTGTTAAATTTAGAGAGTAAAAGAAGTAAATATGAATATAAAAAAGCTTTGAAAGATAATTTTCATTCAAGAAAAATAACTTGGAACGATAAAATGGAGAGGATTCCTTTAGTTTTAAAAGCTGCTTTAAAAGATTTTGTAAAAGGTGGTAGTGAGATAAAAAGTAGTTTAGAACATTTGAATGTTAAGGATAATATCAAGTTAAAAATTTCAAGCAAAAAGTTTTTGATATTGGATAATAAAGTTAATGCTGATAAAGGTTTTTCAAATGATAGCACTATAAAAGCTGTTGTTTTACAACCTATGATAGTCAATATGTTTGATGCTCAAGAAAATTTTGAAAGTATTAGAAAATTGGATAATCTGATGTTGAAAAAAGAACACAGTGAGCATTTAAAAATTAGTTTAAAGTCTATAAAGAAAAATGTGGAAACTTTAAATGAATTAATTAGGAAAATGGAAAGTGTTTCGAAGAATAATAAAAGTGAGATAAATGTAAGGTTTGTTGTTGAAAGAGAAAATAAGATTTCAAAATTGAAAAGTGAATTTAGTGATATAAAACCAAAAGTGTCTAATAATATAAAAGAGTTTTATGCCAAAAAAAGTTACCAATCTCTTTCGCATATTGATGAAAATATTGTAAGGCCTGGTGATATACAAACTGGGAAAGTAGATTTAAATCAGAAGGTAAAAATTGAAACTCAAAATAGAAATATAGAGAATATTTACAAAAAAGTTGTTGAAATGATCAATTTTAAAGGAGAAATAGTTAAAGAAAAAGCGGTTATAAATTTAGAACATCCTGCTTTTGGAAAGATGGAAATAAATTTGGAAAAAATAAAAGATGAAGTAGTTGTAAAGTTTATATTTGATAATAGTGATTCCAAGGAAGTTATAGAAAAGGGATTGATTAATTTAAGAGAAAGATTATTAAATGTAGGTTTGGAGGTAAAAGAATTTAATTTAGAAGTTAAAGAAGAGCAAGAATGGTATGAGGATGAGAATCAGCAATCTAATGAAGAACAACAACAAGAGCAAAGGAGAAGACAAAAAAGGTGGGTGAAACAGAATGATGAATTGGGTTTCGATGGATAATATATACAATTTAAGTACAAATTCAAAAAAGCAAGAAATAAAAAAGGAATTAGACAAAGAAGCGTTTTTGGAACTTTTAGTAACTCAATTAAAAAATCAAGATCCATTAGAGCCATTAAAAGATAGAGAATTTATTGCCCAAATGACACAATTGTCCACATTAGAACAGATTACTAATATGAGTGAGTCTGTGCAGAAGTTTGTTGAAAGTTCTGCTTCGTTGTACAGAGCCCAAGCTTCTTCCATGGTTGGAAAGTATGCAGTTGTAAAATCTAATGTGTTAGAGTTATCAAGGGGGTCAACATCGACCCAAGTTTTCAAATTAGAGTCTCCATCGCATGTTATTTTGAAAATTTACGATGAGAATGGAAAATTGGTTCGTCAAGAAGATTTAGGTAATTTGAGTGAAGGAATGCAGACCTTTCTTTGGGATGGAAGAAATGATGATGGTGTGATGCTTCCCGATGGGAAATATACTTTCAATCTTTATTCAGTACAACCTGACGGAAATTTAGAAGAAATTTCAGCTATGGATGGAGGAAAAGTGGAAGCAGTACAATTTAGGGATAACGATGTTTATGTTCTAGTAAATGGAAATTTATATCCTATAAGTTCAATAATAGAAATTTCGCAAGAGGGGTGAAATAGATGATTAGGTCAATTTATAGTGGTGTTACAGGGTTACAAGGATTTCAACAAGCAATTGATGTTGTTGGAAATAACATTGCAAACGTTAGTACAATTGGCTTTAAAGCTTCTAGGGTTACTTATGCAACAACCTTTTCCCAAGTATTAGAATTGTCTAAAAGAGCTACAGAATTAACAGGAGGTACAAATCCAAAGCAGATTGGTTATGGTGTTAAGGTAGCATCTATTGATAAAATCATGTCACAAGGAAGTTTTCAAAATACTGGAAAGAAAACTGATTTAGCAATTCAAGGAGATGGCTTTTTCATTTTAAAAGATGGTTCAGGAAAGACGTATTATACAAGGGCTGGTAATTTTGATTTGGATGTAAATGGTACCTTAGTGCAAGCATCTTCAGGACTCAAACTACAAGGATGGGTCGCAGAACCGGATCCAGAATCTGGAAAGAGATTTGTTGATACTAATAAACCAATATCAGATATTCAAATTTCTGCAGGTCTTTCAATGGCTGCAAAAAAAACATCTTATATGACTGTTGCTAACAATCTTGATGCAAGAGTTGGGCCTAGTAAAACAGTTATGACACTTTCTGGTTATGGAGGAAATTCTGTAGATGTAAAAATACTTTTTGACCGTGAAAGTGGAGCATTGCAAGAGCCATTCTCAGATTACCAGATCTATAGAGCAAAGGTTTATAGTGGAAGTGATGATTCTGTTGATGGGGAAATTTATATTAAATTTGATAAATTTGGAAATGTAGTTCAATCTGGTGCGATAAAGCAATCACTTTCTGCAACAGCAACGACTGATGGAAGCTTAACTTTGAACAATATTCAACAAGATGATGGAAATTATACGTTTATTATTAAAGATGTAAACGGAAATATTTTGGACGTTCAAACTTCGAGTGTTTCAAGCGGTAATGCAACAATTTCATCTGAAAAAATAGTTAATGGTGGAAATTATATCGTAGAAATAGCAAACGATGTTGTTGACTTGCAAACTCCTGGGTATGTATTATCAACCGAAACTCCAACTAGTGTTGCGGCTAACCAGATAGACTTTACGTATAATGGAACAACTACTACTTCACCTGTAAAAGTATTTGTAAGGGATGGAGATGGAAATGTAGTAGGAGAGTATAGCTTAGATAATATAACAAATGGAAGTTCATATAGTTTATCAGGAGTATTTAATGCAAGTGGAGCATATACAATAGAAGTAGTAAGAGAAGATACTGTTAATAGTGTAGTAGTACCTGGTAGTGGTGAACCTAGATTTTATGAGGCAGATAATCCAACAAATTTTGCAGTTTCTGAGTTTAATTCTCCATTTTATACAACTTCTGTGCAAGTTTATGATACATTGGGAAATGCCTATACCTTGTATATAGATTTTGTAAAGCTTTCGGCAAATTACTATGATGGTACAGATACTTTCAAAAATGCTTGGGCCTTTAGAGTGAGAAACGCAAGTGGAGAAAATATTAAATATCTTTCTAATTATGAAACAGGCCAAGAAATTACTAGTGGAACAGCTGGTGTTATGACATTTGATGAAAGCGGAAGATTTACTGGAATTTATGCTTTCGATCCTTCTACCGGTAAGGTAAATAGAGGTGAATCAATAGATGCTATAAAATTTGATGCTGGTGAAAATGGAGATGGAGAAGTAAAGATAAAGTTAAATTTGACAGGAATAACTCAATTTGCAGCAACTTCTGATGCTTATGTTACGGAACAAAATGGTAATGCTCAAGGAACTTTAGAATCTTTCTCAATAGCTGAAAATGGAGATATAATTGGAACATTTAGTAATGGGCTTACCGATAAATTGGGAAAAGTAGCACTTGCTATATTTAATAATCCAGCAGGTTTATTGGAAGCAGGAAATTCACTATATACAGAAAGTGCAAATAGTGGAGGAGCTATAATTAGACAACCAGGTTTTGGGGGATCAGGGTCTTTAATATCAGGTGCACTAGAGATGTCGAATGTAGACTTATCAGAAGAATTTACAAAATTAATTATTGCGCAGAGAGGTTTTCAGGCTAATGCTAGAGTTGTAACAACTGCTGACCAAATTCTTCAAGAAGTTGTTAATTTGAGACGATAATAATTGAGGAGTGATTTTTATCATTTTGGTTACTTCATTATCAGGGCAGCAATTTTATTTAAATGCTGACTACATTGAAAAAATAGAAGAACTTCCTGACACTACAATAACCTTGTATAACGGTAAAAAATATATAGTGTCAGAAGATGCTAAAACAGTTATAGAAAGAATTATTGAATACAAAAAGAAAATTTTAAATATTCCTCCTTTATTTAAGGATGGTGATGAGTAATGGATATAGCGTTAATTGGTGGTATTGGTATAGCTTTTGCTATGGTTGTTTTTGGAATTGTTTCTGGTGGTGGAGATTTTGCAGCGTTTATTAATATTCCGTCCATTGTTATAGTTATAGGGGGTTCTATTGGTGCTGCAGTTGCAGCAAATCCAAAAGATATAGGTTTTAAAATTGTTCAAATAGCCCTTGAAGCTTTAAAAGAGCCGAAAACTGATTATGTTAATTTGTTAAAAACACTTGTATCTTTGTCAGAAAAGGCAAGAAGGGAAGGTCTCTTATCACTTGAGGAAAATATAGAGCAACTTGATGATCCATTTATGAAAAAAGGTCTTCAACTTTTAGTTGATGGTACAGAACCTGAAGTTTTAAAATCAATGCTTGAAATAGAAGTTGAGGTTGCTAGTAATGAGATGAATTTGAAGAAAGGATTATTTGAAGCAATTGGAGCTTATGCTCCTGCATTTGGAATGATAGGAACTTTGATAGGGCTGATACAAATGCTTAAAAGTCTTAATGACCCTAACTCGTTAGGACCTTCAATGGCGGTTGCATTGATTACAACATTGTATGGTTCTATAATGGCAAATGCAATGGCACTTCCTATAGCAGAAAAAATTGCAAAAAGGGTAATAAGTTTTGAAATGGAAAAAACAATGATTTTAGAAGGAATTTTGTCGATTCAAGCTGGTGAAAACCCAAGAATATTGGAGGAAAAATTAAAGTCATTCTTACCAGATGCTGTAAAAGCTCAGTATGAAGCAGCTACTCAGGAGGCGGGCGCATAATAATGGCTAAAAAACAAGAATGTCCTAAGGGTGCTCCGCTCTGGATGACAACATACGGAGATATGGTGACCCTTTTGCTTACATTTTTTGTTTTGTTATTTGCAATGTCAAGTATTAGTCCAGGAAAATTTCAACAGGTTGCAGTTGGATTAACATCGGCATTAAATGGTAATCCACCAAGTGTACTTACAGGAGGAAAATCTTTGCAAACTGAGCCTTTGATATCTCAAAACCCGGGTGTATATCAGGAAATATTGAAAATTTCTGAAGAGTATAAAGGAAAAGTAACGGTAGAGGAAAGAGACGAAGGTACATTAATTACAATTAGCGATTTGGATATATTTAATCCTGGTAGTGCACGTTTAACAGCCGAAGCAAAAAAACTATTGGAAAAATTAGGAGCAGTAATTATTGAACATACAACAAATGTTTTAGAAGTATATGGATATGCTAATGAAATTCCTGTGCCAGAAAATTCTATTTACCAATCAAATTGGCATTTAAGTGCAGCTAGGGCATCAAGTGTTGTTTACTTTTTTACTACAGAGCTAAAGCAAAAGAGGACACTTGAAAGAATTGCAGATATACAACTAGGAAGATTTGATCCAGATTACTATTATGCAGCTGAAAGATTTCTTCCAATTGGCAAGGGAGATATTGAAATTCAAAAGGAAATAAAAGCTTTAAGAAATTTATACGAATTTGAACTTGAAGAGATGAGAAAAAAATTAGTTGCTGGAGAAATTACAAGAGAAGAATGGAATAATTTTGTAGCAAAAAAAACTGAAGAAACAGATAATAAAATAAGGCAATTGAGAGATAAATATAGAAGAATTGATATTTTAATAAAACGTGAACTTGCAAAATAGGAGGGATTTTGATGCCAGAAGAAGAAATCCAAGAAGAACAACAACCTAAAAAAAAGAAAGGAATAATGGGGTTATTAGGACCTATTTTGATACCGCTTGTGATTTCATTAGTTGTTAGTGTTGCGGTGGTAATGTTTTTGGGTAATAATACTCAAGTTCAGCCGGAGAAAACAACAACTACGACCACTACGACAACAGTTCCAATAAAAGCAGTAGTTATTCAACCAGGAACCTATCAGACATTTATGTTAAAAGGTGGTAAAGAGGTTGCTGTAATTGATTCTCTATCTTTTAAAGTTGGAAGTGATCAATGTAGAAGTTTAATTGCTGAAAAAAATGATGAAATTATGGATGCATTAATGTTGATATTTTTGAGTAAAGAAAGAACAGAAATAAATACTCCAGCTGGAATTGAACTTTTAAAAAAGCAAATTAAAAACGCTGTAAACGAAATTACCGGCTTTGTTGGTGAAAAAGAAAAGGAAGGGGTAATTGATGTATATTTGTATATAAAGGCTGTTAGTTCCGTCCAATAATTGAGGTGATAAAATGTCTGATGTTTTGAGCCAAGAAGAAATAGATCGATTACTGCAAGCGGTTAATCAAGGAGAAGTATCAATTGAAGAAGTAAAAAAAGAAGAGGAAGAAAAAAAAGTAAGAACATATGATTTTTTAAGGCCTAGGAAATTTTCAAAGGAGCAAGAGAGAACTTTACAAATGCTCCATGAAAATTTTGCAAGGAGCCTTTCAACATATTTTTCAGGACGTCTCCGTAATTTTGTAGCAGTTGATTTAGTTGGTCTTGATCAGATGACCTATGATGAATTTGTAAAATCAATTCGTAATCCTTCATATATAGCCGTTTTCTCTGCAAAAGAATTTGTTGGAAGTGCAATTTTGGATATAGATTTAGAAATATTTTTTGGGGTATTAGAAATATTATTAGGAGGACCTGGTATGAATGTGGAAATTAACAGGCCTCCAACAGATACTGAAATTGAAGTAATGAGAAAAGAAGTAGTAAATATCTTAACTAACTTGGCCCAGGCATGGAGCACTGTTTATTCTTTTACGCCGGTTATTGAAGCAATTGAAACAAATCCACAATTTGTCCAAATTGTTGCTTCAAATGAAATGGTTCTTGTAATTACATTGTTTTTAAAGATAGGAAATATTGAAGGATATATTAATATTTGTTGGCCATCATCTTTGATTGAACCGATTGGTGAAAAATTAACTACTCAGAGTTGGTTTAAGACCAAGCAAAAAATAGTTTCTGAAGAGGACATGAAAGCATTACGTGAAAATCTAGCGAGAACAATTGTTGAACTTTCGGTGGCTGTTGGTGAGACTAATTTAACACTCTGGGATATACTGAACTTAGAGGTTGGAGATGTTATAAGATTAGATACTTTTAAAGAAGATCCTTTAAAAATTAAATTAAATGGTAAAGATAAATTCTTAGGTGTTCCAGGAGTATTTAAAGGAAAATATGCGGTAAAAATTGTTGAGGTTCTCGATGATGAGGAGGAGATAAGATGATGGGTGATGAACAATTTTTATCCCAGGAGGAATTAGATTCATTACTTAATCAATTAAATGAAGATGAGAATTTAACTGAGATAGAAAAAGATATGTTTGGTGAAATAGGAAATATAATAATGGGAAGTGGAACTACTGCGCTTTCAACTTTGCTTGGAAGAAAAGTTGATATTACTGTTCCAACAGTTGATTTGAAAAAAATATCAGAAATAAAAAAAGAAGTTACAGGAAAAAATGCAGTAGTTTCCATACATTTTAAGGGTGCAATAGAAGGTCTAAATGCTCTTATTATTCCGCAGATATTAGTTGCGCAAATAGCAAACATAATGATGGGTGGAACGGGAGAAGTTGAAAATGAAGAAGTTGATGAAATTTCATTAAGTGCTGTGTCAGAGGCTATGAATCAGATGATGGGAGCTGCAGCGACTTCCCTTTCTGATATGTTAAAGAAACCAGTTGATATTACTCCACCAACTGTTGAATTGATTGATTTTGATGGGGACAACGTTGATTTCCCACCTATTGCAACTAGTGATGATGCAGTTGTAGCTAAAGTTAATTTTAAACTTGTTATAGAAGGTTTAGAACCAGCTGATTTCTTTTTAGCAATGTCTCCAGAATTTGTTAAAAAGTTATATAGTATGATTTTTGGCGAGAGCGAAAAACAGGAAAAGGTAGCTTCAAATGCTACAGAGGCCTCTTCATCTACTTCTACTCAAAATTATGCTGAGCAGCCTGCTTCAACTACAAAAAATGTGGAAAAAAATCCTGTTTCAGTTTCTCCGGCACAATTTCAATCTTTTGAAAGTGGTGGAACAGTAAAATCAACAAGGGAAATACCTGATAGAATCCAAGCACTTCTTGACATTCCACTTAATGTTGTTGTTGAGCTTGGAAAAACGAAACTTACCTTAAAGCAAGTTATGGAATTATCAGTAGGATCTCTAATTGAGTTAGATAAGCTTACCGGTGAACCGGTTGATATTATTGTAAATGGTAAACTAATTGCACGTGGTGAAGTTGTAGTAATTGATGAAAATTTTGGAGTAAGAATTACGGAAATTGTAGCACCGCAGGAGAGATTTTATACACTAGAATAACTCCCTTCAGTGACGAAGGGAGTTTTTTAATATGATATTTTTTCAAGTATTTTATCACATAACTTTCCTTTATAACCATCCTCATTTGAAAGCTCACTTAGTAATCTAACTAGGCTGAAAAAGCTGTCTTTTGGAACAGAATTTGAAAATTTGATTAAATTTCCTGCAATTATTTCTGCTTTTTCATATAATTTTTTTGCATTTTCTTCATCAAGATTTGAAAAAAAGTCAATTATTCTTAGAATTATTGAATTAGCTTCGTGAAGTTCTAATTTTTCTGGTATGATTCCTTCCATTAACAATTGATTTGCTGTAGGAATATTTAAGAAGAGGTTTTCCGTAAATATTTTTGCTGCCTCTGGCCCTAGGATTCCCGAAGCAAGTTGATATCCAAAAGTTTTTTTCTCCTCATCGGAAAGTTTTTTGAATACATTTCCAAGCTTATGCCAGCTTCTTGGACTTGGTTTTATGGTTGTCTTTAGTGATATATGATTTGAGGAATATAAAAATTCAGGATTTTTTTCAATAAATTTTATTATTTCATTTGGAATATCATTTTTTTGTGCCCAATTTAACCATTCTTCAAGGTCAGGAGTAATTTCAAGAATAAAGAATCTTGACAAAAATGCTGGATCAGTTATTAAATCCACCTGGTCATACTCTTCATCTGGAGGATTCATAGAAGCAACAATCCAAGTACCTTCTGGTAATATGTGATTATGAATTCTTTTGTCAACAAGGAGTTGCATAATAGCATTTCTTATACTTCTATGAGATCTATTAATTTCATCTAAGAAAAGTATTGTTTGATTATTTTTAGGCCACCAATCAGGTTCAAGAAAAACTGTTTTATCTTCTTGTCTTGAAGGTAAACCTATTAAATCTCCAGGTTCCATTTGTGAAAGAACCAAAATAATTAATTCTTTGTTTGTCTCACGGGCAATTTCTCTAATTATATCGGTTTTACCTACACCAAAATGACCAACTAAAAGTGGAATTTCACCGCTTTCCATTATTTTGCGAGCTAGAGTTTTTGCTTCCAAAAGTGTCAAGTTGAGCACCTCCCAGTTCTCCGATGAGTTCTTCTATTAGTGTTTCTTCTTTAAAAGTTTCAGTTAAACTGTATATATAAGATCTTCCACTTTTTTTTCTTTTAATTACACCGCTATAGAGTAGCTGTTTTAAAATATTTGTAGAATCTTTTCCACGAATTCCGTCTATCTCCTTTTTAGTTGCTTCTTTTTTTGTTGCAAGGAGTATTGCTATTTCAAGTTGTTGATTGGTGAGAGTACTTAGAGAACGCCTTTTTACAACTTTTTCAATATGTGAAGAATACTGCTTTTTCGTGTAAAATTTTAAATATCCATCTATGTTTTTTAATTCAATTCCAGATTCAGAATTATTGTTGTATTTTGAATAGAGATGTTCTATAATTTTGTTTATTTCATCTTGATTAATATTTGTTAATTCGTTTAGTTTTTGCATTGATATTCCTTTTGAGGCAAATATAATTGCTTCGATTAGTGCAATTTTTTCTTTTTCCATAAATTATACACTCCTAATGTAAAATTCTTCATCTAGGACTATTTTTTTTAGTTTAATTAACTCTAGTATAGCAAGAAAATACATTATAATTTCATACTTGCTATTTAGGTTTTTAAGAATTTCATATAAGTTTTTGTTGATATTAGAATTTAGAACTTTACTCATTATAGTTTCGATTGTAATTTCTTCTTTTTTGATTTTGTAGACTTTTTGTTTTAATTCAACTTCTTTTATAGCATTTTTTATTATATCTTTTAACTTTTTTTCATTAATTTTTGGAAAAACAGCTTTTACAGAAACTGGTATTTTTTCAATATTTAAATTTTCGTTATTCTTAACTTTTTCTACTAAATCTTTTAAGGCTGCATATTGCTCAACTTGAGAATAAAATTTTTCTTTGGATATTTTAAAAAACTCATCCTCACTGCTTCTTGGTAGAAGACTTTTTGATTTTAACTCCATTAAATAAGAAGCAGTGACGATAAATTCAGAAGTTATATTAAGATTTAAATTCTTCATTTGTTGTAAATACTCATAAAACTCATCAGCAAGCTGAGAAATAGGAATATCTCTAATACTTAACTTTTTCTTTTTTACTAAATAAATTATTAAATCTAATGGACCTTCAAACTCTTGGAATTTAAATACTAATTCCATTAAAAACCTTCTTCTTCAATGATAGAGATATATTTAATATTATAGATTTCAAGCAGATTTGCTACTGACTCAGGATCTTCACATTGAATTTTTATGGAAATTTGTCTTTTATTCTCGTCTTTAAGGGTGAGAATAGATAAAATGTTCATTTTGTTGTTTGCAAGAACGTCTATTACTCTTTTTAATTCACCGGGTTTATCTTCAAGTTCTAAAATTATTCTTGTTCCTTGTTCATCCATTGCTGAAAGTTCAATAAATGCTTCAAGTACTTCTTGGACTGTTAAAACTCCAATAACTTCTGCGTTATTATTTACAACAGGAAGAACTTGATCTTTGTTTTCTATTAACATTAGTGCTGCTTCTTCAACATTTGAGTCTTCAACTACATAAAAATCTGGGAAAGTTACATACATATCGATTTTTTCATCGAGCTCCGAATCTCTGATACTTGATTTGTAAACAACACCTTCAAATTTATCGTTTTCATCTAATACTATACAGTAATCGCAGGAAAATTCTCTCATTTTTCTTAAAGCATTTCCTATTTCTTCGTCTTTTTTTACTGTCGGAAAGTGTTGTAAAACCCATTTTTTTACATTCATATTTTGACCTCCTCTTTTTACAAAGTAAATATTTTTTTAGAATTCAAATATGTTTATCTCTCCATTTTCAGCACAGACAACGGCTATTTTGCCTTTGTAACTAAAAATTTCAATGGGGAAATCACCAGTATCAAATTCTTGTGTTTTTTTATTATCAAATATTATAAGCTTATTGTTCGATGCAGAGAGAATGTATAGTTTATCGTTTATAACTTTTGCGTAAGTTGGTTGATAATTTAATCTTGCTACCTCTTCTATTTTACCACTTTCTATGCTGTAAATTGTATTACTAAACATTGAAGCAAAGTAAAGTTTTTTATTCCAGATTATTGCGAATGATATGTAAGGTTCGGATTTATACAATTTCTTTTTATCAATTTCTAAAATATTTCCCCCTCTTGTATCTATTATAAAGTTATCTACTAATAATGAAGGCGTAGTAAGGTTATAATTATAAATTTTTCCTTGGTATTCAAAATCAATATTGTTTTTCCAAATATATAATCCAATTGGTTTGCTTTTGTAAAAATAGAAATAATTTGGTGTTGAGACAAATTTGTGATAGTATATTAAGTTTAAATTGAAGTCATAGCCAAATAGGTTCCCCTCAGAATCAAGAATGTAAATTATGCTATTAATACGATTGTAGAAGATTGGTCTATGCTCAAGTCTTTTTATATATTTTTTTGGATTTTTTAAATCAATTAGGATTATCTCTTTTCCGACAGTATCAACAATGAATAAATTATTTTTGTCTGTATAAGATATTGCAGGATAAACTCCAACATTATTAAATAGATATTTTAACTTGTTTGTTTCTAAGTCATAAATATATACCTTTCTTTCTATAGAACTTGTTAAAACAATATAATTTTCAAATTGTGTGTTTCTAAATGTGTATTTTAAGCCTGTATAAAAAGGAAAAATTAAAGTATTAATTGTTAATAATATTAGTAAGAATATCTTTTGCAACTTTTTCTTTGCTCCCTTCAAGTTGTATTACTTTATCTTTAGAAATTAAAAATGCACTTGAAAAATCACTTCCCATCACTTTATTTGCATCATTTGCAATGATATAATCAGCATTTTTTGAAATCAATTTTTGTTTACCATATTCTATTATATTATTTGTTTCAGCTGCAAATCCGATAATAATTTGATCGCTGCGTTTTTTTCTTCCAAGTTCTTTTAAAATATCTTTTGTTCTTTCAAGTTCTAAAACAAAATTATTTTCTGATTTTTTAATTTTTTCTTTTGATTTTACTTTTGGGGTGTAATCAGCTACAGCAGCAGTCATTATTATAATGTCATAATCTTTAAATTTATTCATTACCTGAGTGTACATATCGTGAGCAGTTTTAACTTTTATAAATTCATCTATAAAATATGGTGGAGTTAAATTTGTTGGTCCCGAGATTAAAGTTGTATATGCTCCCATCCTTTTTGAAATTTTTGCAATTTCATATCCCATTTTTCCACTTGAATAATTTGAAATGTATCTGATTGGGTCTATTTCTTCTCTTGTTGGCCCAGCAGTAACTAAAACTTTCTTACTAGATAATCTTTTTTCTTCAAGCATATTGTATATTGCTTCAGTAATTTTTTCATTTTCCGGGTATCTTCCTTTACCTACATCACCGCATGCTAAATGACCACTATCGGGTTCTACAATAAACCAACCCAAATTTTTCAATTTTTCAAAGTTTTCTTGAGTAAATTTATTTTCATACATCCGAGTATTCATAGTTGGGATCAAAATTTTTGGAGTTTTTTCAGGCAATGCCAAAATTGTTGTTGTAAGTAAATTATCTGCAATTCCAGAAGAAATTTTGGCAATGGTGTTTGCTGTAGCTGGTGCAAGAACAAATAAATCAGCTTTTTTTGAAAGTTCTGTATGTATAATCCATCCATTTTTAACATTAAATGTATCTGTATATACGGGACAATTACCAACTGCTGAAAAAACAACCGGAGAAATCATTTTAGTTGCATTTTCAGTCATTATTATATCAATTTCAAATTTATTTTTTCTAAGTTTGCTAACTAAGTCTACTGCTTTGTAAATTGCAATTCCGCTTGTAACGCCAACAACTATGTTCAATTTATTTTCCTCCTTCTTCAAAAACGTTTTCTTTTGATGGAAAAGTTTTCTCTTTTACTTCTGCTTTGAACCTTTCGATTGCATTTAGCATAATTTCAAAGGTGTTTGCATACGTTTTAGAAAATTTTGGTTTAAATTCAGGATTTAATCCAACAATATCATGAAATACCAAAACTTGTCCATCACAATATCTTCCCGCGCCTATTCCAATAGTTGGTATTGAGAGTTTTTCTGTCACTTCTTTTGCAATGGTTTCAGTTACCATTTCAAGAACAATTGAAAATACTCCGCAATTTTCGAGTGCAAGTGCATCATCTAAAAGTTTTTTCTTTGCGCTTTCTTCTTTTCCTTGAACCTTATAGCCACCAAACATATTTAATGATTGTGGAGTAAAACCCAGGTGCCCCATAACTGGAATACCAATGTTTAAACATTTTTTGATTATTTCACAGTTTTGTGCTCCACCTTCAATTTTTACAGCATTTGCCCCATTTTTTATTAGTAACCCTGCATTTTTAACAGATTCTTCTATGTTATATCCATATGACAAAAATGGAAGGTCAGCTACAATAAACGAGTTTGGTGCACCTCTTCTTACTGCTTGAAGGTGTATAATCATTTCTTCGAGAGTAACCGGAATTGTTGAATCATATCCAAGAACGTTATTTCCCAAAGAATCACCAACTAAGATTATATCAACACCTGCTTTTTCAAGAATTTTTGCAGTTGGTGCGTCATAGGCAGTAACCATAACAATTTTTTCTTTATTTTTCATTTTTAATATTTTTTGTATTGTCATTTTAATCACACTCCTTATTAATATATTTTAACATAAAAAATACCCTCTAGTTTCTCCTAGAGGGTATTTTTTAGTAAATTTTCAAGACTCCATTTTAGTAATTCTGGATATTTTCTGTTTGTAAAATTTGGATCATTTTCTAAACTAGTCGAACTTATAGTACCATTTTTTAAATTTTTAATTTTTTGCAGATATTCTTTCATTAGCCTTACATCTGTGAAATTACCAATTTTCCCATGACCTGGAACAATATTAGAAACTTGTGGAAGGTTTTCAAGAGTATTTATCCAAATATCTAAATTACTATCACTTACTATTTCAGGATGAATATCAGTTATAACAGTATCACCGGCTATTAAAACATCTTCATTTTCTATGACGATGTATGATGAATCTGGTGTATGACCTGGACCATGATATACAGTTAATTTTACTCCATCCTCGTACTCAAAAAAATTATCAAATATAATGTTTGGAGGAACTATTTTTATATCTTCAAGTTCAAGTTGCATTAAATATTTTTCATCTATCTGCTCCATTAGGTTTCTTGTTAGTGAGTGGCCAATTATAGGGCAATCAAATGCAGAATTCCCAAATGTATGATCGGGGTGATAATGAGTGTTAATAACAAGAGTTATTTCTTTTCCAGAAATATCTTTTGAAAACTCTTTGATTTTTTCAGCTTTTTTTGGAAATAAAGATGTATCTACTAAGATGTTTCCTTTCTTTCCAATAATTAAAGTGCTATTTGATGCTAATTCGTTTTCAATGATATAAACCTTATTGTTTATGTTTTTTATCATAAAATACCCCCACTGTTTATGATATACTTTTCATAGAAATTATTCTCTATAAGGAGGTAATGTTCCTTGAAGAATGTTTTATTGATTGGATACTATGGCTATGGAAATTATGGTGACGAACTGATGAGGCAAAGTATAAAGGAGTTTTTGAGTGAAAAAAATTATAGAGTTATGGAATTATTACCAAAAGAGAAAAAAAAGTTGAATGAGTATAATAGATTTAATCCTTTGTCTATTGTAAGAGCTATTATAAAGTCTGATGTTGTAATATGCGGTGGAGGAGGAGTTTTACAAGACAAGACAAGTTTTAAAAGCTTTATGTATTATTACCTTCTCTTTAAAACGGTCCTTTTGTTTGGAAAACCTTTGGTATTTTTTGGAAATAGTTTTGGCCCTTTTTATAATTACACATCAAGGATTTTAATGAAAAATTTATTGGAAAGTAAGAAGTTATATATTTTTGCAAGAGATCCGGTTTCATATAGATATGCAAAAAATTTTAATAAAAATTCTTTTTTGTGTACAGACCCAGGTATTAGAAAATTAGGTAGCATAAAAGTGAAAAGTAGTAGAGAAAGTAATAAGGCAGTAATAATTCCAAGGAGAGTGAAAAATTATGTCCCACTTTTATTAACATTAAAAAGCCAGGGAATAGATGAAGTAGTGTATGTTCCATTTTCTCCGCAAGATGAGGTACTTGCTAAAAGATTATCGAATATTTCAATTAAAGGATTAAATTCAAGGTTTTCAAACCTTATCATAGAAGAGATATCAAGTAGTAAGATTGTTGTCAGTGAAAGATTCCATGGATCGCTAGTTTCAGCATTTTTGGGCAAGACATTCATTTCAATAAACGATGAAAAATTCAGAAGATTTTTTAATAGATATTCTAGTAGCAAAAGCCATTTTGCACATGATTTATTTGATGCAAGTTTGAAAGTTAAAGAGCTAGTAAATCCAAATATATATAAAAAGATGAAAGAAGATGCTGAAGAAATGTATGAAAAGCTTGAAAAACTTTTAGTAAATCTTTAGAAAGTCACTACGGGATAATTGTGTACAGGATGATTAATAACATAAAATTCTTTTTCATAGAGCTTTTTAATATTTTCTTTATTTATAACTTTTGATGGTGTACCTTCAAAGATTACTTTTCCGTCTTTTAATGCATATATATAGTCACAGTATTTTGAAGCAACATTGATGTTGTGGAAAGCTGATAGTACAGTTTTTCCATTTAAAGTAAGTTTTTTTAATATTTCAACTATTTGAATTGCATGTGAGATATCTAAATGGGCTGTTAGTTCATCAACTATTATTACAGGGGTTTCTTGATAAATACTCCTTGCTATTAGAACTCTTC
Source organism: Thermosipho globiformans (assembly GCF_003990895.1). NCBI lineage: Bacteria > Thermotogati > Thermotogota > Thermotogae > Thermotogales > Fervidobacteriaceae > Thermosipho > Thermosipho globiformans. The sequence goes on from NZ_BHXD01000001.1 coordinate 165,598, forward strand.
TTTGCTCTCCGCCACTTAATGTGGAAAAGTATCTATCTTCGTAATCAGAGAGTTCTACCATTGAAAGGCATTCTTTTATTTTTGTTGAATCTTCGAAGGTATTAAAAAAGCTAGTTTTCTTATGTAGTGCTCCCATTTCAATTATATCTTTTACTTTAAATTCAAATGTAGGATTAAATTCCTGACGAACAAAGGAAATTTTTGACGCAATATACTTTCTTGAAAGTTTTCTAATATCCTTATCATAAAGTAATATTTTTCCAGAATATGGTTTTAACAAACCAGTTATAAGATTGAGGGTTGTTGATTTTCCAGCACCATTTGGACCAATTATCCCTACAAATTGTCCTTCTTTTATTTTTAAATTCAAATTTTTAATTCCAAAATTTCCGTATGAAAAATTTAAATCTATTACTTTAAGAATTTCTTTCATTTACACTTGCCACCTTTAACATTTCTTTGTACTTTGCAAGAATTTTCTGTGCATATTGTTCTTTATATGTTCCTCCATTATAGTGTTTTACAGCATCAGTTATATTATGGAATTTGTCGTATAAATATTTTAGATAATAACTACCAATTTTTATGTTTAGTTTAAAATCCCACAATATTCTATTCCAACCTTCTTGTGGTGTTGAAATGTTGTATAGATTTGCCACAAATTCTGCAGTATCCGGTTTTATTTGCATCATACCAAGTTCGCCATGCATTCCAATTACATTTCTAAACTCGGTTTCAACAATGATTATTGAAGTTATTAAAAGTGGATCAATTCCTGTTTCTTTTGAAGCATCTAAAATTGCATTTTCAATATTTTGAATTAAATCCTCATCGCTTGGGAGATTATATGCTTCTCTATAGTACTTTATCATATCTCTAAACCATTTTCCAGGTAGAGCAAATGTTGAAATTGTCATGATTATTAGTAAAAAGATAAGAAAATGTTTTTTCATGATCTTCCTCCTACTTTGGAATTATAAATGCAATGATTGTCCCAAGAATGAATCCAAGTATGGCTTCAATTAATGTGTGTCCACTATTTGGATCTACTTTTCTTCTTAAACCAACTGCATCAGAAGCAACTATTGATAAAAAAATTGCTGCTATCGCAGTTTCTGGTGAATTATAACCTGTTAACCTTGCAACTTCCCATGCCAAAGCTGCCGTTGTTGCAACGTGTGCACTCGGCATTCCGCCGTATCTTCCAAAACTTTTAATGTCTCTATATATTATTACCTTTAGTATTTGAGCACTTAAAAAAGCAAAAAAAGCAGCCAATAATGCTTTATTTGATAATAATTGGAGCATATATTTACACCTCTATATATTGTATTCTTTTTTAAGAAGTAGAAGATTTCCGCAACTTACATCTTTAAATTCCATAACATCAAATATTTTTTGGATTATATAAACTCCTAATCCTCCAGGCCTAATTTCTTCTAAAGGTCTTGGTTTGACTTTTGATGGATCAACTTTAGGTCCAAAATCTCTAAGATAGATTTCTAGAATATTAGGTTCAGTCCATTTTAACGTCATTTTAATAATTTTATCTTTTTCGAATTTGTATGTGTGCTCTATTATATTAGCAATTGCTTCATTAACTGCAAGTTCAGTATCAAATACATCTTGCTCATTAACAGATTTTTGAGATAAAAATTTTTGTACTACACTTCTTGCGATCTTAATATTTTCACTTTTTGAGAGAAAAGTAATTGAAATTATATCCATTATCCATTCCCCTTTAAAATTTGTATTTTTTGATTATAATTTCCAAATTTATTCCAACCTTCTTTTAAATTGTATTTTTCTTTAACAAAATTGTCAACGTATAAGATTTTTGGCTGAATAGCTTTAATTATCTCGATAAAGTTTTTTGAGAATATTTCAAAATTTTCTTTTGTTATTACTAATTTTTCAGGGAAAAGTGGTATATTAGTTATTCCGTATTCTTTTAGAATTTTTTTTGATTTTTCAATTTTTTCCTTTCTTTTATTTTCAAGTTCAATCTTAGAAAATATACAACCGCAATATGTCTGACGGTAAATATTTTGTTCTTTTATAAATTTTAAAGCTTCTTGGTATTCCTTTCCTTTTCTAAAATATGTTTCGATATATTTTACATTAACTTCCTGCTCTACTATTTTACCAATTTTATTTATTTTTTCCAAAACTTTTCTTGGAGAAGAAGTTAAAGTAGTTGCAAAAGAGTCAAAATTGTTTTTTTTAGCTGTTATTGCTGTATTTTTTAAAAGAAGATAAATACATTTATCGCATCGTGGGCTGTTAATACCAAGATTTTCAAGCCCTTTTACATGCTTAAAGTAAACTTCGGGTTCATATTTGCTTTCAATGATTTTTAAATTCCACATTTTTGCAAGTTTCAAAACTTCATTGAACCTTTTTTCATATTCATTCTTAGGATGGATATTTGGATTGTAAAAATAAATATATTTTATTTTTTCTTTCATATGAAAGTATGCAGGCACCAAATCTGGTGCGCAACATACGTGAAGAAGCAATTAAAACACCTTCTTTGAATCAAGTAATAAAGTTACAGGGCCATCATTTACTAAAGATACTTGCATATGTGCTCCAAATTCACCGGTTTCAACTTTTAAATTGTAGTTCTTACATGTGTTTACAAATTCTTCATAAAGTTTTTTGGCAATATCAGGAGATGCTGATTCAGAATAAGAAGGTCTTCTACCTTTTCTGCAATCACCGTATAAAGTAAATTGAGATACTATAAGAAGCTCACCTTTTATATCAAGCAATGAAAGGTTCATTTTTCCATTTCCATCATCAAAAATTCTTAAATTAATTATTTTTTCGGCAAGATATTTGACATCTTCTCTGTTATCATCTTTTCCGACTCCTAGCAATACTAAAAGTCCATTTTCTATTTTTCCAACTGTTTTTCCTCCCACTTCAACTTTTGCATTTTTAACCCTTTGTACTACAGCTCTCATCTTCTTCTCACCCTCAATATTCCAGATTTTTTATTTAATTGACTTATTATGTCATTTAGTTCATTTAAAGATTTTACCACAATTGTCAGATGTGCAAAGACTGAATTCCAATTTTTTGATTCATTTAATTTAAAACTTTTTACGTTTATGTTTTTTGAAACTAAGAGATTCATTATTTCGGCAAGTCTTTCGTTTTTGTCAAATTCAATTTCTAAGTTCGTTGAAAATTCATTTGAATCATCAGATAGCCATTTGGCTTTAAATAGTCTATCTTCATCTATATCTCTAATATTTTTGCAGTTAATTCTATGTATAGTTATTCCTCTTCTGCTTGCTACCCCTACTATTTCATCGCCTGGAACTGGCATACAACATTTGGCAATATGAATATCAATATTTGAAATTCCATCTATTTCTACGGCGTTTTTAATTTTTTTTGAGCTTCTTGTCTTTTTCTTATAATTTTTTTCTGGTTTGTTTTCTATTAGTTCCAGTAAATCATTAAAAGTAATACTTCCTTCGCCTATGCGTGTATAAAATTCATCAATATTCAAATTATGATTCTTTATAAAATCATTAACTTTTTCATGCTCAAGTAATTTTTCTATTGAAATATTCAATCTTTTAGATAGTTTCCTAATAACATCTTTTCCAGATTCAATTAGTTTTTCTTTTTCTTTTTCTCTAAAAAATCTTCTAATTTTTGCTTTTGTTCTAGGACTTTTAGCATATTTTAACCAACTAAGGCTTGGCCCTTTACTTGATTTGTTAACTAAAATTTCTACCACATCACCATTTTTTAGCTTGTAATTTATTGGAACAATTTTTCCATTTACTTTTGCACCTGCAAAATGGTGCCCTATTTCTGTATGTATAGCGTAAGCAAAGTCGATAACGGTTGATCCCAAAGGCATATGAATTATTTCACCCTTTGGTGTTAAGACAAATACTTCATCAAGTTGCAGTTCATTTTTAAGCTCGGAAAGGTTTGTACTTCCTTGAAGAAGTTCTTTTCTCCAGTCAAGAAGTTGAAGTAGCCATTTTTGCTTTAAATCAACGCTTTTTTCTTTGTAAATCCAGTGAGCAATTAATCCATATTCTGCTTCATTATGCATTTCTTCGTCTCTAATTTGAATTTCCAAAGGCTCTCCATATTGTGTTACAACTGTAGTATGGATTGATTTGTAACCATTTGATTTTGGAGCTGCAATATAATCTTTAAATCTTCCAGGAAGAGGAACCCAAATATGGTGTACTACTCCAAGAGCAGTATAACAGGTTTGAACATCTTTTACGATTGCCCTTATTCCAATAAGGTCATAAATTTCTTCAAATTTTTTATTTTTTTCTTTCATCTTTTTCCAGATACTATAGTAATGTTTATAACGCCCCTCAACCTTTGCATTTATATTATTTTCCATTAATGCAAGTTTTAATTGATTTACATATTCGTTTGTTCGCTCTTCTCTTTCTTTCTTTTTTTCAGCAACTAATTCTTTAATCATGTAATATTCCTTTGGGTATAAAACTTTAAAAGATAGATCTTCAAGTTCCCACTTTATTACATGAATTCCAAGTTTGTGTGCAATGGGGGCATAAACTTCAAGTGTTTCAAGTGCTTTATATCTTTTTTTATCTTCGTCTTCTACATATTTAATAGTTCGCATGTTATGTAATCTATCTGCAAGTTTTACAAAAATAACTCTAACATCTTCGGCCATTGCAAAAAGCATTTTTTGTATGGTTTCACTTTTTTTCTTTTGTTCAATGTTTCCAACAGGTGCATTAATCTTGCTGACCTTTGTTACTCCATCAACAATTAATGCAACCTCTTTACCAAACATTTCTTCAATATCTTTTAAAGTTACTTTGCCTTCACTATCTTCAACTGTGTCATGTAAAATACCGGAGATTATTGTAGTAATATCTAATTTTAATGATGCTAAAATTTTAGAAACTTCAATTGGATGAGTGATAAAGGGTTCACCAGATTTTCTGTAATAACCTTCATGGCCGTATTCAGCCAATTTGATTGCTTTTTTGATTTTTTCTTTTTCTTCGTTTGATAAATTTTTGTTGAGAACCGTTTCCAAATTTTTAATATATTCTTCAGCATTTATCATATTTAAACACTCCTTAACTCTTTTGGAAATATTTTAACACAAATTTTGCAAAGTGTGTTATAATAACCATTGAAATTGTTAATTTTGTATTTCTATGTCTCGATAAAAAAATTAAATGATGTTATTGGAAAGGCGTTAAATAATATTTGGTTAAATAATTTTTAAGATACTTATTTTAGATTATCATTCTAGAAAGTTTGGTATTGTTTTAATTTTTAAGAAATTAAAGGATAGGAGGGATAGTTGTGAAGAAAGTTTTGATTTTTGGTGCGATGTTTTTATTTGTTTTTCTGCTTTTTAGCGGTTGTGTTCAGCAGTTTTTAAGTCAAGAGTATCCTGCAAGTCTTGAAATTTATGTAGCTGATTACAGATCAGGAGCTGCAGTTGATGAGGCAACAGTGACTGTTTTTGATGAGTCAGGGTCAATGGTTGCTGAAAAGACTACTGATGAAAAAGGCTTTGTGAAATTTGATTTGAAAATGAACGATACTGTAAAGTATTTTGATGTGAAGATTGAAAAAGAAAATTATGCTGTTACAAGACTGAATAATTATATGATAAGTGGTTTAGAAACAAAAAAATTAGAACTAACGTTAAGAAAAACATCATATGACACTTCAAAAGCATCTGATAATATTACAATTAATGCAAGCTTTTTTGAAGATGAAGGAATGTCAAAAACTCTTAATTTAACAAAGTTTAATTTGAACAAATTTTCCGGTAATGAATTGTATTATAAGATTGACGTTCTTTCAGGAACTGGTTATGATGTAAAATACGTATATGTAAAAGTTGGTGGAGTCCCAGGAAGCGGATTTTTCACTAATCCAAGAAATATTTATTATGATACAGAAGTTGAAGGAAGCATATCCTTGGATGGTTTTTCTGGGAAGGTCCCAGTTTTTGTAGCAGTATTTGATCAAAATGAAAATTTGGTCGTTAATGCTTATTATTTGACGCTAGTTAAAGATAGTGGCGATTATAATATGTATGTTGTTGAAAAACCAAGTGATAGTGGTTTTGTGAACCTTAAAGCATATACTAGAAGAGCTGGTATAAAATTTTATTCTAATGATATTCAAAAATCAACAGTTTCAGAAATGAAATTTGAAAAACCAAATGCTGCTCCAGACAAAGATTTAAATATGTGGATTGAAGTGAATTGGATAAAATGGGAGGATTCTTCTGCATCATCAACAACTGACAAACCAGAAGCTTATGTTGTATACAGAAGTTTTGATGGAGTAAATTATGAACTAATTGCTAGGGTACCTGCAGACATGAATTATTATAGGGATAGTTCTGCACAACTTGAAGCTGGAAAAGAAGTTTGGTACAAAGTAGGCTCATATTATAGCGGGAAAATTTCTTCATTGACTGATTTAGGTTCAGTTGTTCCATTGGGAATGTTTGATATAAAATATATAAGTCCAACTGATGGTGCAACTGATGTATCTACTAATCCAACTTTTGAATGGGAAGTAGTAAATCCGGTAGTTTCTACAGAGGGAACGGCAGTTTATTTATTTGATATATGGCTTTATGATAATACAGTAAATGATCTTGGATATTATTCATTAAGTACTAGTGGTTATCCAAAATATAGTTTTATAGTTACAGATGCAACAAGTGTATCTTTTGCTTTTAACGAGCCAATTGTTGGTTGGTGGGTAGATTATGCTGCAGGTGGTTGGTATCAATTTAATACATTGCAGAAAAATAAAACATACGAGTGGGGTAATGAATTAGCAGTTGCTATAGTTTCTGATGAAGATTCAGAAGCATATTCTATATACGCAGATCAAGGTAAAGTTGTCGATCCATTCGGAATAGAGGCAGAAATTTATAATACATTTACTACTGGTGAAAATTAATGAAAGGAGGGAATTTTAGATGAATAGATTGTTTAAATATTCATTGTTTGGAATATTGGTATTATTTTTAATACTATCAAGTTGTGGGTTAAACAATATAGCTCAAAATAGTAAGATTTCTAATAATGCAGGTTCGGATATAAAATTGGGAAGTCTTGATTTTGAATACGAAGAGGGTAAGGTTCTCATTGGATATGAAAACAGAGAAGAAGTTGACAAAATTGTAGAAGCATTAAATGGAAAAATTGCAGTTGATTTGCCACAAATAAAAATGGTATCAATTAAATTTAATGGAAAAGTAGAAGAGGCATATGAGAAAATTTTAAAACTTGGTTTAAAAGGTATCAGATATGTAGAACCAAGCTACAAAAGATATATTATTGATCCAAAACCAGTCGATAATGATATGATAAACAAAAATAATGAAACTAGTTTAAATTCGACTAATCCAAGAGACGATGAAGAATTTTCAAAATACTTGTGGGGACTAGAAGCATTAAACGTTAAAGACGTTTGGAATATAGGATATACAGGCGATGGAGTAATTGTTGCAGTAATTGATACAGGAGTTGATGGAACACATCCTGATTTAAAAGGTCAGGTAATTGAGGGGTACAGACCAAAAACAGGTGATGTTCTACCTGCAGGCACAGATTCTTCTTTTGGTGGAGCACATGGAACTCATGTTGCAGGAACTATAGCTGCTAGTGACAATTCTTTAGGAATTATTGGTGTAGCACCAGATGCAAAAATAATGCCGATTGTTATATTTGATGTGGAAGGCTATGTAGGAGATGATGCTGTTGCTGATGGAATTATATGGGCTGTTGATCATGGCGCAGATATTCTTCAAAATTCCTGGGGAGGATGGGGTTATAGCTATACTTTAAAAGAAGCATTTGATTATGCATTAGACAGAGATGTTGTTGTAACAGTATCTGCAGGTAATGATCACACTGACCAACATGTACATTATCCATCAGGTTATCCTGGAATAATTCAAGTTGCAGCAGTTGAATTTAATGGCGGGGAATATAGAACTACATGGTTCTCAAATAGAAGCGACGCTATAACAGTAGGAGCACCTGGTGTTGATATTCTTTCAACAGTTCCACAAGCTACTGCTTTAGGTTATGAAGGTGGAGAGCTTGCTGATTCATTTGGTGGCTTATACGCATTTTATCAAGGTACTTCAATGGCTTGTCCGCATGTTTCTGGTGTTGTAGCATTATTGAAAGAAAAGTATCCAGATGCAAAAGTATGGCAGATAAGAAAGTTAATAGAACAAGGTGCTGTTGATATTGATAAAGAAGGATATGACCATGATTCAGGATTTGGACTAGTAAATGCGAAAAATTCAATAAATCTTCCACTTCCAACTGATGGCGGAGTAACATTTAATGTTGAAGCAATTGATAGTTGGGATAATGGTATACCAGGAGTATTTGTAACATTAAAGAGAGTTGATGGTGTTGGCGGAGATTATTTTGCTAAAACAGATCTTACTGGTATTGCTCATTTTTCAAATATAGATGCAGGAAAGTATGAAGTTATAGTTGGGGGACCAGATTCAAATGATAGAGCATCGTATTATTTAGGAGGTAAGCCATATCCATTAAGTTTATCCACAAGAATGGAAGAAGAAAGGCAATATGTAAAAACAGTTAATATAACAGCGGATTCAACAGAGACATTTACTTTTACATCAACATTTAAAGTGGAATTTGATGAACCTGGAGTTGACTTAGGTCAAGCAACTATAACAGTTGATTCAGTATCATATGAACTTATTACTGGAAATAGAGGAACCTACTTAAGTGGAACGTTTGTTTCAAATTTGAAATATGATTTTTCTTCTATAGCAGATTTAGTATATTTAAGATTAGAAAGATCAAATGTTGGAGCAACATGTACTGTTAATGGTACGGCGACCTTAAATGGTTATGAAATACCAGTAACAGCTGTTTTTGCAAGTGAAGATGCAACACTTTCTACAGTAGTTGATGATGTCTATGGGAAGTCCTATTGGCTAATTTTTGGTGATTGATATTTAAAAAATTTTATAAAGATAAATCAAGCCTCCAATTTTGGAGGCTTGATTTTTTACTCATTATTTAAACTCATTAATATTTTTTTTGGAGTAATTGGTAGGCTTTTAATCCTAACACCTACTGCGTTATATATTGCATTAGCTATAGCAGCCGGTGGTGTATCAATTCCAATTTCTGCAACAGATTTAGCGCCAAAGGGACCAGTAGGTTCATAACTTTCTACGAATTTTACTATAATATTTCCTATATCTTTTCTTGAAGGAATTTTATATTGCATTAAATTGTTTGTCAATAATTTTCCACTTGGTGAGTATTTAACATCTTCAAATAATGTCATACCAATTCCTTGCACAAGACCACCTTCAACTTGAATTCTTGCAAGATTTGGATTAATTGTAACACCACAATCTACTACCGCCACATAGTTTATAAGCTTAACTTTTCCTGTTTCAATATCAACTTCAACTTCTGCAAAGCCTGCCATAAATGGTGGTGGAGATTCTTCACCAACATATGATGCATCTGCAATTAACTGCTTTTGATTTTCAGTGTAATACAAAACTGTGGCAAGTTCTTTTAAATCAACTTTTTTACTACCATCTTTTTCGAATATATATTTTCCATCAAAGTCTACTTTTGATTCATCAAGCCCTAATTTAAGCGCTCCTTCTCTAATAATCATTCTTTTCATTTTTTCTGCTGCTCTTTTTACAGCATTACCTGAGACGTATGTAGTACTTGATGCATATGCACCAACATCAAATGGAGTAAGATCGGTATCTGATGAATAAACAATAATATTTTCAGTAGGAACTTGAAGGACTTCAGCTGCTATTTGGGCAAGTATTGTATCACTTCCAGTACCAAGATCCGTTGCACCAATTAATAAATTAAATGAACCATCATCATTTAATTTTAATATGGCAGATCCCATATCAATGTTTGCAATACCTGATCCTTGCATTGCTATTGCCATTCCAATTCCTCTAAATTTTGTTTCAGATATTTTTTTTCTTGGAAATTTTTCTTTCCAGTTAATTAATTTCATTCCTTCTTCAACACATTCATTTAATTTACAACTTCTTACAATCATATCTACTCCTTCACGACCTTCACCCATTATCTTGAATATTGGTGAAGTTTCGCCTTCACGTATCATATTCTTTTTTCTAAATTCTGAAGGATCCATATTTAGTTTTTCAGCTAAGATATCAATAGCAGATTCAAGTGCAAAGTTCCCTTGAATTGCACCATATCCTCTATATGCTCCCGCAGGTACCTTATTTGTATAAACAACTTTCCCTGAAAATCTTACGGCATCAACTTTGTTGTACATTGGAAGTGTTTTAGAACCAGCAACCATAAATGTGGTAAGAGCGTGCTCACCATACGCTCCGGTATCTGATAAACCTTTCATGTCAATAACCTTTAATTTTCCATCTTTTGTTGCTCCTAATGTGATATCATATCTCATAGGATGTCTAGTATAGGTTGCTTCAAAAACTTCTTGGCGAGAATAAACAATTTTTGCAGGTTTTCCTGTTTTTAATGTAACAGCGGAAACAAAAGGTTCACCATGTATTGCTTGTTTTCCACCAAAACCTCCACCAATTCTTGGTTTTATAACTCTAATGTCTTTTATTGGTATATTAAATGCTTCGGCAATTATCCTTCTAACATGGAATGGCACCTGTGTTGAAGAAATGATTACTAGTCTTCCATGCATATCAATATATGAGACAGCAGTATGTGGCTCAAAAGCAACATGGGCTTGAGCTTGTGTATAAAATCTTTCGTTAATTATTACATCACATTTTTTTAGTTCTTCTTCAACATTGCCTATTTCCATTTCATACGAAGCTGCAATATTTTTTTTAGCATCAAACCCTATTTCAAACATTGGATGAGTTTCTTTTTCAGGATGTATAACTGAAGAATGATTTTCCGCTTTTTCAAAATCAAGGACTGGTTCTAGTATTTCATACTCTACTTTAATTTCTGACAATGCTTTTTCTACGACCTTTTCATCTTTTCCTGCAACAATTGCAACTTCATCTCCAACATATCTTACATATTCATCAAGTATATACCAATCATGCGGAGAAGGTTCAGGATAACCCTGTCCCGCTCTAGTTACCGGAATTCTTGGAAGATCTTTATATGTTAAAACACATTCTATTCCGTCAATTTTCTCTGCTTTCGATGTATCAATATTTTTTATTTTTGCAAACGCATGTGGGCTCCTTAATATTTTAACTATAAGCGCATCTTTGGGGGATAGATCATCTGTGTATACTGGTTTTCCTAAAAGAAGTCCTAATGCATCCTTTTTTGGAATTTTTCTTGTAACCTCTTTCATTTTTCCACCCCCAAGAATTTTTCTATTGCTCTATGCTGTCCTAGATATCCAGTGCACCTGCAAAGATTACCAATCAATTTGTTTGTTATTTCTTCTTTATCTTTAATGTTTTTATTTTTAAGATAGACAGTATTTACGATCAATCCAGGACTGCAAAAACCACATTGGTCGGCACCTTCTTCAGCAAGATATTGGGCAAAAACTTTTGCATCTTCGAGCCCTTCAACTGTTGTTATATGATGGCCATCAGCTCTTGCTGCAAAAACAGAACATGAAGGTACAGGTTTTCCATCAAGCAAAACGGTACAAATTCCACACATTCCAGTGTCACAACCTCTTCTAACGCTATAATAACCTAGTTTTCTTAGAACATCGAGTAAAATATCATCTGGATTTATTTCAACATCTTTTTTTTCACCGTTTATTATTAGACTAATCTTCATTTTGTCACCTCCTCAAGAGCACGTTTTACAAGTGCTTTACAAACCTTTTTCCTATACTCTGCTGTGGCTCTTAAATCATCTGAAAATTTTAATTCTTCAGATGCAATTTCTGCAGCTTTTTCAATATTTTCTTTTGTGATGACGTTATTTGATAAAAATTCTGCGGCGCTTTTAGCAAGTTGAGCTATACCTGGCCTTGCACCAACAGCAATTTTAAATTTTCCTTCATTGTTTGATACAGCTACGTTTAGTAAAGAAAAATCATATTCTGAATTTCTGACATATTCAAATGCGAGCTTTAAATTTTCTTTCATTATCTCGACTTTTGACAAGATATCTTTAACTATTTTTGTTTCAAGAAATTTTTCAAGTGGCATTTTACCATTTTTATACAATTCTACATTTGTATTTAATGCTAAGAGGGCTGTAATTAAATCAGAAAAGCCGTATTTAGGAAATATAGTTCCTCCAACAGTAACTATGTTTCTCATTTGATAACTTAAAATTTTTTCTGCAACATTTTTTAAAAAGCCTTTGTATAAAGTTGAAAGTGCAGGATGCTCTTCAAAAGCTGATATTGTCACCATCGAGCCGATTTCAACTTTTTCTGGATAGTCTTTTATAAAGTCAAGATTTGCATCTATTAGATCAATTGCAACATCAAATTCTTGGTTTGAAAGTTTCAAAAATGCAGCTCCTCCGATAACTCGTGAATTTTTTTCGGTTAGTATTTGATATGCCTCTTCTAATGTTTTTGGCTTTACATATTCTTTAAACTTTATCATATATCCACCACCTTCTTTTCTTTAAGATTGTAATATGCTTTAATCATGAGGTTGTATACAAGCTTTTTTCTATATTCTTTTGATGCTCTAACATCGGTAATTGGGTTTGAAAGTTTTTCATATTCGCTTGCAAGATATTCGAAAAGTTCTAAACTTATTTCTTTGCCTTTTACTTTTTCTTCTAGTAACTTTTCACGTAATATAGTAGGACCAACGGAACCGTAACAAATTGCAATGTCATCAATTTTGTTGTTTGAGTCTTTTAATAGTATTGCAATGCTTGCAATTGAAATGATCATCGCATTTCTTCTGCCAACTTTTTCAAAATAGAATTTATAGTCATTTTTTATATCAAGTTCTATTCCAAAAATAAATTCATTTTTTTCTAATTCTATTTTTCCGGGACCTTTTATAAAATCTTCAATGGGGATTTTTTTATTTGTTGGTTTGATAATTACTTTTGCATTTAAAAGATAACTTGCAAGTACAAAATCTCCCGCCGGTGATGCGTTTGCAATGTTTCCGACAGGAGTCCCTCGATTTCTAATCATTGGTGAGCCTATTAGCCTTATTACATTATCTAAATATTTGTTTATGTTGTTATCTTTTAGATATTCTCTAAGTTGACTGTATGTAAAGTTTAATGGAATAAATAATTTATCACTAATTTTTGGGTCTTCAATAATAGCTTTTGTATCTATTACTGTGTCTGTGTTTATTGCGTTAGCCCTCATTTTGACAAAAAGATCAGTACCACCGGAGAAGAGGAAGCCTTTTGTAGATGCTTTAATTTCAGATAATTCTTCAACTGTTTTAGGTAAGAAATAATTTTTAATCATTTTTTTCACTTCCTTTGATCTTGCTAGAAGCTATTTTCACAGCATTAATTATCTTTACATAACCGGTACATCTACAAAGATTTCCTTCAAGTGCTTCTTTTATTTCTTCTTCGCTTGGATTGGAATTTTTATCGAGTAGCACTTTTGTTGAAACTATAAATCCTGGTGTGCAAAATCCACATTGTATTGCCCCAGCTTCAACATAAGCATCTTTAATTGGATCTTTAATACCCTCAAGTGTAATCACTTCTTTTCCATCAAGTTCAACTGCAAGCATAAGGCATGAATGAACATTTTTACCGTTGACGATTATCGTACAAGCTCCGCATTCTCCTTCACCACATCCTTCCTTTACAGACGTTATCTTCAAATCATCTCTTAAAAAGTCAAGAGCTCTTTTATAAACAGGTACATCCCTTTCAATTGTTTGTCCGTTAAGTGTGAATTTAATTTTCATTTTTTCACCCCATTTATATATTCAATGATTTTTTCGAAGACTGGTGGAATAGTATTAATTTCTATGTTATCTTGCACAGCTTTAATATCTTTTAAGCCGTTTCCAGTAATAAATATTGCTACAGTATCTTCTTTTTTTAGCAAATCCATAGAAATAGCTTTTTTAAAACCTGCATATGCAGCGGCACCAGCAGGTTCTGCGAAAATACCCGTATTTTTAGCAAGCTCAAATATTGCACCTTTGATTTCTTCATCACTGACAGTTAAAAATGTTCCACCACTTTTTTCAACATATTTGCAAGCCTTTATTACATCACGAGGCTTTCCAACAGAAATACTATCTGCAATTGTATTTGGTATTATATCTACAGGAATGTAAGGTTTTCCATTAAAGAATGTTTTTGCAATTGCATCTGCACCTTCTGCTTGAATGCCAATTATTTTTGGGATTTTTTGTATAAGGTTTAAGTTGTAAAAATCATAAAAACCTTTGTAAATTGAGCTTATAACTGTTCCATCTCCTGCGCTTACAAAAACGGTATCTGGAACTTCAAAATCAAGTTGTACAGCAAGTTCCATAGCACCCGTCTTTTTGCCTTCAAGAAGGTATGGATTAATAGCAGAATTCCTTGAATACCAATTTAACTTTTTGCCAACTTTTGTAGATATATCAAATGCTTGGTCGTAATTTCCGTCAATAAGAATTACAGTTGCTCCAAAGACATGTAACTGTGCAAGTTTTGCAATTGGAATATTTTTAGGTACAAATATAAAAGTTTTAAGATCAGTAGGTGCTGAAAGTCCTGCTAGAGAGCTTGCCGCATTGCCAGTTGAGGCACAGTAGATAGTATCATATCCGTATTCATATGCTTTTGAGATGGCAATTGCCGAAGCCCTATCTTTGTAAGAGCTAGTAGGGTTTGTCCCATCGTATTTAAAGAAGACTTTTTTTATGCCATAATAATTTTTAAATTCATATGTAGGGGTATTACCTACGACTTGTTTGACGTTATATTTTGCAATTGGCAAAATCTTTGAAAATTGTGAGATATCTCCATGCTTATCAAAGTCAGATTTTTTAACATTTATTAAATCGTAATTAAAAACTACTTCTAATGTCCCATATCTTTCGCCACATTTGGGGCAGGTATACATATTTGGTTCTGGATCATAAATAGTACCACAAGTTATGCATTTCAATTTGTACACATTAATCCCTCCTATAGTTTGTTTTAAATTATACTTGATATTTGATGTAATCAAAAAATAACAAAAAATTAAGAATTTTTTTGAATTTTACAATTTTTGAAAATTTTATAGATATTATTAGTGATTTTCGTTTTAAACTTATGATATACTATAAATGTGGAGGTGTTTAGGTATGATAAATAGGCAGCAAGCATGGGAACTTTTAAATGAACATGTTAAGACGAAAAATCTTATAAAACATTGTCTTGCAACAGAGGCAGTTATGAGAGATCTTGCAAACTATTTTGGGGAAGATGAAGAAACTTGGGGACTTGCAGGACTTTTACATGACTTAGATTATGAATATACGAAAAATACTCCAGAAGAGCATGGATTGAAAACAGTAGAGTTGCTTGGAGATTTAGTTAGTCAAGAGATTAAAAATGCAATACTTGCCCACAGCGGGAAAAAATCTAGAGATACTTTGATTGAAAAAGCAATTTATGCTGCTGACCCTACAACTGGTTTTATTGTTGCAGCTGCACTGATTAAACCGGAAAAAAAGTTAGAATCAATAGATGTTCAGTTCTTACTTAAACGTTTTAAAGAAAAGTCTTTTGCAAGAGGGGCAAATAGGGATCAAATGGCAAGTTGTGAAAAATTTGGGCTTTCACTTGAGAAATTTTATGAAATTGCCTTAAATGCAATGAAAAAGATATCAAAGGAGCTTGGTTTATGATAGCGGGTTTGTTTTTTTGGATATTTCCATTTTTTTTAATTTCTTTTGATTTAGCTTTTTCTGATCTTTTTTTATCTTTTATGATGTTTTTCTTTTTAGAATCTGTTAATAACTTTAGTTTTGAAAAAGCGTTAAGATACGTTGTTTTTCTTTCTTTATATACTATGGTAATCTTTAAAGATTTTAATTTAATTTATATTTTTTTGATATTTTTAATCATATTAATAGAGTCGTATAGAGATTCTTTCTTAAAGATTTGGATTTTACCTTTACTGGAAGCTTTTATTTTTTATTCTTTGTTTTTGATTAATGGTAATTTAAAAGTAGTTATTATTTCAATATTGATTTCTTTGTTGATATATATTTACTTAATAAAGAAAGGAATAATAAAATTTAAATAGAGGAGGTAATATAATGAAGGTAACTTTACCAGATGGAAGTGTAAAAGAATATAAAGATAAAGTTACGCTTGCACAAATTGCACGAGAGATTAGTGAAGGGTTATACAGAAATGCAGTTGGAGGAATAGTTAATGGAATGCTATGGGATCTTGAAAGACCTATTGACTTTGATTGTGAGATAAGAATTATAACGAAAAAGGATAAAGAAGCACCAGAATTTTTTAGACATACTATGGCACACATAATGGCTCAAGCAGTTATGAGAATATATGGCCAAGAAAATGTTAGACTAGGTATTGGTCCTACTATTGAAAATGGATTTTATTATGATTTTGAAATATTGAATGGGGTTATAAAAGAAGAAGATTTGGAAAAAATTGAAAAAGAAATGAAAAAGATCATAAAGGAAGATTTAAAGATTGAAAGATTTGAACTAAGCAAAGATGAAGCTATAAAAATGATGGAGGAAAAAGGTCAAATTTACAAAGTTGAGTTAATAAAAGAAATACAAGATGAAAAAGTAAGTTTTTATAGGCAAGGAGAATTTGTGGATCTATGTAGAGGACCACATTTACCAAGAACAGGAATGATAAAGCACTTTAAACTATTATCTGTTTCTGGTGCATATTGGAGAGGTAGTGAAAAAAATCCAATGCTTCAAAGAATTTATGGTACAGCATTTGCTACCAAAGATGAGTTGGATAATTATTTAAAAATGCTTGAAGAAGCTAAAAAGAGAGATCACAGAAAATTAGGTCCAAAGCTTGGATTGTTTTTCATAAACACAGATGTTGCAGCTGGAATGCCAATATTCCTTCCAAAAGGTGCAACTATTTTAAATGAACTGATGAGTTTTTCAAGACAACTTCACAAAGAGTATGGATATAAAGAAGTAATGACTCCATTAATTATGAATGTAAAACTTTGGCATCAAAGCGGTCACTGGGATCATTACAAAGATAATATGTATTTTACAGAAAAGGAAGAAACTGAATACGCAGTAAAGCCAATGAATTGTCCAGGACATATTCTGATTTATAAGAATGATGTAGTCTCTTACAGAGATCTTCCTATAAGGCTTTTTGAATTTGGGAAGGTTCATAGGTATGAAAGAAGTGGAGTGTTACATGGTCTTCTTAGGGTGAGGGCATTTACTCAAGATGATGCTCATATATTCTGTAGACAAGATCAAATTGAAGAAGAAGTAAGCTCTGTTGTAAGGCTTATAGACGAACTTTATAAACCATTTGGATTTACTTACAGAGCAACTCTGAGCACCATGCCAGAAGATCATATGGGAGATGAAGAGACCTGGGAAAAAGCAACAAATGCGCTAAAAAAAGTTTTAGAGGATATAAAACTTGATTTTGATATTGCAGAAGGTGAAGGTGCTTTCTATGGCCCGAAAGTTGATTTTCATGTAAAAGATTCTCTTGGTAGAGAATGGCAATGTGCAACAATTCAACTAGATTTTCAAATGCCAGAAAGGTTTGACCTTAAATATGTAGACAAGGATGGTATTGAAAAAAGGCCAGTGATGATTCATACAGCAAAATATGGTTCACTTGAAAGATTTTTTGGAATATTAATTGAGCATTATGCAGGAGCATTCCCTCTTTGGATTTCACCAGTTCAGGTATTAGTTTTACCAGTTTCTGATAAATATATTGATTATGCAAGAAAAGTTGCAAGATTCTTAAGTGAAAATAATATTAGGGTTGAAGTTGATAGTAGGAACGAAACTCTTGGTTATAAGATTAGAGAAGCTCAAATCAGCAAAGTACCATATATGATTATTGTAGGAGAAAATGAAGAAAAAAGTGGTAAAATAAGTGTTAGAAGCAGGGATGGAGCCGAGGAAAAGGATGTAAATGTTGAAGAATTTGTTGAGGTTGTCCGCAAGGCTATTGCTGAAAGAAGGTGATAACTTGATCTCAAAAGAATTATCAGATTTTTTGAATGAAAAATTATCTGACTATGATATAGGTTTTGAAAAAGGAGAAAAAGATATAAATATTTTTGAAGAGAATGGATTTATCTTTGTAGAAAAGAATCAAGATATTGTTTTTTCTCTCAAAAACGAAAAACGATATTTTGACCTTTTACCTATAATAATTGAAAAAGTTGTAAGAGGGCATTTAAATGTTCTGCACAAGGATAAAGCAGAAGAATTAATTGTTGATTTACTTGTAAATATAATAGTTTTGAGTGAGGTAGAAGACAGTGATGGATATAGTCATACTGAAAGAGTTGCAAGAATGGCGGAAAAATTTGGAAGATTTTTAGGAATGGATGAAAAAGAGCTAAGAAAATTTGTATTTCATGCATATTTGCATGATGTTGGAAAAATCAGCCTTGAACAATTAATGTTATATTCACCCACTAGAATGAGATTGTTTGAAGAAAGTTACCAAGACCACACAGTTATGGGAAGTATTTTTCTTTCGATGTTTGAGGTTTTGTGGGAATATATTCCAACTGTTAGATATCACCATGAAAGATGGGATGGAAAAGGTTTTCCAGATGGCTTGAGAGAAAGACAGATTCCATATTATGCCAGAGTGATTTCTATACTGGATTTTTTTGATGAAACAACTCATTTTATTTCTTCAGAATGGGAATCTGAGCTAAAGACCCCAAAAGAAGCTATGGAAATGATTAAGAAGTTATCTGGAAAATATTTTGATCCAAATTTGGTTGAAAAATTTGAAAGTTTTTTAAAAAGTGAGGGGGTGATATAATTAGCTCGACAGTTTTTTGGATTATATTAGCAGTAATATTAATGGCAGCTGAGATATTAACACCTACGTTTTTTATATTTTGGTTTGGTATTGGTGCATTGGCATCAGCGCTAGTTGCTTTTTTCATAGGTAATACAATTTGGGAACTTGTTACATTTATAGTAGTCTCCGGTATTTTGGTTATTTTAACAAGGCCTCTTGCAAATAAAATTAGTGGAGAGCAAACGAGAAAAATTAATGTTGATGAGATAATTGGAAAGCAGGCCTTAGTTTTAGAAGATATTAACAACAAAGCAGGAACTGGAATTATTAAAGTAAATGGTGATACCTGGAGAGCATTTTCAAAGAATGATGAAATTCTAATAAAAAAGGGGGAATATGTAAAAATTTTGCAAGTTGAAGGTGCACATGTTGTAGTTGAAAAGATAGAGGAGGGGGTGTGATAATGTTATACTTTTTGTTTTTAATATTAATATTCTTTTTGTTTTTAGTTGCGGCATCTGGCATAAGAATAGTTAGGCCATATGAAAGAGGATTGGTAGAAAGACTTGGAAAGTTTAGAAAAGAAGTTAAAGCTGGTATTCATTTTATAATTCCTTTTTTTGATAGAATGATAAAAGTAGATTTAAGAGAACATGTTATAGATGTTCCACCTCAAGAAGTTATTACAAAGGATAATGTTGTTGTAACTGTAGATGCTGTAATATACTATGAAATTACAGATGCTTATAAGGCAGTATACAACGTTAGTAATTTTGAATTTGCAACTATAAAACTTGCACAAACGAATCTTAGAAATGTTATTGGTGAATTAGAACTTGATCAGACGCTTACTTCAAGGGAGAAAATAAATACGAAGCTTAGAACTGTACTTGATGAAGCTACTGATAAATGGGGAATTAGGATTACAAGAGTTGAAATTAAAAAGATAGATCCACCAAAAGATATTATGGAAGCTATGAGTAAACAAATGAAGGCTGAAAGAACAAAAAGAGCAGCAATTTTAGAAGCAGAAGGAATTAGACAATCTGAAATTTTGAAGGCAGAAGGTCAAAAACAGGCAGCGATTTTAAAGGCAGAAGGTGAAGCGGAGGCCATTAAGAAAGTTGCAGAAGCTAATAAGTATAAATTGATTGCTGAAGCTCAGGGTCAAGGTGAAGCTATTATGTTAGTATTTAAATCAATCCATGAAGGAAATCCTACCAACGATGTTATTGCAGTAAGGTATCTTGAAACACTTAAAGAAATGGCAAATGGAAATGCAACTAAGATATTCTTACCAATGGAATTATCAGGTATTTTAGGAAGTATAGGGGCAATTTCTGAAATGTTTAAGAGTGGCGGTGAAAAAGATAATGCTTAATGTTACTTTTTTTACGCTTATTACAGGGGCCGTAGGGCTCCTGATTTCTATTACATTAGCTTTTTTAATTGTAATTTCAAAGACATTTTTTAAATATGGAACATTTAGGCTTTTCAACGAATTAATTGTTTTAGGGCTTGGAATATTAGGTTGGTATTATATACCTAAAGGTATTTTACAGCTGTTTTTCTTTTTAATTCTTTCAACACTTTATCAGCTTTATAGAATTATTAGGGATATTTATTCTATAGATACTAGATTTAGAATATTGGTTTTGGCTTTGGGAAAAGATAGATTTGAGTATGCTATATTTTCAATTAAAAGAGTAAGCAAAAGAATAATTGGGAGCTTTTTTAAATATTTTGCGATTTTAATTGCCGCTTATCCCATTTCTCAGTCGTTGCATGCAGAAATAGTTGGTGTAATATCTTTATTAGTTGGTATTATACTGGTTCTGCTAAAATTAGACTGAGAAAGGGGAGTATTTGTGAAAAAATCCTATTTTGAAGCTTTTCTTTTTCTAATAGTATTGATACTTGCCTTTTTATTTGTAAACTCCTATATGGGAGTTTCTAATTTTTTTAAGACACTAATGCTAACAGCCCATGATTTATTATTAAATACCGTATTTTTTATTATGGCAGTAGCAGTTATTACTGGAGCTTTTTCGGGACTTTTATTTGAATTCAAAGTTGCAGATTTGATAGATATAATTTTAAGACCGTTTATGAAACCTCTCTATAACCTTCCTGGTGTTTCTGTGATGGGAATAATAGCAACTTACTTTTCAGATAATCCGGCTATTATTGCACTTGCGAAGGACAAAAGGTTTATGAAAAACTTTGCAAAGTGGCAAGAACCTTTGCTGTGCAATTTGGGAACTTCCTTTGGTATGGGATTAATCGTTTCAACTTTTATGATTGCTCAAGGTAGTAAAATGGGATATAATCTAGTTCCTGCAGTGTTTATTGGAAATTTGGGGGCAATTTTTGGAAGTATTGTTAGCGTAAGAATTTTTTCAAGTTTTACAAAGAAAAAATTGGGAGACTACGATGATTCAGAAGAAGTTATAAATGTTGAATATGAGGATGGCAATAGTTATGGCAGTTTTACAGAGAGGCTCTTAACCGCTCTGCTTGATGGTGGAAAAAAGGGTGTTGATATTGGATTGGGCATTATCCCAGGTGTTCTAGTAATAAGTACTTTTGTAATGATGATTACTTTTGGGCCGAAAGATCCAACAGTAGGATACCAGGGTCTTGCATATGAAGGTATCCCAATATTGCCTTATTTGGGTGAAAAAATATTCTTTATTTTAAAGTGGTTGTTTGGTTTTTCCAATCCTGAATTGATTGCCTTTCCTTTAACGTCATTGGGTTCAACTGGTGCTGCGCTTGCATTAATTCCAAAGTTTATTGATTTGAATATTATTACACCGAATGATATAGCAGTCTTTACAGCCATGGGAATGACTTGGAGTGGATATTTAAGCACTCATATTGCTATGATGGATGAGCTTGGGTATAGATTTTTGACAGGTAAAGCAATTTTGTCTCATACAATTGGAGGACTTGCAGCTGGCGTTTTTTCACATTTTATTTATATGTTATTATAACCTCCCCACTCTGTATTTCAAAATTGTAACATGTTGTAGTAAAAAATTAATAAAATGTATGTTTTAATGTAGCATAAATTAGTTTATTATTGTTTTAGATTTTTTACTGAAGGGAGTGGGGAGAATGGACAAAAAAATTCTCAACAAAAAATTGAAAGCATTGGCAGAAAAGCATGGAACTCCTATTTTGGTAATGGATTTGGAAGTAATAAGAGATAACTACAAAAGACTTGTAGAAAATGTAAAAAATTCAAAGGTTTATTATGCTGTTAAAGCCAACTCCCATATTGAAATTTTAAAACTTTTAAGAGATTTAGGAAGCTATTTTGATGTAGCTTCAAGACCAGAGATTGAAAAGCTCTTAAGTATAGGTGTAGAACCAGAGAGGATGAGTTTTGGGAATACAATAAAGAAATCTTCAGATATAGCGTTTGCATATGAAAAAGGAATTAAAATGTTTGCAGTTGATAGCGAAATGGAGATAGAAAAGATAGCTGAAAATGCCCCAAGTTCAGATATATATGTTAGAATTAGCACCAATGGAATGGAAGATGATGCAGACTGGCCTTTAACCAAAAAATTTGGAACAAGTGTTGATCACGCCATTTCATTAGTAAAATATGCGCACTCATTGGGACTTAATCCAATTGGTGTAAGTTTTCATGTGGGATCACAAAATTATAACCCTGAAAATTGGAGAGTTGCTATTAGGGAAGTTTCTGTAGTATTTGAAGAGGCAAGAAGAATGGGAATTGAAATGAAGATGGTTAATACTGGTGGTGGAATGCCAGTAAAATATTCAAAAAATATTCCAACAGTTGAAGAGATTTCTGCAGTTATAAATGAGGCAATAGCAGATTATATTGGAGAAGATGTAACAGTAATATTGGAACCAGGACGTTCAATGGTAGGTAACGCTGGTGTAATGATAACGAGTGTAATTTTAAGAAGCCAA
The DNA here is from genome assembly GCF_003990895.1 of Thermosipho globiformans. NCBI lineage: Bacteria > Thermotogati > Thermotogota > Thermotogae > Thermotogales > Fervidobacteriaceae > Thermosipho > Thermosipho globiformans. The sequence goes on from NZ_BHXD01000001.1 coordinate 188,499, forward strand.
AAAGGAGAAGAAAAATGGATTTATACTGATGCTGGAGTATTCCATGGTCTTACTGAGACTATACAAAATATAAGATATGAAGTTGAAGTTATTGGTAAAGAAGATGAAGAAAAGGAAAAATTTGTTCTTGCAGGTCCAACATGTGATAGCGTTGATGTAATGTATTATGATATTAATTTACCAAAAACCATAACAATGGATGATTTAATTGTATTGTATAACACAGGAGCGTACACTACTGAATATGGTACAAATTTCAATGGTATACCTTCTCCTAAGATAATCTTTGAAAGTTCAATATTTGTAAAGCAAGAATTGTTTGAAGAAGTATAGTTTACTTAAATTTTGTGTGATATAATATAGTTGTGTAACATGCCGAGGTGGCGGAACTGGCAGACGCGCATGACTCAGGATCATGTGGAGTTTTCTCCGTGCGGGTTCAAGTCCCGCCCTCGGCACCAGTCCCGGTAATATCCGGGAATTTTTTGTATTAGAAAATTAAGAAAGGTGGAGAAAGTGGATATTGTAAACTTCTCGCAGTTAAAGGTCACAGTTGGATTTGAAAATGAAATAAGAGACGAAATTGTAAAGAGTATAATTTCTAATGAAAAAACTTTTATAGTAACTTTGAATGCTTCTATTTTATTAAGAGCGTTGAAGGATGGTTATTATAGAAACGTTGTAAATAATGCTACATATATTATTCCCGATGGTTCTGGAATAGTATGGGCCTTAAAAAGGAACAGAAACATTTTAACTGACAGAATTACAGGTATAGACACAATGTTATATTTATGTGAAAAGTCTAAAGAGTATAACTGGAAAGTTTATCTTTTAGGTGCTAAACCAAAAGTTATTGAGGAAGCGGCTGAAAAATTGAAAAATAATGGTGTAAATGTCGTTGGCTTTCATCATGGTTATTTTTCTTTTGATGATAAAAGTGTCTCTGAGGAAATAGAACGTTTAAAACCTGACTTAGTTTTTGTTGGTATGGGAGTTCCAAGGCAAGAAGAATGGATTTTTAATAACTTTTCATTGCCTTTTAAATTTGCAATGGGTGTAGGTGGAAGTTTTGACGTAATTTCAGGGTTAAAAAAACGTGCGCCACTGTTTTTCCAGAAAATGAAATTAGAATGGTTTTATAGATGGCTGCAGTCTCCGATAAAAAAAAGGCATGTGCCTTTTGAAATAATTAAATATACATATTTAGTGTTAAGAGGTAAGATAAAATGAATTTTGAAAAAAGAGAAATCATTTTAAGTTATTTGAAAGAAATTATAAATGCACCGTTAAATCTTACCGCAATAAAGGATCTAGAACTTGCCTACCAGTTATTAGCCATGGATACTTTAATTCCACTAAAAGAAGATGATGTGGGGAATAATTTTTTAGATGTTGGAACCGGAGGAGGCGTTCCTGGGGTTTTTATTGGAATTATGTTTGAAAATTCTCATGGCTTATTAGTTGATTCTTCCAGAAAAAAGATAGATTTTGTTAGAGGGGTTTGTAATAAATTAAATTTGAGTAATCTAGAATTTTTAAATGTAAGAATTGAGGAAAAGAAAGATTTGATTGAAAAATTTGATTCGGTTTTTTCAAGGGCTGTTGCAGAATTAAGAGTAATATTGGAATTGACTGTTCCTTTTTCAAAAGTTGGTGGAAAAATTTTTCTTTACAAGGGGAAAAATTATAAAAAAGAGTTAGATAGTGCGCAAAATGCTATAAAAGAGCTAAACGTAAAACTTAAAGAAATAAGGGAATATAATATACTTGATAAAGGAAGAGTGTTACTTGTTTTTGAAAAAGTAAAAGCAACTGATCCTAAATTTCCGAGGAGATTTAATAAAATTTTGAAACAACCTTTGTGAGGAGGGATTAAGATTTGTTTGACACGATTGCGGCAATATCCAGCCCTTTAGGAACAGGTGCTATTTCAGTTATAAGGATTGATGGACCTAAAAGTCATGATATTGCAAAAAAGTTGACAAAAATTTCTAATGTTGATTATAGAAGAGTTTATCATGCTTTTATGGAATTTGAAGGGAAAATAGTAGATGAGGTAAATATTGTTTTTTATAAATCCCCAAATAGTTATACAGGAAATGATTTAGTTGAAATATATGGTCATGGAGGAATACTGGTTACTAGAAAAGTTCTTGAAGCAGTGTTGAAGAGTGGAGCAAGGCTTGCAGAAAGAGGAGAATTTACAAAAAGAGCATTTTTAAATGGAAAAATTTCACTAGTTCAAGCAGAGTCAATATATCAAATAATAGAAGCAAAGAGTGAAATATCTTTAAAACTTTCTTTTGAAAATTTAAAAGGGAAGTTATCAGAAGAAATAGAAAATTATCGCTCAAGGTTATTAAATATACTTGCTGAAATAGAAGTTTCTATAGACTATCCAGATGATATGGAAGTTGATTTTGAGAATATTTTTAATTTATTGGCTAAAATAGATCAAGAATTATCTTTGAAAATTGAGAAAAGCAAAAAAGCTTTAACCTTGAACCAGGGTATAGTTATGACAATCGTGGGAAAGCCAAATTCAGGAAAATCTACCTTGTTAAATAAGCTTTTGGAAGAAGATAGAGCAATAGTTACGGATATTCCCGGTACAACAAGGGATGTTATAAAAGGTGAGATAGATATTAATGGAATCCATTTTGTTATTGTTGATACTGCTGGTATAAGAGAAACAGATGATGTTGTTGAAAGTATAGGTATTCAAAAAAGCATTAAAGAACTTGAAAAAGCTGATATTGTTCTTTTTGTTTTGGATGCGACAACAGGTTTTACAAAGGAAGATGAGTATATTTTTGAGAAGGTAAAAAAATTAAACTATATACCTGTATGGAACAAGTGTGATATTGGTGATAATTTTAATAAGGAGTTTAAAGATGCAGTAAAAATAAGTGCTTTAACGGGAGAAAGTTTTAGATCTTTAGAGTCCATGATATTATCAAAGGTTTCTGATATCATAGAATCTGGAGAAAGCTCTCATGTAATAACACAAAGGCAGCTCGAAGTTTTGGAGAGAGTAAAAAGAAATGTTGAAAGTACTATTTTTAATTTAAAAAGTGGGTATGAGGTTGATGTTGTATCTATTGATATAAGAAAAGCTTTGGAAGAATTAGATGTATTAATAGGGAAAAGATTTTCCGAAGATTTGCTCGACACAATTTTCTCCAACTTTTGTGTTGGAAAATAAATAAAAAAAACACGGGCCTTTTTCTTGGCCCGCTCAAAGCTGTGGGGGGTGTATCTCAAGGGGGATAGGGGGGTTTCTCTAATTAATATATTACATCATTTATGTTACAAAGTTAGTCTTACCAAAGTTTCTGTTACGAACCATTTTTGTTAACAAAGAATTACACTCTACCTTATTAGCAATTATAAAAACCACTTTTTACTTTTTCTACTATTTTGACTAATGAAAATTTTAAATGGTTCAAAAAAAAGATTGTTTTTACTTACTTGCGGTATCTCTAGGTAAAAGATTTCTAATCCAGTTAATAAATGCAGGAGAATTTCTTGTTTGTATATATACTCTTCCTGGACCAACAAGATCAACTACGAGACCTTCACCACCAAAAAGAGTTGATTTTATTCCGCCAAATGTTCTAACAGAATATTTTACTGTTTCATCAAATCCTACAATATGACCTGTATCAACAGTAATTGTCTCTCCAGGTTCAAGTTCTTTATGATAAATTCCACCGAAGGCAGATATAGCAGCTTTTCCATATCCAGAAAGTTTTAATAAAAAGAAACCTTCACCGGAAAAGAAAGTTTTGAATCCACCAAATTTTGTGTCTATTGATATAGTTTCTTGACTTGCAAGATAGGATGTAGATTGAAGGAAAAATCCATTTTTGATATCTATTACTTCAATATCACCTGGAAGAAGTGGGGCAAATGAAATTTTGCTTTTGCTATGTGAAATATATTTATTAAGGAAAAAGTGTTCACCCCCTAAAAAGGCTCTTTTTAAGGCTTTAAATATTCCACCTGTAGATGTATTTACTTCAATATCTCCTTCCATTGAAACCATTGCACCAGGTTCTGCTACAATAGTTTCATCTATTTCAAGTTCAACAAACAAGATAGCGTATGAACCTCTAAAATCAGTCTTAAAAAGCATTTAACCCCTCCTTTAAGTTTATTTATAAAATTTATGATAAAATTGGTATAAGAGGTGATACAATAGGTGAGAAAAGCAACTTTTTCAATTATAATTATAGCATTTTTGTTTTTAAACTTTTATACTATTGATTCAGAATTTGAGTATTTTCAATTTTTTGACTCAGAAATAAAGGTCAAATTTGATGAATGGAAAGAATTAAAAAAATATTTTGAAAAGATAGGGTATTTTTCAATTAAAAACCCTCCTAATATTATTGTTGAATCATTGCCAAAAAACCTTTCTGAAGCTCCAGTGGCTGAAAAAAAGGAATTATTTGTAAAAATAATGATTCCACTAATTCGAAAAGTTAATCAAGAAATTCTTATGGAAAGAAAAGAAATCTTAAAAGCAAAGGAAAATGGTGATTTAAAAATTTTAGAGTTTTATATGAAGAAATATGACGCAAAAGATTATGACGACCTATTATTAAAGGTAAATATCATTCCAGAGGACATAGCACTTGCACAGGCTGCCGTAGAATCTGCATGGGGAACAAGTAGATTTGCTATTGAAGCAAATAATATTTTTGGAGAATGGACTTTTACACCAGGAACTGGTATCATTCCAAATGATAGACCAGATGGTGAAATTTACGAAGTGGAATATTTTAATAGTCTTTTGGATTCTATGAGAAGCTATGCTTTGAATTTAAACAAATTACCTTATTATGAAGATTTTAGACTTATAAGGGCTGGAATAAAAAAAGGCCATCCAGCTGATGGCCTAATCAATTACTCACAAATGAGAGAAAAATATGTTGAGATAATTAAGACTGTCATTAAAAATCTGCCAAGGTTATAAAACGTATATTTTTTCTCTGTTTTTAAAGTTCTTTAAAACATTTTTAGTGTCAAAAACAAATGGTAAATTTTCTATTATATATTCATAATCTATTCCAATAGTATGAGCAGTGGTTATAATTGCTCCATCGAAGTTTTTAAGGACTTCTTTATCAAGATCTATGGATTTGTAATTCTTTCCGTTTAAAGTAAATTCTGGTACAAATGGATCAAAATAATATACCTCTGCTTTTTTTCTTTCTAATATCTCTATTACTTTTAATGCGGGACTTTCTCTCATATCATCTATATTTCCTTTGTATGCAACTCCTAGGACTAATATTTTACTACCATTAAAAGGCTTTTTAAATTCATTTAAAATATCGCCAAGTCTTTGGACAACGTAGTAAGGCATTTCATCTGCGACTTGGCCTGCTTGTTCAACAAGCATTAAATGAAGATCGTATTCTCTTGCTTTGTATGATAGATAAAATGGATCGATAGGAATACAGTGCCCACCTATACCTGGACCTGGATAAAATGGCATATAACCAAACGGTTTAGTTGAGGCTGCATCTATTACTTCCCAAATATTAACATTCATTTTTTCAGCAACTTTTGTCATCTCTTGAACTAATGCAATATTAACTAATCTAAAAGTATTTTCAAGGATTTTGGACATTTCAGCAGTTTTAGGGGAGCTTACTGGGAATACCGGAGCATCGAGCACATTTTCGTACAATGCTTTTGCGTATTTTGTACATTCACTGGTCACTCCACCAACCACCTTTGGAGTATTTCTCGTTTTATATCTCATATTTCCTGGATCAACTCTTTCGGGACTAAATGCAAGGTAAAAATCTTTACCTACCTCAAGTCCAGATTTTAGAAGTATAGGTAGGACTACTTCTTCGGTGGTTCCAGGATATGTTGTGCTTTCTAAAATTATTAGCTGTTCGCGGCGTAGTCTTTTAGAGATATCTTCTGCCGTTTGAATAATGTACGAAAGATCTGGTTGTTTGAATTTATCAAGCGGTGTGGGAACACATATACTTATTACATCACAATTTGCAAGTTCATCGAAATTGGTAGTGGCTCTAAGCCTTTTTTCACTTACAAGTTGTTTTAATTCTTCATCATTGACATCTCCAATATAATTCTTTCCTTCATTGATCATATCCACTCTTTTTTGTTGTATATCAAACCCAATGACGTTGTATCCAGCTCTGGCCTTTTCAACTGCAAGTGGAAGTCCAACATATCCCATTCCCATTACACCAATAATAGCACTTTTGTTTAATATTTTTTCGTACAATTTTGACATACTCTCCCTCCGTTCATTCAGTGAATGAATGCTCTGAATAAATTATAACATTTTTATTTTTTTAAATCAAGTAAAAAATACCCCAAGGATGATATTTCACCCTTGGGGTATTTTTATTTTTTCAATGGTTAGAAAGGATAAAATCCAAGGTCAAGGCTATTTTTTTCGTATATTTCTTCAATCATTTTTTTGACCAATTCTACGTGGCTTTCTTCCCATGTTTTTAAGTTTTCTAGTATTTTTACCAATTGTTTATTTTCTAACTCTCTAGCACGTTTTGCTGCTTTATCGTAGTAGTTGACAAAATCTTTTTCAATTAAAAGGGCCATTCTTAGAATAGACAAATCTTTTATGTCATCTTCTGAAGGCGTTTTACTTATTTTTTGTGAAGTAAATTTTTCTTTGAAAAAGTCTTTTGTAGTATCAACTGAAGCAGCAGGAATTTCACCATTTTCTTCGAGTGCTTTTCTAACCATTCTAATGTATTCAGTATGTTCTTTTTCCATGTTTTTTAGGAATTCAAGAACTTCTTTTGCAAGTGAATTTTTGATTTCTTCTTTTTTGGACATATAAAATTTGTATCCTTCAATTTCAAAATTTTCAGCAAGTTTTAAAATGTCTTCAATTGACATTATTTCACCTCACTTCTTAAATATTCATCAATACCTTTTGCTGCCCAATAACCATCTGCAACACCGTGAATAATGTCAGGACCGTGAACAATATCACCACCAGCAAAAAGCCACTTAATTGATGTTTGCCTATATTCGTTTGTTACAATTCTTCCTCTTACAAATTCTAATTTTTCTTTTAATTCTTCGGGAAGGTAGCTATAGTCAGGTGCCTGTCCTATTGCCTCAACTACCATATCTGCTTCCAAAACCATTTTTTGGTTTTCATCAAATTTTGGATTAAATCTTCGATTTTCATCAAATACCTCAAGACATTTTTTGAATTCAACACCTTTTACTTTGTCATTTTCAATTATTATTCTTATTGGACCCCATCCAGGATAGAATTTTACACCTTCTTCTGATCCTTCCTCTATTTCTTCCATATCTGCTGGCATTTCTTCGTATGTTCTTTCTAAACTTGAAACTTTTACATCTACTTTGCCATATTCCATCATTTGAAGCCTTGCCATTGATCTAGCAACGTCCATTGCAACATTACCGCCACCAATAACAACAAGGCTTTTTGGAATCTTTGGTTTTGGTCCTTCTCCTCTTAGAAAGTCTCTTATTTCTCTTAATAATGGCAGAGCTTGTATTACATCTTCATGTTCTGTTCCAGGAATATTGGTACTTCTTCCAAGTGTAAATCCTGTTGAAACATAGACAGCATCAAATTTTTCTTTTAGTTCCATTAGAGGTATATCTTTTCCTACACTAACACCGACGTGAATTTTTACCCCAAGTGCTTGAATGAAAGCTATATCTTTATCTAAAGCTTCATCAGGCAGCCTATATGATGGTATACCGTATCTCATGACACCGCCAGGCCTTGAAAGACTTTCAAATACTTCTACTTCGTATCCCATAGTTGCTAAAAAGTATGCAGCTGAAAGTCCTGCAGGTCCTGAACCTACAATCGCAACTTTTTTGTTCCTTGGTTCAATTTTATAATTAACAACGTTTTCATAACTTGAAATGTTGTCAACAATGTACCTTTTTAGCCATCTAATTGCAATTGCATCTCCTCTGTTCCCTATTGAACATGCTTCTTCACACTTGTGAGTACATACTCTACCACACACTGAAGAAAATGGATTTGCACCGAGCATATCTTGTTCTAAGTCACCTTTTAGCAATATATTTACTGCTTCTTTTAGATCGTCTTTCCAAATTGCTTTAATATATTCTGGAATTCTCATATGTTGTGGACATCTGTCTGTACAAATTCCACACTCAACACACCTTGCAGCTTCATGCATAGCTTGTTCTTTGCTATATCCTTTAACATATTCGATAAATGATTTTGATCTTTCTTCTCCTTCGATCATTTCCATTTCAACTCTATCTAATTCTAAAAGGTCTGAACTTTCATCTTTTGTCCAACCAACGGGAATATTTTCTATTCCATGTATTCCTTTTTCTGTAGGTGCGTAAATAAAGTCCTCAGGATCGGGTGAAACATGCACGTATTCTCTTGTCATATTTAAGGAACCGGTTGTACAGATGTCAACACACATTGCACAAAATGAACATCTTCCGTAATCAATGACTGGACGTTGGGGTTTTTTGCCATATTCATGGGGTAAATCCTCTACTTCGACCATTCTAATTGCATCTGTAGGACATATTTTTGCACAAGTACCGCATCCTATACATTTTTCCCAATCATTTATATGAAATCCTCTATATCTTTCTGCAGCTTCTCTTTTAACATATGGGACCTTAATTGTCACTGGTTTTTTAAATAAAAACTTCCAAGCCTTTATTGGTGCAAAAAAATCTTTTTTTGGCATTGTACTATTATTATTCACTGCACACACCTCCTTATCTGTCTACCTCAGGAGCACAAACGTCCATCGTAGCAAGCCATATTGGAACGTCTTCAATTCTTGTTCCAGGTAGGTATTTTTCTATGCCTATAAATGTTTGTGGGTATGATGCCCCTCTAACAGCTACTCTATATGGTTTTTCTCCACCATCTGAAACCATAAAGTAACCATATTCGCCGCGAGTTGACTCTATATGTACATATGCTTGACCTTTTGGAACTCTATATCTAAGAGCATTACCCTCACTAATTGGAACATTTGCTTTACCGTCTGGCATCATTTCTAATGCTTGTCTTATAATTTTTATACTTTGTGGAATTTCTAAATATTTTAAATAAACTCTGGAGAATGCATCTCCTTCTGTAGCAGTAGGTACTTCAAATTCAACTTTATCATAGAATAAATAAGGATCTACTTTTCTTATATCGTATGGTATTCCAGTTGCTCTTAATCCAACACCTGTGACACCTAACTCTAAAGCGGTTTCTCTATCTAATAGTGCAATGCCTTTTAATCTGGTTTGAACGATTCTGTTTTTAAATATAAGATTTTCATAGTCAGGTAATCTTGATTCGATATAGTCAAGAGTTTCTTTAATCATTTTTATTATTTTTGGTGTTAGGTCTTTTCTTACTCCTCCAGGAATAATATACATATGATAAACTCTTGCACCAGTTAAATTTTCAAATATATCTAAAATTCTATCTCTGTCAGCGGTTCCCCAAAAAGAACTAGTATAAAGACCGATTGCACCACCAATACCTGGAAAACTCATTAAGTGATTTGCTATTCTTGCAAGTTCTAAAACAATCATTCTTATCCATTGAGCTCTCTCTGGAACCTCTATTTTTGCTATCTTTTCAACAGCCATTGCATAACATGCTTCATTTATATCAGGTTCTGGAACACAAATTCTTGGTATAAGTGCAAGATTTTGAAACCAGAGTCTTCTTTCCATTAATTTTTCAAAACCACGATGTAAAAAACCTGGGAGTGGTCTTGCTTTTAAGACAGTATCACCTTCAACATACATATGGACACTAAAATTGCCATGCATTCCAGGATGATTTGGACCAAAGAATAATTTTACTTCACCCATTTATATCACCTCTTATGATTTTTGCCTCATGGATGACATCTTTTTCATATTCTCTGTCAGGGAATTTTTTCTTTGAATATTCTAATGGATCAAAGTCTTTTCTTAGTGGTGGTATATCATCCCATATTTCTAAGAATAAAGGTTTCATATCATCATTACCTTTAAATTCTATACCAAAAAATTCATGAATTTCTCTTTCATAAAATCTTGCAGTTGGCCATAAGTGTTTTATAGTTACAAATTTAGCTTCTTTTCTGTCAATTTTTGTTGATACAATAATTTTATTTCCTGTTTTCCAGGAGAATAATATATAAACAATTTCAAATTTGCTTTCATCAATCCAATCAACTACAGTCATAAGGGATAGGTGTGAAAATCCATTACCCTTCAAGTAAGAAAGAACGTTTATGACTTCTTTTTCATTTAATTCTAATTTTATTTCTCTTTCATCAATTTCATTTATTACTACTTGACTAGCGATATTTTTTACATTATTAATTACATCATTCATGGAATTCGTCATGTACATACACCTCCCCTAATGAACGTAGCTGATTGTTTTTATACCATTCATAATTTTCTTTGTATTTTTTCCATCCGTTTGCTTCACCGTTTCTTATCATTCTCATTAGTTCATTGAATGCTTCAAGAAGTGCTTCAGGTCTTGGCATACATCCAGCAATATATAAATCAACGGGAAGATAATAATCTAATTTATTTATAGTTCCGTATGAGTCATAATATATTCCTCCGTTCAATGTACAGGAACCAAAACCAATTACGTATTTTGGATCGGCCATTTTTTCATATGTATAGATAACTCTTCTAAGTGTTTTTGTATTTAGGTATCCAGTAATAAATAGGATATCGGCCTGTCTTGGTGTAGCCATTGGTCCCATTCCAAATCTTTCCATATCAAATCTTGATGTCATTGTTGGTGGAAGTTCCATAGCTCCACAACCTGTACAATAGTGAAGCATCCAAAGTGATTTACTTCTAAGCTTGTCAGCTATTTTTTCCCAAATACCTCTTTCATCTATTTTCACTTTTATTCACCTCCTAAAATACCCATCCGATTAATACAAACAATGCTTGTATAAAAGCTAAACTGAGTGGAACTTTCCAGTAAAATTTAACAACTTGTTCTATTCTAAATCGTGGCAAAACAGATGAAATTAAAGTTGCAAAGATCCAAACAGCTGTAAACTTTAAGAGAAAAGTCCAATAATTACTTATGCCCAAGAAAATGTCTACAAATAATCCAACTTCAACAAAAATTGAAAAAGTATGCATTAACATTAATAAGCCCATGTATTTAGCTGAAAGTTCAACCATTGGCCCAGAAGCTATTTCAGCGGGTGCTATTGGAGTATCAAATGGTTTTTTACCTAACATACCCAAGAGTGAAATAAATGCGACAATACCACCTATTGGCATTTTAAATAAAGTCCAGGTATCTTGTTGTGAGAGCATTAATGTTGATACAGAAGCTGTTTTATAGTAATACATTACTGCGGCTACGGAAATCATATAAGGTATTTCATAACCTAACATTTGTGTCAAAGCCCTTGCAACACCAATACTTGCATTTGGATTCCCGGAACCAACCATTCCCATTGCCATTCCCAGTGCACCAACTGCAAAAAGATATACTATAATAAATAAATTGTCCAGCCCAGGAAAAGCGACTAAATTTCCAAGTGGTACAAATGCAAGTGTAGCAATTACTCCTCCAAGTGCCATCAAAATTCCAAAGTCAAAAATCCATCCATGGGAAATTCCAATCTTAGAAAGAGCCTTGAAAACATCTAAGAAGTTCTGGTACCAGGGTGGACCATACCTTCTTTGTATCCTTGCCATAACTTTTCTTGAAATTCCCTCTAATGTTAATCCAAAAAAGAATCCTGTAAATAAAACTGCTGCTACCTTAAGTATAGTCATCATCTTCTACCACCTCACCCAGAATAAAATGAGGATTACAATTGAAATCCAGAATACATATCCACTTGGGCTAACCTTATAAATTATTCCATTAACTATTTCACCCATACTCTTGAAAAATGATGCTAACATATTATAGAGTTTTTCAAATGATGGATGTTTATCATATAATCTTTCAATAAATCTGTAGAATCCTGTTGCGTAGTGATATAAATCGTAATTATATAGATAATCTCCTCCAGTATATTGATCAGTCAATTCAACTTTTTTACCCTTTGGAAAAATAAGGTATAAAATAAGAGCAATAATAAATCCAACTGCAAACATTGTAAATACCGTTAAAGTATCCCACTGACCCAAAGAAGTTTTTATAATAGTACCACTATATTCTATTGGTTTGATACCAATATTTTTTTCAATCGATGCTATTAAGTCAAGTACAGGTTTTGGATAAATTCCAATAAATACCGTTAAAATAACAAGTATTAACATAGGAATTAACATTATAGGCGATACTTCTTTTACTTCATAATGTTTTTTCTTTAATTGACCTAAAAATACACCTGCAAGTGGTCTAAAGACATATAAAAATGATCCAACACTTCCAATGAATGTAATTGCTAATGTAATAAACATTCCCTTTGTTAATAGAGCATTAAATATCATCCATTTTGATATAAAACCGCTTGTAGGGGGAATTCCAGCTAATGAAATTATTCCTACAAGATATGTTACAAATGTCCAGGGCATTCTCCAGATTAAACCACCCATTTCATCAATCTTAGTTGTGCCTGTTCGATAAACTACTGCAGCAAATGATAAAAAGATCATTGCAGCTGCAATAGCATGGTTAAAAACATGGAAAAGTCCTCCAGCATAACCAATTGAATTCATTACTCCGAGCCCAACTAGAATGTAACCACCATTTGCGATGGAAGAATAAGCAATTAATTGTTTCATGTCATTTTGTCTTATTGCCATAAAAGTTCCTATTATTATTGAAATATTTCCTAACCAAATAAGAAGATAATTAATTAAAGGTACACCATGATAGAAAGCATTGAATAGCATTGTCGAAGGAAATACAGAGAGAGAAATTGCAAGAACATATGATCCCATTTTAACTAGTTGACCAGATAATATTGCACTAAAGGCATCTGGAGCATTACCATGTGTTATTCTCAACCAGGTATGCAATGGGAAAATACCACTCTTTGCTATTCCTGCACTAGCAATAAATAGAATTACAAACCATTTAAATAAGTTTGATGGCTCATTCAACAAATAACTTGATACTTTGTCAAAAGAAAGTACGCCGTATTTGCTATAAATAGAAAATGTTGCAAAAAGGTACATATAGCTTCCAATGGCACTTGTTACTGCATAAATTACTGCTGCCTTTTTAGATTCTTCTTTCCCCATTGGAACTATTAAGAATGAACCTAAAACTGCAATTTCCCAGAAAACATATAATGTTAAAAGATCATTTGAAAAGAATACTCCAATTACTCCAGCTATCATAATTAATATAAAAGCATTAAAAGCAGCTGGTCTTGAAGGTTTTTTTCTTATCCATTCAATTATGAAAAATGAAACTAATGAAATAACTATTAAACTTATAATAGCGAAAAACTTGCCTAAATATGTTACTTTTAGTGAGCTTTCAATATTTGGAAAAATGTTGAATAATTTTTCATAGTGACCTACTTCAATATTCCATACGTAGTATAATGCATAAAATGAAAGAAGAAAGTTAAATATAGAACCTAAAACTTTGTTTGCTTTTGTTAGCAGATAACTAATTAAAGAACCAAACAGAAACACTAATATTAGATTTGTAATAGAAATCATTTACATCCCTCCCAGAACTGTAGTTACATAAGCTTTGTAGTTCATTAAGCCGTTTGTTATATTTTCAGCAATTTTTAAATATGTATCTGGGAACAATCCAATGTATATTATGAATAACGATAATATTAAAGTGATTAGAACTATATTCCAAGGAATTCTTTCTGATTTTTCATTATTTCCGTACCAAAGATGAATGTTCCATTTTAATAAGTAAGCTGCTTCAATAATAGTTGAGAATAGTAATGCTGCTGGTAAAATATAGTTTCCACTTTCGAATGAACTTTGTAAAATTAACAATTTACTTCTAAAGCCTGCAAATAGTGGGAAACCAATCAAGGAAAAAGAAGCAATACTAAATGAAATTCCAGCAGTTTTGTTTTTCATAAAGCTGCCAACAACTGTTGCAGCTATTACGAATAAAATTATCTTTGCCGTTGCATCATTAAGGAGATGGAAATATCCAGCTTTTAATGAATCATAAGTGTTTAAAGAAATAACGCTTAAAACTAAACCTGCTTGAGCAATAGATGAAAATGCCAATGCTTTTAATAATTTTTCTTGTTTAAATGCTGCAATTTCAGCTAAAATAAGAGTTAATAATCCAAAGATATAAATTACGTCAAGAAAATATCCATTAAGTACAGTAATAAAAATTCTACTTAATAAATAAATCATTGTAAATGTAACTCCAGTACCCAAAATTGCAGGAGTAAGCGGTGAACCTGAAGCATAAACATCTGGAACCCATCCAGCTAATGGAAGTATTTTTGATTCAACAGCAAGTCCAATAAATAACATAAGTGCAACATAAGGAAGGAATGACTCTTTCATATTTAAAGATATATCTGCAAAATTTAATGATCCAGTTCCAAGATATGAATATATTGCACCTAAGAGGTAGAAACCACCAGCAATACTTCCAACAATCAAATATTTATATGCTCCATAATAATTTTTCTTTGAAGAAGCAATAATGTATGCTGCAGCTGCTGTGATTTCCATAAATACAAATGAGTTAAATATATCACCTGTTAATATTAGACCATTTGTAGATGCTAATAAAATTAATAAGATTATTGACAAACCTTTATCTGTTATTTGAGGCATTAGGGAGATAAGTAAGAAAATAATATTAACGACTAATAAAGTATAAAAGCTTGCAGAATCAAGTACTAATACTATTCCAAATGGAGCTTTCCAACCGCCCATAAATTCTACAGTATCAAGTGGAAGATTAAATAATAAAATGATGTTGGCTAATACAATAAATGGAAGAATATATTTTGATTTTTCTTTAAATGGTACAAATATGAAAGCAGAAATTAAGGGAATAGCAATTAACAAAGCTGTCATTTTCTCGCCTCCTTAACGGCGATTTCTTCAGTATCTAAAGTCCCATATTTTTCATATACTCTAATTAATAGAGAAGCACCTAATGCTAAAGTACCTACGCCTATAACAATTGCTGTAAGTACCAATGCTTGTGGGAGTGGATCAACAAAGTTAGCTGATTGTGTATATTTTGAATAAATTGGCACATCACTTCCTTCTATGTAGCCAAGTGAAATTATAAGAATGTTAATTGCGGTATCAATTATTGTTAATGATACTAATGTTTTAAATAAGTTTTTTTGAGTTAGTATTCCATAAATTCCTACTCCTATTAATATAAAAGAGATATAGTATACCATTGTCATCCCTCCTCCCTGTATAAATCCGCAATTATTCCTGAAAGTTCGGCACCTACTTTAAAACCAATTAATATGTACACTATTGGCACTATTCCGGCACTAAATAAATTACCAACTACTCCCGTTGGGAGGAAGTTTAGTAAGAAAATACCTGAAATTGCTAATCCTGTTAAACCGACTATTACATATAAACTTCCTGCAGTACTTTCGACAAATTTGGAAACTTTAGAAAGATCATATTCTTCGTTAGAAAGATACAATAGTAAAATACCGGCAGCAATTATTGTACCTCCTGGGAAACCGCCGCCAGGTGTAAGATGTCCGTGGATAAATATATAAGCACCAAATAAAAGAATTAATGGAAGCAAAATACCTACAGAAATTCTTAGAATAAAGTTAGGTTGTCTTCCGTATTTTTTTCTTTTATAGCCATGTAATATTAATCCAACACCTAATGCAGATGTGAATAATACAGTTACTTCACCAAGTGTATCAAAAGATCTATAGTTGACTACTATAGATGTAACTACATTAGCAGAACCATCTTCTAAATCTTTTGATTCACCAAATTTAACTTTTTCACTGTTTCCATTAACACTTTTATTTATATATGCACTGGAAACTTTTGAAAGTTTAACTTTCCCATATTCAGGTAGAATAGAAAGAGAATTTACAAAAAATAAAATCAATCCTAACACTATAAGAATTGAAAATACTCTTCTCATTTTTCATCACCACCAACTCTTTGTAATGCCAAGATTAAAACAGCTGTAGTAAGACCAGCTCCAACTGCAGCTTCTGTAATTGCAACATCGGGAGCCTTCATTATTACAAACAAAAAAACCGATAACAAACTTAAAAGTGATAATGATATAAATGAATCCAGCATTTTTTTTGCCTCGACTGCATAAATGGCAGAAATAATCATTAATATTCCGACGAATATAATGACAATAGTCATTTTTCATCACCACCTTTATATTCGTCAACTTTTGTCTTGTCAGTAGGTTTTATACCTTTCAAATAGGCAGCTCTTGCAAGAACAGAACTTCCAACGGGATTTGTTAATGCAATGAAAGCAATTATAATTAATGCTTTAGGTAAATAATCAAGATTTACCAAACCTACTCCTAATATTACCGAGAATGAGCCAAGAGTGGTAGCCTTTGTCCCAGCTTGTAACCTATTGTAAACATCTGGCATTCTAAAAATACCTAGCCCGCCTAGAAAATAAAAAAATGCTCCTATAGTTATTAGAATATATCCTAATATACTCATTTTTTCCCCTCCAAGTAACGAGATATTACAACTGTTTCAGTAAATGAAAGAAGACCGTATACTAGAGCGATATCAAGATATAGTCCATTTTTAAATACTAAAGCTAAAAAAACAATAGTTCCGGTTAAAACGACATTCAAAGTATCTAATGCAGCTACTCTGTCAGCGCTTGTTGGACCAAGCAATATTCTAAGAAAGGAAAATAATACTCCTAAACCTACAAATCCGAAGTAAATATAGTTAATAATTGTCATTCGAATACCCCCTTTAAAATCTTTTCAAACGTTCCACTAATCTTTTCCTTTTTTTCGCTTTCATCTAAGGTTTTTACATCAATCCAATGAATAAAGAGGGTATCATCTTTAACATCTAAGGTGAGTGTGCCAGGGGTAAGTGTAATGGAATTTGCTAAGGTAAGTTTTGAGGCTTCTTTTTTAAGGTTTGTTTTAATTTTTACAAAACCGGGGTTAATTGGAAGTTTCGGATTTAAGACTCTTGCGGCAACATCAAAATTTGCTTTTATCATTTCCCATATAAATACAGGTAAATAAACTAATACAAATTTAACAAATCTTACTAAAAATTTTGAATCGAATCTTATTCTATAATACTTTTTTAAGACACCTGAAACAATTAGTGAAACAAAAAAGCCTACGATTAGCTCAGAAATATCGTTGTAACCTGTTAGTAATATCCATGTGAAATAGGTCACAATAAATACTGAAATATACACAATATCCCTCCTTTAAAAAAGCAATTAAAAATTTGAAGTAATTATTAAATTCCGAGTATTCTTATCTGTTTTCAAGTTGTATTATATCATATTTTCCAATTTGTTCAAATATTAAAAAAAATAGAATAAAGGTTATTATCTACATGTTATTTTTTAATATTTCCAGAAATTTAATATTTTTATTGAAAAATCGAAGGCAAATTATTACTTGAATTATTTGTGAAAAATATAGTATAATTTATTGTGACTAACTTCACAAAAATATAGGAGGATTGAGAATATGGAAAAAAAGATTCCAAGACCTGTTATTAAGAGATTAGGGCTTTATTATAGGTGTCTTAATAGATTATATGATGAAGGTATTGAATATGTAGCTTCAAAAGATATTGCAGAAAGACTTGGTATTAAATCTAGCCAAGTTAGGAAAGATTTATCATATTTTGGAGAGTTTGGAAAAAGAGGAGTTGGATATAATACTTATGAATTAATGGAAAGGCTAGAAGACATAATAGGTGTTAATAAATATTGGAATGTCATTGTTATTGGTGCAGGAAATATCGGTAGTGCTATAGCAAATTATGAAGGTTTAAGAAAGGAAAAGTTTAATGTTATAGGTATTTTTGATGCTGATAGATCAAAGGTTGGAAGAAAGATAGGAAGGTTAACTGTTAAACATTTTTCTGAAATTGATGAATTTTTTAAGAAAAATATTGTAGAAATAGCAGTTCTAGCGGTTCCAGAAAATGCTGCTCAAATGGTTGTAGATAAATTGGAAAAATTGGGAATTAAGGGAATTGTTAATTTTGCACCTGTGAAACTTAGAACGAATATCCCCGTTGAAGATGTAGATATAACTCTTTCTTTTAAATCGTTATCATTTAAGATTGAAAGAAATATTGAATAGAAGAAGGTGGTAGAATGAGAGACGAATTATATTTATGGAAGTATAAATCGTTGGCAAACAAAGTTGCTGATGCTTTAAACAAAAAAGGTCATGAAGCATATATTGTAAAAGATGAAAAAGAAGCTTTAGAAAAAGTTTTAGAGTTAATTCCTAAGGGTTCAACAGTTGCCACAGGTGGATCTTTGACACTTAATCAAATAGGACTACTAGAAAAGTTAAGAACTGAAGAATATAACTTTTTGGATAGATATAGTGCAAAAACAAAAGAAGAGAAGGAAGAATTAGAAAGAAAAGCGTTTTTTTCAGATTTTTATGTATGTAGTGCTAATGCAATAACTGAAAATGGTGAAATTGCGCTTTTAGATGGAAACGGTAATAGAGTTGCTGCAGTTATTTTTGGACCAAAAAACGTTATTTTAGTTACTAGTGTTAATAAAGTAGTGAAAAATTTGGAAGAAGCAAGAGAAAGAATAAGGTATATTTCTCCTATGAATACAAAAAGGTTGAATCTTAATACTCCATGTGCTCAAACAGGTTATTGTGTTGATTGTGCATCACACCAAAGAATTTGCAATTATTATACGATAATAGAAAGTGGTTATAGACATCCTGGAAGGATAAAAGTTGTTATTGTATTAAAAGAGCTAGGCTTGTAAAATCTTAATCTTAAGTATATTATAAAGCCCCCAAAGATTATGAAAAATAAATATTTTGGGGGCTTTTGAAAAATTACTCAAGATCATTTAAACTACTAATTATTATTTTTACTGCCTTTTCAATTATTTTTCTTGAGGTTGCAATGTTCATTCTTTCAAATCCATCTCCTTCTTCTCCGAATTCTTTACCCTGATTTAACCACAACCCATTTTTTAATAACTTTTCATGGATATCAGTATTATATTTTCTAAAATCGAGCCACATAAGGAAAGTTCCTTCAGGTATTAAAGTTCTAACATTGGTATTTTTTTCTAGTGACTTTTTAACATATACGGCATTGTCATAAAGGTATTTTTTTAATTGAATGAGCCAGCTTTTTCCGTATGTGTATGCTGCTTCAGTTGCAACAATTCCAAATATATTAGTTAAGTTTAAGTGTTGTGAATTTATAACTGCCTCGAACTTTTGCCTTATAAACTTATTTGGAATAAATGCATTGCCAGTTTGAAGACCTGCTATATTAAAAGTTTTGTTTGGAGCAGTAAGCACAATACTATTGTTTAAAAATTTATCAGATACTGAAAAGAACATATTATGTTTATTAGGGGAATAAACGATATCAGCATGAATTTCATCGGATATAACTGTTATGTTGTGCTTTAAACATATTTCACCTAATTTTTCTAACTCTGTTTTTTTCCATACTCTTCCTACTGGATTATGTGGACTACATAAAATTAACATTGTAGTTCTATTATCAATAATTTTTTCAAGATTTTCAAAATCCATTTTGTAATATCCATTATTTTCAATTAGTGGATTTAAAGAAATTCTTCTTCCAAGGTTATTAATTACTTCATAAAAAGGTCTATAAACCGGAGGTTGTATTATTATTTTATCTCCAGGATTTGTTAAAGCTTGTATTGCAAATGCAATTCCTGGAACCACTCCAGGGATTGGAACAATCCAGTCTTTTTTTATTTTTACATTATGAATTTCATCAAACCATTTTATGATTGACTTATAATACCCTTCAGGCCTAAAAGTATATCCGTATATTCCGTGCTTTGTTCTTGCTTTTATTGCATCAATTACTTCTTTTGGAGCTTCAAAATCCATATCTGCTACCCATAAAGGTAATAAATTATCATATAATTCATTATCCCCATAATCCCACTTATACGAGTTTGTTCCACGTCGTTCAATGATTTTGTCAAAATCTATCATTTTATCCCCCTCTTTTATGATAATCTATCGTTATCAATTGTACCATAGATTGATTATTACTTTTATTATGGTATAATCTTGTCGGAAATATAATTTTGTTTACTAACTTTAGAGGAGGTAGATTTATGAGAAAACTGGTTAGAGGTTGTGGTTTTTTTATATTGATAGTTGTAGTCTTGGCAGTGGCAGTGTTACTTATACCATCTAAGGATAAAGAAGTTGCAACAAATAGTGTTCAAACTCCAATTGCACAAGAAGTTATTGAAGAAGATTCATCACCAGTAACAGAAGAAGTTGAAAACACTCAAGAATCAAGTAAAATTAAAGATTTTAAATCCTATTTAGAAGCTCTAGATAAAGAAATTGGATATGATGTTTTAAAAGAAAATTTAATAACAGGTAAGATTTTTAATGAAGTTAATAAAATGCAAGATAGAAATGAAACATATTCTTATATGATTTACTATTTAGAAGATAAGAGAAAAATATTAAAAGATATAATTAGTAAACTTGATTCTTTAAGAGAT
Organism: Thermosipho globiformans; assembly: GCF_003990895.1. Taxonomy (NCBI): domain Bacteria; kingdom Thermotogati; phylum Thermotogota; class Thermotogae; order Thermotogales; family Fervidobacteriaceae; genus Thermosipho; species Thermosipho globiformans. The sequence goes on from NZ_BHXD01000001.1 coordinate 209,196, forward strand.
AGAATAGAAAATTCTGAAATTTATAATGCAAATCAAGACTTATATATGGCTGCTATAAACATGGATTATACAGTTTTATATCTAATGGATGCGATTAAAGAGACAAGGGATCATGATACTGTTTCAAGATCTACAGCTAACTTTGCTGATAAATATTCAAAGGAAAGAGATAAATATATGGATAAATTTTTTGGATTTTATAAATTTCAAGTTGAAAAGCAAGGTTTAGAGGATGTTTTTGGTTTAATAAAATAAAAAATATTAACACTGAAAAGAATCATCCTTTATAAATAGTCTTAAACCGTAAATATCCCATTCTACCTTAAGAAAGAATGGGATATTTTTGTTTTTATATTTTGTTATTTAAAAGAGTCAGAATTAATAAATCGCATAACTTGTTAAGTTATTTATGGCTTAAAATTTAATGCAAAAATTATTCTTTCAAAAAGGTTTTAAAAGCACAGAATCATATACTTAAATATTACTTTTAAATAGAAAAGCCCGTTTCTAGCTGTTCTACTAGAAACGGGCATTAATGTAAGCATGAGCAAAGTTTTTGTTGATTTTTAGAAGTTTATTAGTTCTTTTATTGGTGGTATAGTATCAATGTAATTTTTGTAATATACCAATTTAGTTCCAGGTTTTATAAGCGATGGATTTTTAATATTATTCCATCTTATTAAATCATTAATTGAAACACCTAAGCGTTTTGAGATTGACCAGAGAGTTTCGCCAGGATTAATAACATATTCAAATTTAACAACAGTTTGCCAATTGTTATCAGTTGTTGCTTTAATATTTTTGTGTTCAAGAATGTAATCTGCCATTAATTCTGAAACTTCCATCATTACTTCTCTAACAACTGGTTTTCCTTTAAACATTGTATATCCACCGCCGCCACCTGCTCTATAGTTGTTAAGGACAATTTCGTATTCTTTATCCATTTCAATTGGTTTTCCTTCGAACATTAAGTCTATTATTCTATTTCCTGAAGGATTGTTAAGAACTATTTTATAGCTAATTCCTTCCCACATGTCATAATTATAATGTCTAGGTTTAGGTTCAACCCAAGATTTATTGACTGAAACCATATAATTTTCCATAACAAAATAGTCAGCACTTTTTTCTAAAGCATCTTTTATATCTTTACCAGTGACTTTAATAACCTTTAAGGTATTTGGATAAATGTAAACTGCATTAATATCTCTTAATGTAATAGGACCACTCTTCCATCCTTTAATGCTATTATTAAAGAGAGCAGTAGATGAAATTTTAGCTTTGCTGTAGTACATTTGAACTTTATTTACAAATTCTATTAAAGGATTGTCTTGAAGTCTTGCAAAAAGAGGATTTTCTACCCAAAAATCTCCATCTGCATATCCAACGGGTTGATCTAACCATGCTTGAACTTTTTCATCATATGGTTTTATCAAAGAAATGATTTCTTCATCGGCAGGAACTCCTTTTACAGAAACTTGCTCTACTGAGCTATCAATAACTTGCCATTTATTATCCTTTTTTTCAAGTTTTAAAACAACCTTTCCAAGTGATTTTCCCCAGTAAGAAGGCATTGAAACTGGCACATTATTTATTTTTGTTGCAATAGTTCTGTGTTGATGACCAAGTAGTAAAACATCAATTCCATCAACTTCTTGTAAGAGTTGATAAGCTTGATTTTCGCCGGTTAATTCTTCTGTTGGTTCTCCTGTTTGAGGATCTCTTTCAAGGCCACCGTGATATGCAACAATTACTATATCAACATTTTCTTTGTTTTTAAGAATATCAACGTATTTTTTAGCAACTTCTACTGGATCTAAAAAGTCAAGACCTTCGATATTTTTTGGATCTTCCCAATTGGGAATGTACTTAGTGGTAAGTCCTAAAATACCGATTTTTATATCTCCAACATTTACTATATGATAAGGTTTAAATAAAGATGAATTTTCTTTTACATCTATTATATTAGCACTTAAAGCTGGAAATTGAGCTTCAGAAACTGCTTTTTTTAAAACATCTAAACCGTAGTTAAATTCATGATTTCCTATTATCCAGGCAGAATAACCTAGTTTGTTCATTACAAGTACCATTGGATCAACTGGCTTGTTATCTATTCTTGCATGATAATATTCCAAGGGGGTTCCTTGAATTAAGTCTCCAGTATCTATAAGTATTACGTTTTGATACTCATTCCTAAACTGTTTTACCAAGGTTGCAATTTTTGCAAGCCCTACATCTGAAGGAGAGTTTGTAGCATAATTGATTGGTAAAATATTTCCATGTAAGTCACTACTGTGTAAAATGACAACTTCAGTTGAAAATAATAATGAAACAGTTAAAATAATAAGAATAATACCTAAAAGTTTCTTCATGCATTCCACCTCCTATAGTGTTTTATTAACTTTTATCTTTTTTAAGCACTCTCTACATAGAGCTATATATTTTTCTTTTCCGCCAATATCTATTTCTTTATTGTCTTGAGTTATTTTAAAAGAATAAGTTGCTCTATGTTCCCCACATTTTTCACATACGGCTTTCTTTTTAATAACTTCATCTGCCATTGCCAGTAAATTTGCCGTTGTTTTAAAAGGTTTTTCTAGATATGAGATATCAAGACCTGCACAATAAACATCGATACCTTTAAAGATAAGATTTCTGACTACATTTATCAATTCTTCATCAAAGAATTGTACTTCATCTATAAATACTGCATCAATATTGTTTGAAATATGATTTAATATTTCGATTGATTTTGAGATTTTATGAGCTTTTACTTTAAAGCCCGTATGAGTTGAAACTATATCTTCACCATATCTGTTATCGATCGATGGTTTAAAGACAATTGTTTTTTTCTTCCCTATATTATAGATTTCTACAAATGATAAAAGTTCAGTGGTTTTACCAGAATACATTGGGCCAGTGATTACTGTTAATTTTCCTACCATATTCTCCCTCCAATTAATTGATCTTTTTGAGATATATGTCTACTACACTTTATATTATATACCATATTTTATATAAAAGATTTTTATGTTAAAATTAAGTTGTATAAAAATAGAACTGGGAGTGATAGATTGACAATCAATCACTTTATAAAAAGGAAAATAAGAAACCATATTATCTTGCCAATTATAGTTATTGGAATAATTGCTGGAATTATTATGACGCTTTTAGGAATAAGAGCTATGTTTTTTCAATTGGAACTACAACTTTCCAAATCTGTGCGTGAATGGAATGATTTGGGATTACATGTTGGAAATTTTTTAAACGTTTTAAGCCAAGACAAAAGTTTATTTGAAGATAAGAAAAATCTTGAAAATATTTTAAGACTTTTCTATGAGAATTATAAAAATATGGTGCAACATGTCTATTTTTCCATTCCTGAAAGGAATCTTGTCTTTATTCCTGAGGCAAAAATTCCAGAAAATTTATTGCCCAAAGATAGGCCCTGGTTTAAAAAATCTTTAGAAAAAAAGGATTTTTTCCAAGTTTCCCCACCATATATTGATGCTGTCACTGGTGATATTATTTTGACAATATCAAAATATGTTGAAATAAAAAATGGATACGGAGTTTTGGGTGTGGATATAAATCCTAACTATATTGTTACTCATGTTTTAGATAGAAATGTTATTTTAATTGATCAGAATAACACAGTAATTTATAGTAATAATAAGAAAATTATAGGGCGAAAATTAAAAATTGATCACGATAAAAAATATAGAATTTATAATTTTAATGTATTGTTATTTCAAAAAGCTTTAGGAGATATCTATATTGTAGTATATGAAAATTATGTGATTAGGTTGCTTCCAAATTTTTTAATTACAATAACAATTGTTTTAGGAATTTTACTCTTAGGCCATTTGACTGATAATAATGTGGAAGAAGAATTGAATTCCAACATTAGAGCTCCAATTGAAAATATTATAGATGAAACAAAAAGATATTTAACTAATCAAGAATTTGATGGTTCAAAAATTAATACTGAAATTGAAGAAATTGATGTTTTGGTTAATGAAATTGCCGATATGATTTCAATAATTGAAGCAAATTTTCAAGAGCTTAAAGCTACAAATGAAGAACTTGAAGAAGCATATAAGGAAATAGAAAAATATTCTGGAGAGCTTGAAACAACATACGAGCTATTTATTGAAAAAATGGCAACTATTGTTGAAGGTTTTGATGAAGATACCGGTAATCATATTAAAAGAGTTCAAGTTTTATCAAAATTTTTAGCAGAAAAGATGAAATTACCAGATAATTTGGTAAAAAAGATATATTTGTATTCGGCATTGCATGATATTGGAAAGATAAAAGTTCCACCGGAAATATTGAGAAAGCCTTCTTCTTTGTCTAATGAAGAATGGGAAATTATGAAGAAACACACAATTTGGGGAGCGGAAATACTAAATGGAGATGAAAGATTAGAAATAGCAAAAAGGATAGCCTTGTATCATCATGAAAAGTTTAATGGAAAAGGATATCCATATGGACTAAAAGGAGATCAGATACCAATTGAAGCGCAGATTGTAAATATAGTAGATGTTTATGATGCTTTAAGGTCAAAAAGACCATATAAAAAACCGTTTACTCACGAAAAAGCTTTAGAGATTATGCTAAATGGAGATGGAAGAACTTCACCAGATGAATTTAATCCTAAGATTTTAGAAATTTTTAAAGCTTATGAAGCTGAAATTGAGAGAATATGGGAAAATTTAAGTAGTTAGTTATATTGTTTCATGAAGATTTTTATAAAGAAATAGAAAAAATCCCCATCCATTTTAGGATGGGGCTTAATTTTTACTTGGCGGAGGCGGTGGGACTCGAACCCACACGGGGGTGTAACCCCCACCGGTTTTCAAGACCGGCCCCTTAGCCAGTTCGGAACACGCCTCCACAAGCTATTATAACATACTCTAAAAAAATTTCAAGACTATTTTTTCAAAAAATCTAAGAATTTTTGTTATGAAAAATTCTTTTTCTGTATCAAGTGGATCGACTTTAATTAAATACGCATTTAAAAACTTTCCAAAAAGCATATCAGTAAATAATTGATCGCCAATAACTACTGCTTTATTATATTTTATATTCTTTTCTTTCAAGTACTTTTTAAACTTAAAAGGCAAGGGCTTTCTTGCAAGCCAAAGAGTTTTAACATTTACATTTAAATTTCTTGGTTTTCCATTTGAAACAATTATTATTTTTACACCATTTTTTTCAAGATAATTAAAAATTTGAATTATTTCGTTTGGAATTTTGCTCTCTTTCCATTTATTAACAGTGTTATCAAAATCAAAAATAAATAAATCTATTCCCATATCAATAAGTTTTTTAAAATCTATGTTGGTTACATTTGGATAGATTTCCATTAAATTTCCTCCAAAGCTGTTTTGTTAAAATGGTTCAGATAGCCCAACTCCGAAAAAGACAGTTTTTTTAGAATAACTAATTAGCAAAAAAAGCTTATCACGCCAAATTTTTTTTGTATTTGGGTGAGGAACGATGTATTTTAGATTAACTAGTAGAAAATCAGTAAGGTTATAACTTACCTCTTTATTTAATGGGTAGGTAAGGGATAAAGAAATTTCTATATCAGGAATATATATAGAAGTTTTGAGCCCAGCTTCAATGTCTAGCGATGTACTATCATATGTTGTGTTATTAACAAATAGAATTGGTCCAAAGCTTATATTTTCAAACTTTGCTATAGCAGAGTCTACAAAAATTTTGTGATCAAAATTTTCTGAGAAATTAAATATCCATTGTATATTAAACAAATTATTTGAAAAACCAAGATTTAAGCCATAGTTTGAGAATTTTCCTAGATTCCATCCAATACCAAAATCCAGAAAAGTTTCATTTGAAAAAGTTAAAGAAAAGATAGTCAAAATAATGAGTATTGTAAAAATCTTTTTCATAATAATTCACCTCTGATTTTCTAAGTTTAGAATTTGAAATTTATCAAATGTAATTGTAATATTTTCAGTACTATCATCGGTGGTAAACATAATTTTTTTCAATGAGTCTTTATCAAAATAAACACTAATTTTAGTTGGTTCTAAGCCTAACCTTTTCAAGAAAGGGGCACCTGCAGGGATTAAGGTTAAATTTTCTTGATCTTCATATATTGTAAAAAGCGAAGAAGATAAAAAGCTAAAAATTGTTTTTAAAATTTCATAAATATAGTCAACATCAATTGCAGAAATATCTACAACTTTATAGTTATTATATTTGTAATACGTTGTTTTTGTAAGACTATTAAATTCTATTTGTATATCTTTTAAAAATTCGGGTTTGTAAATTTGCACAAAAAAGTGTTCTAAATTAACTATTGTTGCATCTAATGTTATATCACTTTGTAGATTTTTATTACTTTGATCATATACATCAAAATGTAGAGTTCCATATATAAAAAAATCCCTTTTACCAGCAATATTTTCTATGAAATTAAACATAGAAGAGTCAGAAAAAATAATTAATGGAAGTAGTGTTAGAAAAAGTATAATTTTTCTTATATAATCTCCTCCTCTTCTTTTGGGTTTTGGGTTGAAATGAATTCTTTTAATTTTTCTGTTATTAATTTTAATTCTGCTTCTTCAAGCTCTTCTTTTTCATCCAATTTTGAAAATGCTTCTTCTATATTTAATGATGAAAATTCTTCTGCAATTTCAATTGGAAGTTCATTGCTACTTTCTTCTGAGGAAGAAATTTCAAGGCTTTTAATTTTTTCAATTAATGATTGTTCAACTTCGCTTTTGATTAATTTTTCATCTTGATCAGATACCATTTCTTCTAATTCATCTATTTCTTCAATAACTTCATCAATATCTACATTTTCTTCTTCTTCTTTGTTTTCTTTTTCAGCTATAATTTCAGATGAAGGATTTTCTTTATTTTCTTCTACATTACTTTTTATTTCTACTTCATTATTATTTTCTATTTCTTCAAGTCCCTCAAATAATTCAGATAAGAATGAGAGCTCTTTATTTATAAGTTCATTAAAGTCCATAGTATAAGAATTTTCAGGAATTAATTCTTCGTTTTCATTAAAAATAATTCCTGAATTTTTTGCTGTGAGTTCTTGTTCAACTTCCTTTGTAGTTTCAAGAGGTTGAGGATAAGTTTTTTTAGCTTTTATAACTCTTAACTCCATTATAAGTAAAATTGCAAAGGATGATAAAAAAGTAATTAAGAAAAGTATCAATTTTGAATTGTTTTTCTTATTTGTAGTCTCAGTTGAAGCAGGTAATTCCATTGGTTTATACTTTTCAATCCAATTACTCCATTCTTCTGATGTGGATGTTGAATTTTTTAAAATATCATTCAAAAGCTCTTTTACAAATGGATTTTCGGTATACCCTGAAAGATAAGCTTTAGCCTTTTCATAGTTTCCAATCATATAAGCTGATATTCCTGCTTTAAACTTTAACGAAGTATCATATCCTTCAATTGATGGATCAATAACTAGGGCTTTTTCAAAATAGTAAAGAGCTTTTTCATAGTTACTTTGTTGATATGCATTAAGCCCTGCTTGGTAATACTCGATTGCTTCTTTTTTGAATGAAAATAACGTACTCAAAATGAGAATAAACATAATCAAAATGAAAAATCTTTTCATAAAAGATTACCTCACTGTTGAAGATCAATTAATGCAAGAAAATCTTCATTTGTGCTTGTTTCTTTCATTTTATTGAGAATAAGTTTTAACCCCTCTTCTTCACTCATTGAAGACAACATTTTTCTTAAAAGCCACAACTTTTTTAATTTTTCATTGCTAAGTAGTAACTCTTCTCTTCTCGTTCCAGATAACATAATATTGATTGCAGGGAAAATTCTTTTATTAGCAAGTTGTCTTGAGAGAACGAGTTCCATATTTCCAGTTCCTTTAAACTCTTCGAAAATTACTTCATCCATTTTTGACCCCGTTTCAATCAAAGAAGTTGCAATTATTGTCAAACTTCCCCCTTCTTTTGTATTACGAGCTGCTCCAAAAAAGTGTTTGGGTTTGTAAAGCGCTGCAGGATCTACACCACCAGAAAGAAGTTTACCACTTGGTGGAACATTTATATTATACACCCTTGCAAGTCTTGTCAAACTGTCCATTAAAATAACAACGTCATATCCAAATTCCACAAGTCTTTTTGCCATTTCAAGTGTTAATTCAGCTTTTTTAATCTGTTTATCAGGCGGCATATCAAAAGGTGCAGCAATTACCCATGCATTAACTGATTCCTTTATATCTGTTACTTCTTCAGGCCTTTCATCTATTAAAAGAACTATTCTTATTGTATCTGGATGATTTTTTGCAATTCCATTTGCAATTTCTTTTAAAATAGTCGTTTTTCCAGCTTTTGGTGGAGCAACTATCATACCTCTTTGCCCTTTACCTATTGGGGAAAATAAATCAATTAATCTTGTTGAATATATATCTTTGCTTGTTTCTAAGAAAAATTGTTTGTCAGGATAGCATGCTGTTAAATTTTCAAAATTAACCCTTTCGTTTGCAAATTCTGGGTCTTTATAATTTACTGCCTCAATTTTTATCATTGCAAAAAATCTTTCGCCTTCTTTTGGGGGTCTAATTACACCAGATATAATATCACCAGTATTTAGGTTGAATTTCCTTATTTGAGAATTTGAAATGTATATATCTTTGGAACTGGGTAGCATACTTTCAAGGCTTCGTAAAAAGCCAAAACCATCAGGATGTACTTCTAAAACACCTTCTCCAAAAAAGTATCCTTCTGATTGGGCCCTTGCTTCTAAGATTGCAAATATTAAATCTTGTTTTTTTAAAGAAGTGTATCTAGGAATATCGTATTCTTTTGCGAGTTTGTACAAATCTCTTATTGTCATTCTTTCTAAATCTTTTATATTATATGCATCATTATTGCTCAAAATAATCCCCCCTATTTAGTTCTAAATAATCTGTCACCAGCGTCACCTAATCCAGGAAGAATATATCCTTTTGAGTTTAATTCTCTGTCAAGGGAGGCTGTATAAATAATAACATCTGGGTGTTTTTCATTTACGACCCTTGTACCTTCTGGTGATGCTATAAGTGTTACAAGAATAACATTTTTTGCACCATGTTCTTTTACAATATCTAAAGCTTTAACAGAAGAAACCCCTGTTGCAAGCATTGGATCTAATACAAAAACAAATGAATTTTCATTAATTTTTGGAAGTTTGGCATAATATTCAACAGCTTCTAAAGTGTGAGGCTCTCTGTATATTCCTATATGACCAACTGATGCGTTTGGGAGTAATTGTAGAATTCCATCTGACATTCCAAGACCTGCTCTTAAAATTGGAACAATAACAACATCTTTGTCATTAATAAAATATCCTTTCGTTTTTTCTAAAGGTGTTTCAATTTCTGTTTCGTGTACTTGCAAGTGTCTTGTTGCTTCATAAGCAATTAAAAGAGTTATTTCTTTAAGAAGTTCTCTAAATTCTTTTGGGCCGGTATCAGTTTTTCTCATTATTGTCAGCTTGTGTTTGATCAGTGGGTGATCTACTACATTAATTTTCATCTTCATTTCCTCCTTTTAAAATGTTTTCTAATTGTTCAAGCATATCTATTCGCATAAGCCTTGTTATAAATTCATCTAATTCTCCATCAAGAACAGCTTGCAAATTGTATGATGTGTAATTTATTCTGTGATCAGTTACTCTGTTTTGAGGAAAATTGTAAGTTCTTATTTTTTCGCTTCTCTCCCCTGTTCCAATTTGTGATTTTCTATTTGAACTGATCTTTTTTGCTTGTTCTTCAAGTTTTAACTTAAAAAGCCTTGCCCTTAATATATTCATTGCTTGCTCTTTGTTTTGAAGTTGGGATCTTTCAGACTGACAAGTAACAACTATTCCCGTTGGAATATGGGTAATTCTAACTGCAGATTCTGTCTTATTAACATATTGCCCACCAGCTCCAGATGCCCTGTATGTATCTATTCTAATATCTGATGGATTTATTTCTATTTCAACGTTTGAAACCTCAGGAAGAACGGCAACAGTGGCAGTGGACGTATGAATTCTACCACCAGATTCTGTGGTAGGAACCCTTTGAACCCTATGTACTCCACTTTCATATTTTAATAAGTTTCCAACATTTTTGCCTTTGATTTTTATTACAACTTCTTTGTATCCACCTAAATCGGTTTTATTTTCATCAACAATTTCTGCTTTAAAATTCTTTTTTTCAACATATCTTAGATACATTCTTAATAGGTCGGCAGCAAAAAGTGCAGCTTCTTCCCCTCCAGTACCTGCACGTATTTCTAAGAAGACATTTTTCCCGCTGTATTCACTTTCGGGAAGCACTAATGAAATTAAATCCTGCATTATATCTTCTTGTTTTTTTTGTAACTTTTCAACTTCATATTCAAAACCTTCAGGCATTTCTTCCTTCCACAATTCAATTTCATCTTCAATTTCAAGATATTCTTTTGCAAGTTGAAAAATATCTTTCATTTTTGAATACTTTTCAGAATATATTCTGATCTGGTCAGGTGTTAGTTGAGAACTTAATTTTTCTTCTAATGATTTTAAAAGCTTGGTACTCCATTCATTAATTTGTTGAACTATTTCTATATTCTCCATCCTATCTTTTTAGACACCTCCTCTATGTTTCTAGCGTTTTCTAAAACTGCTTGCTTTGTTATGATGCCTTTTAAAAATGCATCGATGAGTGCATCATCAAATAATATATTTCCTTGCTTTTTGCTCGTTTGCATTACGCCTTCTATTTGATGTAATTTATTTTCTCTAATAAGATTCTTTATAGCAGGTGTAGCTATCATTATTTCATCAATAGCGACAACTCCAAAATCTTTTTTAGGAACTAATCTCTGGAATATGACAGCTATCAGTGTATTTGCAAGTTGAAGAGCTATTTGCTTTTGTTGGTGGGCTGGAAAAACATCAATTATTCTTTCAGGAGCAGAGGCAGCTGAATTTGTATGAATTGTTGCAAATACCAAGTGTCCTGTTTCTGCAGCTGTTAGGGCAAGTGACATTGTTTCTAAATCTCTCATTTCTCCAACTAATATAACATCTGGGTCTTGCCTGAGAGCATACTTTAACCCATCTGAAAAACTATCTGTATCGGTTCCAACTTCCCTTTGATGTATCAAAGATCTTTTTGAGTCAAAAACATATTCAATTGGATCTTCTATTGTTATTATATGCTTTGCAAATCGAGAATTTATATGTTCGATCATTGCTGCAAGAGTTGTTGATTTTCCACTACCTGTAGGACCAGCTACAAGAATTAATCCATGGTCTTTTTCTGAAAATTCATTTAAGATTTTCGGCAGCCCTAATTCTTCTATTGTTCTGATTTTTTTGGGTATAAGTCTTAAAGCAAGGGTGGGATTTCTTTTTTCATAGTAGAAATTTGCTCTTATTCTAATATCACGTATAGAAAATGAAAAGTCTATTTCTTTTTTTAATGAATTTATTCCAAGCTTTGAAAATAAATTTTCAACCATTATTTCTATTTCTTGGGCAGTTGGGATATTTTCTCCAGGAAGTTTTACTAGATTACCATCAACTCTTATCATAATAGGCATATTAGCAGATATATGTACATCAGATGCACGAGATTGATTTGCTTTTAGTATTATTTCATCAATATTTAATTCGGTCATTCCTTATCCCCCTCTACTATGAAATTATTCCCAAATAATGACTTTAATTTATTAAGTACATCATCTTCTTTTGAATTTTCTTTAATTACTACTTCAAAGGGCTTGAAGATTCCGAATTTTGAGGCATACAATTTTTCCAATTCATGTATTTTACTTTTAACAAGCTCATAGTGAATTTTTTTCTCTGGTGGAAAAATTATTGTTACTCTGTCAGGATGTTCTTCAATTTTTGAAAATGAAAGTCCAACGTAAAGTGATAAATCTCCATGAAGTTTTAGATATTCCATTATTTTGCTTATATTTTCTTCATTTTCGATCTTTTTTTCTTTATCTTCAACATTTTGAGTTGACTCTAGATCTTTATCATTTAGTTTGCTTTCAGAAATATTATCTTCCTCTTTATTTTTCTCGACATTTTTCTTTATATTTTCTCGAGGTGGTTTTAATTTCATGATGCTTAAAAAGCCAAGTTTTATCAAAATTAATTTTTCTTCAGAGTATCTTATGTCTTTTAAAATTTCTGAGAGTGGTTTTAAAAATTCAATTAATTCATAATCACCACTTTCAATTTTTGAAATCATTTCTTCAAGCAGTTGCATCAGGAATACTTCTGGATCTTTTCCTGAAAAATAAACTTTTTCAATAGTTTCTGTGGTTTTCTTAATATCTCCAAGCTTTATACTATCAATTATTTCATTTATCACCTCAATTGGGATTAATCCAAGAGTTTCACGAACATCTTCTATACTAATACTCTTTCCAGAACTTTTTGCTACTTGTTCTAGTATTGTTAATGCATCCCTCATTCCACCATTAGCTCTTTTTGCAATTTCATATAAGGCTTCTTGGCTTATTTTTATATTTTCTTTTTCACATACAAATTCAAGTCTTTTTATAATATCTTCAATAGTTATGTTCTTAAAATCTATTACTTGACATCTTGATATGATAGTCTGAGGAATTTTTTCTGGGTTGGTGGTAGCAAGTATAAAGACTACGTTTGAAGGAGGCTCTTCTAGGGTTTTTAATAGAGCATTAAATGCTTCTTTTGTTAACATATGAACTTCATCAATTATATAAACTTTATAATTTCCCTGCGCTGCATGATAACCTACCGTTTCACGTATTTTTCTAATTTCATCTATTCCCCTATTTGAAGCAGCATCTATTTCAAGAACGTCCATAAAACTGCCATTATCTATTGCTTGGCAAGTGCTACATTTGTTACATGGTTCAACTCCATCCTTATTTTCACAATTAAGAGATTTTGCAAGTATCCTTGCAACAGTAGTCTTTCCAGTGCCACGTGGTCCGGCAAAAATATATGCATGTGATATTTCTCCATTTTTTAAGGAATTTAAAAACAAGGTTTTTACATGATTTTGGCCAACAACTTCGGAGAATAACTTCGGTCTATATTTTCTATATAATGCTTGCATTTTCACACCTCTAATATAAATTTTTTAATTTCTTCTATAGCTTTTTTTCTTGAGATTTCAGATAGATTTATCCATTTAGCTTGTTTATATCGCCTAAGCCAGATTATTTGTCGCCTTGCATAGTGTCTTGTGTTTTTCTTTATTAAGTGAATTGCCGTATTCAAATCGTATGTATTTTCTAAATAACGGATTATTTCTTTATATCCAATTGTTTGAAAAGCATTGAGGTCTTTAGGATATTTTTCTAATAAAGATTTAACTTCTTCTATAAGTCCTTCTTTTATCATTTTGTCAACTCTTAAATTAATTCTTTCGTATAACTCATCTCGATAGCGATCTAAGACAAGTATTTTATAGTCCTTTGAATACTCTGATTGTGTTTGAAGTTGTGATATCTTTTTACCTGTTTTAAAATAAACTTCGAGAGCTCGGATTGTTCTTTTTATATCGGAGGGATGAATTTTTTGAGCAGCTTGTGGATCATACTTTTCCAGCATGCTCCTTAAAATACCAGGTTCATTTTTTTCCATTTCACTTAGTTCTTTTCTAAGTTTTTCATCTTTAGGTACACCTTCAAAAAAACCTCTGACTAATGAATCAATATACAAACCTGTTCCTCCTACAAAAAGTGGAACAATACCTTCATTAACTAGTTTATCTCTTATTTTTAGTGCATCTTGTCTGAAAAGGAAAGCATTATAATATTCATCTGGGTAAATGTGATCGATTAAATAGTGTGTAACTTTTGATTGTTCTTCTTTACTTGGTTTGGCTGTTCCTATGTCCATTAATTTGTAAATTTGTCTTGAGTCTACTGAAATAATATTTGCGTTAATTTGGGATGCAATTTCTAATACTATATCAGTCTTTCCAACTGCTGTTGGTCCTGAAATAATTGTGTATTTCATATATCACTCCACCACTATTTCTACTTTAACGTTTTTACCTTTCATGCTATTATCCTTGGTATTTATGCTTACACTATCACCTAGAAGTTTCAATTTTTTCTTTTCATCTTTTAAATCAACATTGTTTGAAAGTGTTATTTTACCTTCATTTCTATCATACCAAAATTCAAAAGCTTTAGCAATTATGCTTCCTTTTGTAATTGAAACTTTTTCTTTTTCAGATTTCCCAGAAAATGTGTTATTTTTTAAATCAAATTCAAGGGTTTCGCATGAAATAAATATTGTTTCCGAGCTTTGTGAATCATTTATAGTTACTGATGCATTTTTAATTGTTCCTTTTTGTGATTCAATATTGTATTTCATTTCTATACCTTCCATTACTCCATTTTCAAATTCTATGTGAACTTTACCGTCAACATTTAGGTCAATCCATTTATTGTTTATTTTATTTATTACCATATCATTAGAGGTTAAAAGTAATTTGTCCTCTGGAATTTTCAATAAAATGTTTCCTTGGTAAATAATAGTTTTCTCACTTGGTTCAATATAATCAGAAGAAATATGTATAGTTTTTGAGATTGCAATGGTAGTTAGAAATAATATAATAAAAAAGGTTAAAATTTTATTTTTCATTGATTAGTCCCCCTAAATATTTTTCTGATATATTGAGTATTGTTGTTGAAATTTCAAAAGGGTTTTTAGATTTTGTATTTATAACTATTTTATGATTTACATTTTCCAATCTTTTCTTTGTAATTTGTTTTGTCCTATGTATTGTTGATACTATCATGAAATCAATAGCATTTTTCAGAGTATGTTCGTTATCATTTTCAATATAGAATAAAAAATCAGCTTCTGGAATTCCATATACCCAACTACCTGTGATGTAACCATTATAAGGTTTGAACTCTATAGGAATAGATAGTGTTTTAATTAATGATTCTTTTAAAGAGCCCTTTAGTATTTCGTCGTTAAATGTATTGATATTAAATGCATGTATTTTTAATTTTTTTGGAATAGGTTCATCAACAAAAAACTTATCTACGAAGTTTATAAGAACTTTTTCGGATTTAAAACCATTTAAACTTCTTGAGGCTTTGTACAAAGTTCTTAATTGCTCTGTAATTCCAAAAAGGTTTAAGCCAAATAAAAAATGAAAGGTTTTTTTTAATTCTAAGTATACTTTCTTTGAGTATAAGTAACTAGTTGAAGCTGATTGTGTTTTTATGTAAAAATATGCTGGTATACATGAAAAGCCAGTACAGTGAATTTCTTCAAATTCAATATTATATTTTTCAGCTGCGGAGAAAAAAGCAGGAATTGATAAATAAAGAATTGAATCACCACCAAAAGCGAGGGTCAAATTCTTCTCTCCTCTCGTTAATATAGTTTAGCGCAGTATTGTAAATTTGCAAGTAATTATTAAATTCATACCATTGATAAGGTATTCTATAATATATTACCACATTAGCAAGTTCTAAATCAACATATTCAATTTCTATTTCTTTCCATGTATCTAAATAGTACATTAGTTCTAGTTGATCTTTAGGAAAATCTTGCGGTTTTCTTTCGAAAGTGCTTGCAACAACAAAATCGGCACCTAAAATTTTAGCTTCTTTAACAGGAATAGGTGCTAGTACTCCACCATCAGTATTTTGAGTTCCAGCTATCCATAGTGGTGAAAAAACACCCGGTACTGATGAGCTTGCCATTACTGCATCTACTAAAAAACCTTCTGTAATCAACAACGAAGTTCCTTCTAAAGTATCAAAGGTTATTATTCCAACGTCCTTTTTAAGATCACTAAATTTTTTCTTCCCAAAAAGGAATTTGAAAAATGGATAGTAATCTTCGACCGGGACTAAGGCTCTTTGAAAAATAGACCAAAAATTTGACTTTTCAAGTTTAGTCATATATTTTTTGAAATTTGGAAGATAAAGTTTTATAGCTTCTGAAAACATTTCAAAAACTTTGTCACTATCTCCATATAGTCCGTATAAAGCGGCAACAATAGCTCCCGCTGAAGATCCAGTTAAAATATCAACATCTATATTGTTTTCTTCTAAAAATTTCAGAGTTGCTATATGAGCAAATCCTTTAACACCACCAGCAGCAAGAGAAAGGCCTATTTTCATTATTTCACCTCTAAAATTTTGAGTACTTCTTGTATATCTTTTTTATGAACTTCATTATCACCGGGAGTTTCTAATATCCATGGTATTTTTTGAATAAATGGATTTGATAAAAAAACTTTAAGGCCTTCAGAGCCTATCTTTCCTTTTCCAATATTTTCATGTCTGTCTTTATTTGATCCTAAATCATTTTTTGAGTCATTTAAGTGTATAAATTTTAATTTTTCGAGTGAAAAGTATTTATCTATCTTATTTAAAAATTCATCTAGTTTTTCTTTATTAGTTATATCATATCCTGCATCAAAAGCATGACAAGTATCAATGGTAATACCAAGCCTTTCCGGGAATTTAGCTTTATCAATAATCATCTTTAATTCCTCAAGTGTTGAGCCAATATTTCCACCTTTTTTTGTTACGTTTTCAAGTAGGATAAAAGTATTTTCTTCTTCCTCCATAGCTGTATTTAAAGCTTTTAAAATTTGATTTATACCATTTTTAACCCCGCTTTTTAAGTGGCTTCCAGGATGAATGTTTAAATATTTTATGCCTAGAGTTGAGCATATTTTCATTTCTAAGATTAATAGTTCTAGCGATTTATTCCATGTTTCGATATTTGGACTTGCTATGTTTATAAGGTATCCACTGTGACAAAGCATAGCTTCTGGATCTATCTTATACTTTTTAATACCTTCTTTAAATAATTTGACATCATCTTCCTTAGGTAATTTAGCTTTCCATTGACGTGGATTATGCGGAAATATTTGAAATGCATTTCCTCCAATTTCATATGTTTCTTTCGGTACTCTTTTAAAACCACCACCGATGGGCATATGTGCTCCTATTCTTATCATTTTTCATCCCCGCCTTTGATATCTTTTCTCAAAAAGTAGTTAAGTAATGTCCTTATTCCAATAATTGCAGCTAGTTGCCCTATGTCATTCCATGAAGGAGCAACTGTTGTTTTTAAAATACTTGAACCAATTAAGATAGCAAGTCCCAACGAAAAAGAATGGCCTATTTCCAATCGACTTTCTTCTATTGCTTCTTTTGAATCTTTTTTTAATAGTGCGTCTTTTACAAAAATAATAAAAGCTTTAACTATTCCGGAGGTAATAACTATAATTGCTAAAAGTTGAAAGATTAATCCTAAATAGTTGACGATTATTTCTTCAAATTTCATATTCACCATTCCCGATATTTGTTTGTTATTGGCATTCTCCTGTCTTTTCCAAAGGATCTTTCTGAAACTTTAACACCAATAACTCCCTGACGTCTTTTGTATTCATTTCTGTCTACCAATTTTGCTACATATTTTACAGTATCTTTATCAAATCCTTTTTTAATTATTTCATCTACCGAAAGTTCTTTTTCAATGTACATTTTTAAAATTTCATCTAGTATTTCATAAGGTGGCAAGGTATCCTGATCCCTTTGATCAGGTCTTAATTCAGCACTTGGTGGTTTGATAAATACATTTTCTGGTATTATTTCCCTACCTTTGAATTTATTATACCACCTTGCAATTTTATATACATCTGTTTTATATACATCTTTTATTGGAGAAAATCCTCCCACCATATCACCGTATAAAGTAGAATATCCAGTGGCTATTTCACTTTTATTTCCAGTTGCAAGGACGATATATCCAAATTTATTTGATACAGCCATTAATAACGTTCCTCTAATTCTTGCTTGTAAGTTTTCTTCAGTGACATCTTCGTTTGTTCCTTTAAATATATCTTTTAATGAGTCTTTAAATGAATAATAAATATCTGAGATTTTTATAACATGGTATTCAATTTCAAGATTTTCTGCCAACTTTTTTGCATCTTCTATGCTGTGTGATGAACTGTACATAGAAGGCATTAAAATACCAAGTACATTTTTATTTCCAAGAGCCTCTACTGCTATTGCAGCTACCAAAGATGAATCCATACCACCACTTAAGCCGATTAGAACCTTTTTAAATCCATTTTTTTGGATGTAATCTTTAAGTCCTAAAGTAATTGCTCTGAAAATTTCTTCTTCCTTTGTTAAAGAGTAATTTGGGTTTATATGTTTTATTGGCTTTAGTTTATTTATGTTTTCACTTTTTACAAAGATATAATTTATTTGTTTATCATTTACAATGTTAATATATCTTCTTCTTGGATCATGTAGATTTGTTCTTAAATTATCTTCAATAGGTATATCAATTGTAAAGATTTCTTCTTCAAAAGGTTTTCCTTCAAACATTATTTTTCCATCAGCTGAAGTAACAACACTTCCACCATCAAATACTACTTCATCTTGTCCGCCTACCATATTACAGTAAACTATTGGGCAATGATGATCATATGATTTTTGTGATAGATAATTCTTTCTAAGCTCCCTTTTTCCATAGAAATATGGAGAAGCCGATGCATTTAAAATTAATTGAGCTCCATTTATAACTTGGTAAAACATAGGGCCTAAAGGGCTCCAGATATCTTCGCATATATTTATTCCAATTTTAATATTGTTATAGTCTATAATGGCAATTTCATTTCCAGATTTAAAGTATCTGTTTTCATCAAAAACGCTATAATTAGGTAAATGCATTTTGTGATACTTCCCAAGTAATTTTCCATCTCTTATAATTGCAAGTGAATTATAGGCATCATCTTCAATATCTATAAATCCTAGCAAAATAACTACGTTTTTTCCGCTGGAAAAATCAATAATTTTTTCTAAATATTCAATATTCTTTTTTAAAAATGAAGTTCTTAGAATTAAATCTTCAGGTGGATAACCTGTCAAGAATAGTTCAGGAAATATTAAGAATTCTGAATTATTATTTTCAGCAATTTCAATTGCTGATATAACTTTTTTCATGTTTCTTTCAAAATCACCTAGAGTGGAATTTAATTGTGCAACTGTCGTTCTTATAAACATAAATATCCCTCCTCAATCAAATTATATCATGTTTATGATATAATTTTTTTGAAGGGGTGAGCAAATTGATAAAAATAGATACGTTGAAATTTTTTCAACCGACACCTGAATACAGAAAGCTTGTTATATTGGAAGCTTTGTATGAAAATCCTAAACTTTCTCAAAAAGAACTTTCAGCCATAGCTGGTGTTGTTCCGTCTTTGGTGAATAAATATATTAATGAATTAGAAAAGAATGGATATATTGAAACTAAGGATCTAGGAAAAAGCAAAATTTATAATGTTACAGAAGAAGGTTTGTCGGAATTATATTATTTGAAACTTTCATTTTTTAATGATATAGTTAATTTATCAAAAAAGATAGATTCTCAGCTTGAAAATATTTTCTTGAAATTAAAAGGAAAAAATGAAATAGGCATTTATGGAGCAGGTCTTGTTGGAAAAGTTTTGGCTGAGCTTTTGTTGAATAGAGGGTATAATATAGTTGTATTTTTTGATGATGATAATAGTAAAATTAACTCTAGAGTTTTTGGCATACCAATTTTGCCACTCAATTCGAAAGTTAGAATAGATGCTTTAGTAGTAGCATCTATAAAAAATTCTGAACAAATGGTAAAAAAAGCTAAAAAGTATGATTTTACTGATATCTATGTATTTAAAACGGAGGAATTTAAGTTGTCATGGCATGGATAAAGTTTTTTTCTTTGATTTCTTTAGCAATTTTATTTGTTATATTTTTGTTTCTTGAAAGTTCATACGACTTAGATTTTAGTAGATTAGGTGTTGTAAATAATTTTGTTACTGAAATATATTTAAGAAATAGATTGTATGACACTCTTTTTGAGGTTTTGGTTTTTTCACTTGCTGCAATGGGAATATTTTTATTTAATTATTCAGAAGAAAGGCAAAAATTTCATTTACATGAAACTCACATAAGAATATTATTAAAGTTTCTTAGTTATTTTGTGATATTATTATCATTTTATTTAGCATATTATGGTGATAAGACTCCTGGTGGAGGTTTTTCAGCTGGAGTAGTTGGAGGAACTGGTGTTTTACTATACTCTCTAAGTACTACATTTAATGAGATTGAGTATGCATTTGAAAAGTACAAAATAAAGCTTTTTGAAAAAATTGCAATATTCATTATATATGGATTTTCGATCTCTTCTTTGCTGGGCAGTGTTCACGTAAGATTACTAAGTATATTAATATACCTTAAAGTAATGTTTGGTATGTGGATAATCATATACAGTTTTATAAAGCATAGAGGAATTGTTTAATGAATTTATAGGGGGTTGTTTTATGTTTTTTGAAAATGTTTTGAAAGATGTACCTAACGAACTTGCCAAAGAAGTTTTTAAAGCAAAAAGCGATCTTGAAAAAAACTTTAACGATTCACAAGTGAAAAGAAACTTTATTGAAATTACATGGGAATTGTATGGATATTTGCTTGAAAATATAGACGAAAATTATGAAGTTGAAAAACGTCTTTTTTTAAGGTATGGGTTGCTCGAACCTAGATATTTAAATTCCAGGGATTTTGAAAGAATAAAAAGCATTCCTTTTGTGGATGATAAAGAAAATATATTTTATGTTGATGAATGGATGCTTGCTGTTAAAAAGGGATTAGTAAACGAAAGCAGCTTCATGGAGGTAATTGAATCTCGAAAAAATGTTGCCCCAAAAAATGTTTCATCATTTGAGATAGCATTTAATGAGAAATTGGAAGAAAGAAAATTCATTGAAAGGCAATTAAGGGAAATTGTTAACAGCATTGAAGATGAAGGAAAACCATATCGAAAATCTATCTTGAGCTTGATTGATCAAGCTATAGAAAAATTGAAAAAATTAAAACTTGTAAACAGAGAAGTTGAGATTATTTTTGAGCAACTTAACAAATTAAAAGAAGAATCTCAAATAAATGAAAAAGCAGAAGATAATTTCAATAAAAAAATAAGGGAGCATGAGGTTATAATACAAATGATAAATAAATCTATTGGAAGACTTGGGAATCGGTTTTTAGTTTTAACCTCTATTTTTTTAAATAGTATTACTGCGATTGGTTCAAAAGATCTAGTTGAGAGTAAAATCAATGAATTTGAAAAAATTGATTATAAAATATTTGAAAGAAAGATTCGAGGCACAAGTATTAAATTAAAACCCTATTTTATAATAGTTCCTGGGTATGGAGACTATGGATTTTGTTGGGAGCCTTTTGAGGGATTAAATGTTATTAGTGGGCGTGGCAGAGTGGTTATACCTATGTTTCCTAAAAATATTGATGTTGCTATTTTAAGTGCTTTGGGAGATTACAGGTTAAAGGCAGCGAAAGAATTAGCATTTGGGCGTTGGATGGAAGAAGGATTGACAGGAGAAATATACAATTATTTAATGGATAATAAAATTAGAGAGAGAATTGATGAATTTTTTGTAAAAAGATATATACTTTGGATTTTGAAGGAATCAAATGGTGTTCAAAAAATTGAAAAGGAAATTAGAGAAATATTCTGGAGGTACATAGAATTTCCTGAAGAAATAAAAGCTAAACTTTCAAATATAAGCTATATTTATTCTAATTTATACGAAAAAGATAAAAGGAGGAAGAAAAATTGGGAAAATCTTTAAAATTAATTCTTACCTTAATCTTTATTTGTTTTATAATTGGAATGTTTTTCTTTCTCAAAGGAGTATTTGCTGGAGAAATAATATTAAAAAGGTACATTTTTAAATTTGGCTTTTTTGAGCTTAGATGGTATAGCTTTTTAATAGTTACGGGAATAATTATTTCCTATTATCTTGTAAGAAGAAGGTTGAAATATTTTAATATTAACCCTGATGATTTAGATGAAGCTGTTTTTTGGGGGATTTTATCATCAATAGTTGGTGCAAGGACATATTATGTAATATTTATGTGGGACGAGTTTTATTCAAAGTATCCTTCAGAGATTATAAAGATCTGGCATGGTGGACTTGCAATCCATGGTGCTGTTATTGGTGCCATTATTTCAACTTTTTTGTATACTCGCTTGAAAAAAAATTGTTCTTTTACTTTTTTGCAAGGAACAGATCTTTTAACAAGTGTTTTACCTTTAGGTCAAGCAATTGGAAGATGGGGAAACTTTTTTAATTATGAAGCATATGGTGGGCCGACTAATTTACCATGGAAGATGTTTGTTCCCCCCGAAAATAGGATGGTTGGATATGAAAATTATTCTTATTTTCATCCTACGTTTTTGTATGAAAGTATATTTGATTTTTTGATATTTTTGTTTTTGTACAAATATGATTTGAGGTGGAAGAAGAATAATGGTGAAACAACGGCATTATATTTTATTTTATATTCTGCAAATAGGTTTTGGATTGAGGGATTGAGGACAGATAGTTTATATTGGGGTAAAATTAGAGTGGCACAATTGGTGAGTCTCATATTAATTATTTTAGGGATTATTATGTTTATTTTGGTAAGAAGAAAAACGGAGGTGAAAAAATGATTGATAGGCAAAAAGTTATTAGTGAATTAATTTCGCCTAATACTTCAAAAATTGTTTTATTGGTTATGGATGGTATTGGTGATATTCCAAATGAAGAAGGTTTAACCCCTCTTCAAAAGGCTAACACGCCAAATTTAGATGCTCTTGCACAAAAGAGTGATTTAGGTCAAACAATTCCAGTTCTTCCTGGTATTACTCCTGGTAGTGGACCAGGTCATTTGGGATTATTTGGATATGATCCTTTAAAATATCAAATTGGTAGAGGAATATTAGAGGCTCTCGGAATCAATGTTGAAGTTGGTGAAAATGATTTGGTTGCTCGTGGAAATTTTGCAACTATTGATGGAGATATTATAGTTGACAGAAGAGCAGGAAGGCCATCTTCAGAAGAAAGTGCAAAGGTTGTAGAAATTTTAAATGAAAATATCAAAGAAATAGAAGATGTAAAAATAACATTTTATCCTGGAAAAGAACATAGATTTGTTGTTAAACTTACAGGTGAAGGCTTAATGGATAAATTAGAAGATGCGGATCCTCAAAAAGAGGGAAAACCTATAAAGTACACAAAGGCTTTAGATGAATCGTCCAAAAAGTCAGAAAGAATAGTTAACATTTTACTTGATAAAATAAAAGAAGTGTTGAAAGACCAACCAAAAATGAATTTTGCACTCTTGAGAGGTTTTTCAAAGCACCCAGATATGCCAAAATTTGGAGATGTTTTCAAATTAAAACCTGCAGCAGTTGCAGTATATCCAATGTATAAGGGTCTTGCAAAACTTGTTGGTATGGAAGTTGTAGAGGCAGGTCAAACTATTGAAGATGAATTTAATACTGTAAAAAAACTTTGGAATGAGTATGACTTTTTCTATGTTCACATAAAGAAAACCGATTCATATGGTGAAGATGGTAATTTTGATTCGAAAGTAAAAGTTATAGAAGAAGTTGATAAATTTTTGCCAATACTTTTAGAATTAAATCCTGATGTTTTAATAGTTACTGGTGATCATTCAACACCATGTGTCATGAAAGGACATTCATTCCATCCAGTTCCTTTAATGATTTATGCGAAGAATACAAGAAGAGGACTTTCAAAATTGTATAATGAGTTTGAATGTGCAAGAGGAAGCCTTGGAACAATCCATGCAGTTGATGTGATGCCTCTTGCTCTTGCATATGCTGGAAGATTAGAAAAATATGGAGCATAATTTATGTATTTTCTCATTTTTTTATCTTCAATATTAGGGGCTTTAATAGCCCCTGTTTTTTCTTTTCCAAAGTTTGTGATTTTTTTACCATTTTTGTTTTTTAAAAAGAGGGAGTATTTTTGGATTTTATTTTTCTTTCTTGCTTTTAACATTTTATCAGTTATGAACTTTAATGGTGAATTTGAATTTGTTGGTAGAGTAATTCAGACAAATGACAGTTATTCTCTTGTTAAAGGAGATATTTTTTATGACGGGAAATGGGAAAAATTAAATGTTTTAGTGGGAGTAAATAAGGAGATACCATTGGGAGATATTGTTTATTATTATGGACCTTTTGATGCAAAAAAATATTCATATCCAAAAGTAACATTAGATAAAAATAGGGTGATTGTCTCACCCTATTTTTCTTTGGTTAGAAATATTTATACAAAGACAGAAAATTTTCGTGAGAAAATATTAAAATATAGCAAGATTTACTATGGACTTTTCGGTGGAAAAGTAAAAGATAAAATATATTCAGATAGTGGACTTTATCATTTTTTTAGCATTTCTGGGTTACATATTTCTTTAATATTTGCCATTTTAACTTCTGTTTTAACGTTTTTTAGCCTTTCTGATTTATCAAAAAAAGTTATTGCTTTAATGGTTTCGTTTCTTTTTTTAATTTCTTGTGGTAATAATTTACCGTCTTTAAGAGCATTTTTATACCTTTTTTTGGTAATTTTATTTGAAAAATTACTTCCAAAAATGTCAAAAATAGATATTTTAAGTTTTGTTGGTTTGTTCTTTTTATTTTTTCAGCCTTTTTTGGCGTACTCACTTTCTTTTTATATGACTTTTTTTAGTACGTTTGGTATATTAAGTGTTGAAAATAACAAATTAAAACCTCTGGCAGCATTTTTAGGTTGTGCACCCTTTTTATCATTATTTTCAAATGTAAATGTTTTTTCAATAATTGGAACTTTTGTGCTTATTATTCCATTTCAAATTATATTAATTAGTTTGATGATTGCATATTTCTTTTACATTTTAAATTTCTCGTTAGTAGTTGATTTTATTTTAAAACTCAATCTTCCTATTACAAAATTCATAGAGTTTATTTCTGGTATTTTTTCAAGATTTCCTAAGATCCCTGGAGGAACAATCACTTACTTTTTGTTTTCACTTTTGTTCTTTGCTTTTTTACTACATTTTGGACAAATTCCATATATTTTGAAATCAAAATCTTCAAATTGAAAACCCTGTGAAAGCAATTCTTTTTTTATTATTTCAAGGTGCTTTTCTTCAATTTCATATATTTTTCCACATATTTTACATATAAAATGATGATGCATTTTTTCTTTTTTAGCAAGTTCATATCTGTATATTCCATCCCCAAAATCAATTTTTCTTAAAAGTCCAAATTCGACAAGAAGATCGATTGTTCTATACACGGTTGCTTTGCTGACAGTATGTTTATTGGAAAATAATAATCTATAAACATCTTCAGCGCCAAGGTGTTTAGATTCATTATCAATAAAAACTTTAAGGACTAGTTCTCTTTGTGGAGTCATTCTGTATTTTTTATTTTTTAATTCCTTTTTCAGAGTCTCAATATACATGTTTTTCCTCCTCTTAGACATTCATAATTGGTTTAATATCAATTTTCCATCCAGTTAATTTTGCAGCAAGTCTTGCGTTTTGTCCGCCTTTACCAATAGCTAATGATAATTGATTTGGGGAAACGATAACTCTGGATGCTTTATTTTCGGAATCAAGAATTTCAACTTCTATAACATTTGCTGGTTGTAATGCACTTGCAATTAATTCTTTAGGGTCATCTGACCATTTAATTATGTCAATTTTTTCCCCGTTTAATTCTTTCAATATTGCTGCTATTCTGATACCTTCTTCACCAATACATGCACCAACAGGATCTACTTTTGGGTTATTTGATTTTACAGCAACTTTAGTTCTTATTCCTGGTTCCCTTACTATTTTTACTACTTCTACTACTTTTGATTCTATTTCTGGTACTTCAAGTTCTAAAAGTCCTTTAATAAACTCCTCGTTTATTCTTGTTACTAATATTTTTGGACCTTTTTTATCTTTTTTTACATCTTTTACGTACACTTTGATTAAAGATGCTGGTTGTATTTCCTCACCAGGAATCCATTCTTTTTTTGGTAGCCTCGTTTCTAGTTTGCCGATTCTTATGTCAGCCCAATCTTTTGTAACTCTTACAACTTCTGCAGTAGTTATTTTTCCAGCAAGTTCTGAATATTTTTCAAATTGTTTTTCTTTTTCTATTTCCCTGATTTTCTGGATAAGCACTTGCTTTGCTGTTTGAGCAGCAATTCTTCCAAATTTTTTTATGTTTAATCTTTTTTTGACAATATCACCAATTTTTGCACTTGAATTAATTTTAAGAGCTTCTTCTAAAGATATTTGTAAATTTGGATTTTCAACATTTTCAACTACTTCAAGAAGTTGGTATGCTTCAATTTCTCCTGTTTGGCGATTGATAATTATCTCAACATTCTTTTCGCCACCGAAGTCCTTTTTGTAAGCACTAATCAAAGCTTTTTCTATGACAGGTATAATTTCATCAACCTTAACACCTTTTTCTTCTTCAAGTTGTTCAAGTGCTTGTAGAAAGTCTAAATTCATACTTTTCCCTCCTATATATCTATTTCTAAATTTGCTTTTTTGATTTGGTTATATTTAATTTCTTTGATTTTTTTATTATTTTCTTCTAAAAAGATAACTGAATCTTTTACATCTTTTATATATCCGATTATTGTTTCATTTTCCAATTTGATTTTTACTTTGTTATTTATAAATCTTTTAAAATCATCAATATTTCTTAATGGCCTATCAAGTCCTGGAGAAGACACAGTTAAATAATAGCGTTGAGGGATTATATCTAGTTTGTCTAATTGAAATTCCACTTCTCTTGAAATATTTTCACAATCTTTTGTACTTACATAATCAAGTGGATTGTCAATTACGATTTCTAAAAACCATTTTCCAGATTTGTTGTAATATTTAATATCAAATAATTCTAGATTATATTTTTTACATGCGTTTTCGGCAATTTCTTTAACTTTTAAAACTATTTCTTTCATAATATCACCCCTCATAATATAAATACTAAACCGGGACATATAGTCCCGGTTTTCTGGCGGAGAGGGTGGGATTTGAACCCACGGACGCCTTGCGGGCGTCACACGCTCTCCAGGCGTGCGCCTTCGACCCCTCGGCCACCTCTCCAATTCTGTAACCAATATGAATTTTATCATAAAATAAAAAAATTGCAAGTAGTAACAATTTACATTTTTTGGAACTAATATTATAATGCTAAATGAGGAAAAGATTAGGAGGTGCAATAATGAGACTATTTTTTGCAGGGATTTTGATAGGTATAGCAAATCTTATTCCAGGTGTTAGTGGAGGAACAATGGCAGTCATTGCTGGTGTTTATGAAAAACTTATTTCTGCTATATCTAATGTATTTAAGTTTAAAAAGCAGGATTTGAAAATTTTATTTATTGTTGGACTTGGAGTTTTAGCTTCGATATTTTCATTATCGAAGTTTTTTGAATATTCCCTTCAAAAGTTTCCATTTTATATGTACAGTTTTTTCTTTGGACTAATATTTGCTTCAATTCTATTTTTAAAGAGGAAAGTAAAATTAAATATAGTTCCACTAATATTGGGTATATTATTGGTTATAATCCCTAATTTTTTGCCACATTCTTCCAATTCGTCTATTTTAAAAATTGTTATCGCTGGATTTGCAGGTGGAGCTGCTATGGTTGTCCCTGGATTAAGTGGTTCTTTGATGTTACTACTTTTAGGAGTTTATGAGTATATTATTAGTGCAATAAGTAATTTAAATATAGGAATATTGCTAATTTTTGGAATAGGTGTTCTTTTAGGAATTTATGCAATTTCACTTGTCATGAAGATTGCATTTGAAAGATATGAAAATTTTTCTAAGAATTTAATCCTTGGCCTTGTTATAGGTTCACTTTACCCAGTTTATCCCGGTTTTCATGGAAGCGGAAATATGATTTTAGGTTTATTTTCAGCTATTTTAGGATATTTTTTAAGTTATATGCTTTCAAGATATATGATATAATATCATGGGGAGGTGTAATAATGGAAATAAAAATAACAACTCCTTCAAAAGAAGAGTTAGAAAAATTAGGAGTTTTTTCATGGCCAATTTGGACTAAGGAAGTTTCAGAATTTGATTGGTATTATGATGAAACAGAGGTATGTTATATTCTTGAAGGCGAAATTGAAGTTGAAACAAAGGATGGTAAGCTTTACAAAATTAAACCAGGTGATTTAGTTGAATTTCCAAAAGGATTAAGTTGTAGATGGAAAGTAAAAAAAGCGGTTAGAAAACATTATAATTTCAAATAAGTCGGGGGTGGATCTCAATGAATGTTGAAAAAACTACCTTAAAAGAGTTTTGTGATATGGTTGCAGATAAAACACCAACTCCTGGTGGAGGAGCAGTTGGAGCTATTGTAGCAGCTTTAGCTGCAGCATTAAATCAAATGGTTGCAAACTTGACTATAGGAAAGAAAAAATATGCCGATTTTGAAGAGACAATGGAAGAAGTTTTAGAAAATATGAACTATTCAAGGGAAAAGCTTCAACATTTAGCGTATGATGATATAAGCGCTTTTAATAAAGTTATGGAGGCAATAAAAATTCCAAAAGATGATCCAACAAGGAGTGAAAAATTACAAGCAGCATTAAAAGAAGCTGCCGATATTCCATTTGAGCTTGCAAGAGAAGCAAGGAATGTATTAAAATTTTCTCTAGTAACTAGTAAACATGGAAATAAAAACGCTATTTCTGATGCTTACTCTTCCGCTGAGCTAGCATATGCAGCATTTAGAATAGGTATGTATAATGTTCTAATTAACTTGTCGAGCATTAAAGATGATGAGTTTGTAAAAAAGTATAGAGAAGAGCTTGAAGAATTAAAAAATGAAGTAGAAGGTATTTATAAATCTATTAGGGAGTTGGTAAAAGAGAATGGCTTTGAAATTTGAACTGTTAAAAATTTCCGGAAATGCTAGAAGAGGAAGAATTCATCTTCCACATGGTGTTGTAGAAACGCCGACGTTTATGCCTGTTGGAACGAATGCGAATGTAAAATTAATGACTCCAAGACTTTTAGATGAAGTTGGAGCGCAAATTATATTGGGAAATGCGTTTCATTTGTACCTTAAGCCCGGATTAGATGTTTTTAGATTTCATGGTGGAATTCATAATTTTATGAATTGGCATAAACCAGTACTAACCGATAGTGGCGGATTCCAGGTTTTTAGTTTAAGGGAAGGTCGAAAAATTACCGAGGATGGAGTCTTAATACGTTCTCCTTTGGATGGTAGCAAACACATGATTACCCCTGAACTTTCGATGGAAATTCAACACGCTATTGGTTCAGATATAGTAATGGCTTTTGACTATTGTGCAGAACCTGGAATAAGTCATCAAGATGCGGTAGTTGCGCTTGAGCTTACAAGTCTTTGGGCCGAAAGAAGTTTAAAAAAACTTCGTTCACTTTCTGATCAAGCAATATTTGGAATAGTTCAGGGTGCTTTTTTCAAGGATTTAAGGCTTAGAAGTGCTAAAGAAATAACAAGTATGAACTTTGATGGATTTGCAATTGGTGGATTAAGTGTTGGTGAAGAATATGATATTACTCTTGATATGACTAAATTTACCGCTCCTCTGCTTCCAGAAAATAAGCCAAGATATTTTATGGGAGCAGGTTCCCCAAAATTAATTGTTGATTTGGTAGATTCTGGTGTTGACATGTTTGACAGTGTCTTGCCTACACGAGTTGCAAGGCATGGACAGGCTTTAACTTGGAAAGGGAAACTCAATATAAGATCTGCAAAATACAAATTTAGTAAGGAACCAATTGATGAAAGTTGTGGATGTTATACATGTAGAAACTTTTCAAGGTCTTACATAAGACATTTATTTGACAGGGGGGAAGTACTGGGCCAAATACTTCTAACCATTCACAACTTGCATTTTATGATGGATTTAAGTAAAAAGATAAGAGAAAGTATTGAAAATGATACTTTCCAGGAACTGAGGGGGGAGGTTTTAAAGTATTATGCGTAAAAGTTTTGTAGTTTTCTTAATGATATTAGGTTTATTTGTTTTTTCGATGAGGACTGTTAAAAGTCCAGTTGACCTTCTAGAAGGCCAAAGTGGAGTAGGTGTTAAATTTGGAGTAATGTTTTTGGATAATTGGTTGACTAACTTTGAATTAGATTACTTTGATCAGGAAAATTCTTTGAATGGTTTATTATATTTGAGAACAGAAAATAGTGAAAATGAATCAATAAATAGCATCGGGTATGTTATTAAAGGTGTGTCAAAAAATTTTCAATGGGGGACTAATTTTGTTTTTAATAGTTTAACTACTGAATCTACTGTAAGTAGGTCTTTAAGTGTAGGAATAGGATTTGAAGCTGCATTATCAAATTATTTTAATATAGGAGCTTTTATTGATGACTTACCTCTTTATGCTCAAAAACCTTTTACATTTTTTAAGCCAAATGTTGGTATTGATTTTAGTTTTGGAACGAGTAATTTTAATTTATACGGTGCTTTGAAATATGTAAAACAAGAGTATATTCAGTTTAATTTAGGTCCTGTTATTTCATTTACCAATCTTTATTTTGACGTTTTTTGGGTACCTGAATATATTGTTAAAGATAATGTTATGCTAAATAAAATTAGTGGAGATTTTAAAATTAAATTAGAAGATTTATCCATTTCAATTTTTGGCTTTTATGCGTTTGATAGAAATTTTTTGGTTGATATTCCAATGCATTATGAAGAAGCACCTTATGGTTATGAAGTAAATATTGAGGTGAAATTTTAATATGAAAAAGATTTTGGGAAAAGATGATATAAGAAGGTCATTAATGAGAATTTCTCACGAAATTTTAGAAAGAAATAAAGGAGCCCAAGAAATTGTTTTACTTGGAATATATACAAGAGGATACTATTTGGCTAAAAGAATATCAGAAAATATTCAAATGATAGAGGGTATTGCAGTTCCAGTTGGTGGACTTGATGTTGGGCCATTTAGGGATGATGAAAAAAAGACCAAAGAAGATAAGAGTAATATAAATTTTGAAGTAAAGAATAAGGTAGTAATATTAGTGGATGATGTTTTGTTTACAGGCCGAACGATAAGAGCGGCTATGGATGCAGTTACAAGTAGGGGAAGGCCAAAATTTATACAATTAGCTGTATTGGTAGATAGAGGTCATAGGGAGTTTCCTATACGTCCAGATTATGTTGGAAAAAATATTCCAAGTTCAAAGGAAAGAGAAACTATTAAAGTTAGGATAAGTGAAGTGGATGGAGAAGATTCGGTGTATATATTGGACAAGGAGGAAGAACAGTGAGATACTTTGGAACAGATGGAATTAGGGGAGTTGTTAATGAATTTCTAACTCCAGAGCTAGCTTTTAGACTTGGTAATGCTGTAGGAAACATGGTTAATGGAAAAGTTTTTATTGCAAAAGATACGAGGAATTCAGGTGATATGTTAGAAGCAGCTCTTATTGCTGGTATTACTTCTGCAGGCGCTGATGTGTATAGGTGTGGAATAATGTCAACTCCAGCACTTGCTTTAATAACCAAACTTGAAAATGCAGCTGGAATAATGATTTCTGCATCTCATAATCCTCCCGAATATAATGGATTGAAGGTAATAATGAAGGGTTATAAGTTGCCTGATAGTTTAGAAGAACGTATAGAAAATGAAATGCAAAATGTAAAATATAATTCTTTTGAAAAGGTTGGAAGAGTAATTGATTATAAGTTAGCTGAAGAAGAGTATTTTAATTATATAAAGGAACTTTATAAGAATTTAGATTTGTCAGGATTGAAAATTGTAATGGATGTTGCTAACGGAGCAACGTATAATCTGAATCCTAAAATTTTAGAATATTTTGGAGCAAAAATTGAAGTTGTAAATAATGAACCTGATGGTTTTAATATAAATAAAGATTGTGGTTCAACTCATCCAGAAAACATAAAAAATTACATAGTTAATGGAAAAATTGGAGTTTTGCATGATGGAGATGGTGATAGGTGTATTTTTTTGGATGAAAATGGTCAGGAATTTCATGGAGATAAAATTATAGGTTTGACAGCATTACAGTTAAAAAAAGAAGGACGTTTAAAGAACGATAAGGTAGTGGTAACGATTTTATCTAATATGGGACTTGAAAGATTTTTAAATGAAAATTCAATAGATGTAGTAAGAACTAAAGTTGGTGACAGATATGTTTTGGAAGAGATGCTAAAGGAAAATATAATTTTAGGTGGAGAAAGAAGTGGTCATATAATTTATCTAGATAGATCTACAACAGGTGATGGTCTTATTACAGCACTAGAGACGTTATCAGCTGTGGTAAATTCTGGAAAAAGATTAGTTGAGTTATCGAAATTAATACCTGATTATCCGCAAGTGATGATAAATGTAAAGGTTAATGATAAGGAAGTTTATAAATCAAAAGAAGTATTTGAAAAATTAAAATCAATTAAAGATTATAGAGTTATAGTAAGACCATCTGGAACAGAACCAGTTGTAAGAGTTCTGGTTGAAGGTCCAGATATGGATGAATCAACAATTATAGCTAATGATATAGCAGATTTAATAAAAAAACTTGATGATAAAAAGGAGTGATATTTATGGGAAAAATAACAGAAGAAATGGTTTATAACAAGTTAAAAGAGGTAATTGATTTTGAGATTGGATTAGATGTAGTATCATTAGGATTAGTATATGAAGTAAAGGTCGATGAAAATGATAATGTGTATGTATTAATGACAATGACAACTCCTATGTGTCCACTTGCAGGTCTAATTTTGCAAGATGCAGAGACCAAACTTAGAGAAATTGAAGGAATAAATGATGTAAAAGTTGAACTTACCTTTGATCCACCATGGACTCCTGATAGAGTTGATCCAAGTGTAAGAGCTCAATTAGGGATATGAAGGTTTATGAAGCATTAAAAATTTGCAAAGATAGAGGGCTTCCTGAATTGGAAGCCTATCTTGTTATAAAAAAAATTACCGGTAAAACTAAAGAATATTTGGTCACTCATCCTGAATATCAGTTTTGTGAGAAAAATTTTTTTGATATTTTAAATAAAAGATTAGTGGGAATTCCATTAGCATATTTATTAAATGAAAAAAGCTTTTACAAACATAATTTTTATATAGAGGAAGGAGTTTTGATTCCAAGACCTGAAACAGAATTACTTGTTGAAAATGCATCGAAAATAATCAATAAAGAAAAGATAAAGAAAGTTGCCGAAATAGGTGTTGGAAGTGGTGCAGTAATCATTTCTATATTACTTGAAAGAAATTGTGTTGGTTTTGGGACGGATATCTCGAAAAAAGCTTTGGAAATAGCAAAAAAGAATGCAAAAAAGTTCAATGTACTCGATAGATTAGATTTAAGATTAGGTAAATTTTTAGAACCATTCAAAAATGAATATGATGAAATTGAGCTTATTGTATCAAATCCTCCTTATGTTAAAAATAATTCAGACCTTCAAAAGGAAGTTATGTTCGAACCCAAGGAAGCTTTATTTGGAGGAGAAGATGGTTTAGATTTTTATAGAGAATTTTTAAGCAGCTACGATTTACAAGGAAAGATTGTAATTATGGAAATAGGACATGATCAAGGTGATTTTTTTAGAGAAAAGGGATGGAATGTAATTAAGGATTATTCAGGAAACGATAGAATAGTAATAAAAGATTTTCGGAGGTGATTTAAATGAAAGTTGTTTTATTAAAGGATGTTGCAAAAATTGGTAAAAAAGGAGAAGTAAAGAATGTATCTGATGGATACGCTAGAAATTTTCTTATTCCAAAGGGTTTAGCGTTAGAAGCTACTCCTGCTGTTTTAAAACAACTTAAAGCACAAAAAATGAAAGAGGAAGAAGAAAAGAAAAAAATAAAGCAAGAAAGTGAAGAGCTGCTAAAGCTTTTACAACAACATTTGTACAAAATACCTGTAAAAACTGGTGGAAGTGGGAAATTATTTGGGGCACTTACAAATGCGGATATTGCTAAGGCAATTTCTGAAAAAACGGGAAAAGATATTGACAAAAAACATATTGTTTTGAATAAACCAATAAAAGAGCTTGGCTTATATGAAATAACAGTAAAGTTACCAGAGGGAGTTACTGGAAAAATTAAAGTAGAAGTAGTTCAGGAGGGTAAAAATTGAATATAATAGCATATTCAAAAGCCTTATATACAACTTGGATTTATTATTCACCTGAGCGAATATTATTTGATGCTGGTGAAGGAGTTGCAACTTTATTAAATAATAAAATATATGCTATTAAGCATATATTTTTAACTCATGGTCATGTTGATCATATTTCTGGATTATGGGCTTTAATTAATACTAGAAATAATGCAATGGGAGATAGAGAAAAGGAATTAAACATTTATTATCCAATAGGAAATAGGGGAATAGAAGAATATTTGAAATTTATTAAAAAGATGAATTCTGATTTAAGGTTTAATTTAAATGTATTTCCACTAAAAGATGGTCAAATTGTTTATTTAAGAGAAGGAAATCAGCCAAAGTACATTAAAGCATTTTCTGTAGTTCATACTTACAGTGAAAAAAGTTTTGGTTATCATTTATATGAGGTAAGAAAAAGATTAAAAAAAGAATTTCAAAGTTTGAGTCAAAAAGAAATTGCGGAACTTTCAAGAAAGCATGGAAGTGATTATGTTTCTGAAAAGTTTGAAAAGAAAATTTTAACAGTATCTGGTGATACTTATCTTTTAAAGAAAGAGGATGTTTTTGATACGGATATTTTATTTCATGAATGTACATTTTTTAGGAAGGAAGATAGAAAATATAAAAATCATGCGGTTCTTGAAGACATTATTGATTTAATTAAAGATACCAAAATTAAAACGTTAATTTTGTATCACATTTCTGGAAGATATGGAAAAAGACCTGAGCGTTTTCTAGAAGATTTTAAAGAAGAATTAAAAAACATCGATGTTCATATTGTAAAGCCTGATAAACTATTTAAATTATGAAGGTGAATTAGAATGAAAAGGTACCTATTTTTGAGTGATTTACACATAGGAAATGGAAGCGCAAAGGATGATTTTGAACACGACGAGCATTTTGAAAAGTTGATGTTAGATTTTTCCGATTTTTCAAATGTGGATTTATTTATAGTAGGAGATGGATTTGAACTGGTTGAAAGTAGTTCAAAGTTAGATTTTGATTTGCTTAATTATGAAGAATCTATTCAGAGCGTTAGTTCTGATATTATAGAAGAAATTGAGCTAAAACATCCAAAAGTTTTTTCGAGCTTAAGAAAATTTGCTAAAAACGGTAATAGAATTTTTTATATAATTGGAAATCATGATTATTATATTTATAAAAATAAGGGTTTGTTGGAAAAGCTTTTAGAGAAAATTCCAAATTTAACTATAAAGCCATATCACTATGACGAAACTTTAAAAATGTTAGTTATCCACGGTAATCAGTTTGATCCAGTAAATAAATTTGCTGTAGATAAAACAACTGGAAAAATACTTCCACCGCTTGGTGAATATATTGTCAGATATATGATAAAAAATTTTGATGAAAAGGTTTATGGTAAGGTACCAAGTGAAGTTTTAAGGGATTATGATAATGTACGTCCTACTCTTGATTTATTTGATTGGTTTGAGATAGTTTCTAAGAAGTATGACTTAGGAATTGATCTTTTGAGATTTTGGATGGAAGAATTTTTAGGAATGATGAAAAGCCTTGAAGCAAAGAAATGGATGAAAACCAATTATCCTTTTTGGAGTAATTTTTCAAAAGTATTTTTGAACAATTTTGGAGGTATAAAATTAGGAGAGATAATTGTAAGAGTAATAATGAATTTGAGAAAATTTAAAAGAACGGATTATTTGATAAAAAAGGCTAAAAAGGTATTAAAAGGCCAGATTAATTATGAAAAACATTTTATAGGGTATGACTATAGGAATGATATAGAAGAAGTCAATGGAGTTATTATGGGACACATTCACAAAAATACGTTTAATATCTTTAACGTATCAAATAAACCAAAGTATTATATCAATTGTGGCTCTTGGAAACCGGTTGTAGAGAAAATGCATGGCAAAAAATTTCAAAGAAGAAGTGAATTATTCTATGCCCTTTTGACAGTTAATGGTGATGTTGAAATTGTAACTTCGACTGTGAATGTTTTAAAAAAGCGGGAAGTGATATTTTGAAAATAGTTACTCCACATAGAACTCCTGATTTTGATGGTTTTGCGTCTGCATATGCATTTAAAAAAATAAATCCAGAATTTGAAATAGTAGTTAGTGGAAGATTTCAACAAAACCTTGAAGAATTTTTAAGATTATTTGAATTTAAATATTTAAGGGATGTGGAAATCAATGAAAATTTAAAAGAGCTTGTTCTTGTGGATACGGCAAGTTTAGATAGAATTGGAAGTAAGATTTTAGAAAAAGTAACTGATGATACTAAGATAGTTGCGTATGATCATCATCCAAAATTGAAGTTAATAGATGAAAAAATAGAAGTAAATAGCTTTGAAATTGGGGCAATAACGAGTTATTTTGTTTTAAAAATAAAAGAAAATGGTATAGATATTTCTCCAGAGGAAGCAACTCTATTCTTAATTGCAATATATGAGGATACTGGTAATTTTTTGTATGATACAACAACTGCTGAGGATCTTGAAGCAGCAAAATTTTTGCTAGAAAATGGTGCAAGACTTGATTGGGTTCAGGAATTTATAAGTTTTGAGTTAAATAGTGAACAAAAAGAATTACTGCATTTGTTAAGTGAAAATGTTGAAACTTTTAATGTATATGATTACAAAATTGCAATTGCTAAATCAGAGATTGAGAAATTTATCGGTGGATTGAATGTAATTACATATAAGCTTTGGGAATTTGAAGATTTAGAAACTTTAATAGT
The DNA here is from genome assembly GCF_003990895.1 of Thermosipho globiformans. Taxonomy (NCBI): domain Bacteria; kingdom Thermotogati; phylum Thermotogota; class Thermotogae; order Thermotogales; family Fervidobacteriaceae; genus Thermosipho; species Thermosipho globiformans. Next base: position 245,970 of record NZ_BHXD01000001.1, read on the forward strand.
TGTAGTGAGAATGGGAAAAAAGGTCTTTTTGGTGGGAAGAACAAAGAACGATGATATTAGTATAAAGAAAATAATGCAATATTTTGGTGGCAATGGGCACGAAAAAGCTGGCTCTGCAGCTCTTCAAAATGTTTCTTTAGATGAGGTAATTTATAGATTAAAAAATGTTCTTCCAAAATTTATAAATTTTTCTAAGAAAGCAAAGGATATAATGACATCACCTGTTAGGACAGTTTTTTCTCATGAGAGCATTGGGAAAGTGTATGAGATGATGAATTTGACAGGACATGGAGGCTTCCCAATAATAGAAGGTAATAAATTAGTTGGTATTGTTACAAGAAAAGCAGTTGATAAGGCAATAAGGCATGGTTTTTCAGAACGTCCGGTAAAGTCTATAATGACTACTTCACTAGTTACTGTGTATGAAGATGATCCAGTTTTTAAGGTTAGAAAACTAATGCTTGAAAACGATGTTGGTAGGATACCTGTTTTGAATAAAAATAATATTTTGGTTGGAATAATTACTCGATCAGATTTACTAAACCTTGATGAAAAAGAGTTAAAAAAAGGAAAAGAATCAACACTAAAATTTGAAGATGTTAAACATTTGATGGTTGAAAGAATCCCCAGTCGGATACTAAATCTTTTAAGACTTATTGGAAGCTATGGTGAAGATAAAAAAATGCCCGTTTATGTGGTTGGAGGTTTTGTTAGGGATTTACTTTTAGGATTAGAAAATTATGATATAGATATTGTAGTTGAAGGAAACGGATTAGAATTTGCAAAATATGCAAGCAAGCAATTAGGAGCTAAGATGGTAGAACATGAAAAATTTTTGACAGCGTCACTATTTTTTAAAGATGGTTTTAGGATTGATATAGCAACTGCTAGAACAGAATATTATGAAAAGCCAGCTGATTTGCCGCAAGTAGATATTAGTACCATAAAGAAAGATTTATATCGTCGTGATTTTACTATTAATGCAATGGCTATAAAATTAAATACTAAAGAATTTGGATTACTTTATGATTTTTTCGATTCAAGAAAAGATTTAAAAGAAGGTTTAATAAGAGTATTGCACAAATTAAGCTTTGTTGAAGATCCAACAAGAATAATTAGAGCTGTAAGGTTTGAACAGAGATTTGGGTTTAAAATAGAAGAAGAAACATTAAGGATTTTACATGAAACACTCAATGGAGGTTTTCTTGAAAAAGTTAGTGGACAAAGGATAAGACAGGAATTAGAAAAAATTCTAGGAGAAAGAGAGCCATTAAATGCAATTAAGAGATTAGCACAGCTAAAGATTTTAAAACATATATTTCCTAAAACCTATTTTACAAGTGTTATGAAAAAAAAGTTAGAAAATTTGTTTAATAACCTTAGGATTATAAGAGAATTATATAAAAAGATTAATATTTTTTATTCATTACTGAGAATTTTGCTAGAATACTATGATATTGATACATTAAAACAGGTTATCAAAAAGTATGGTATTCCTAAAAAATTTATAGATGAGATAAAAGCAACAGAAACTAGATTACCTCCTCTTTTAAACATGATAAAATATAAAATAAGGTTTTCAGATATTTATAAAGTAATAGGTAAACCTTCAGCTGAGACAGCTGCTCATATAATGTCATATATTGACGAAGAGGATTCCAAAGAATATTTTGTAGAATATTTAAAAAGGGTTTTTTCAACAAAGCTTAGCATTTCAGGCAATTATTTAAAAGAAAAAATGAATGTGAAAAATTCTGTTGAAATTGGAAAAGTTATGAATGAGTTATATTGTAGAAAATTAGATAACCCGTCAATTAATGAAGAAGGAGAATTAAAAAAAATATTGGAGGATGAAACATGAAAAAAGTGTTAATTTTAGCCTTTTCCTTTATTTCGTATATTTTGTTTTCTTATACTATTGGTGTAGTAACTAGTTACAGTACAGAAACATATGATTTGCTTGTTGATGCAAGTAATCTTATAAATGAAGAGTATAGTGAATATAAGGATTATGTGAAATTTATTAATTCTTCATCAGATGTAACATGCGATTATTATGTAAATCTCTATTTAACTTATGATTCAACTAATAATTTATATAAGGCAACATACGAGGATTTTGATTATGTTGTCAGTAGTGTTTATTCTCCAAATGGTTATAAAAAATATAGTACTTTTTTAGAGGAAATAGTTTATTATCCTCTAGAAAAAATTTCAATAAATAAACTTAAAAAAAGAGATTTTGACAATTATTTAAGATTAACATTTTATCCAGGTGTTGATGAATATGGAGATTTTAAAGATGGAAAATTTCTTTATATAACTGATAGATTAGGCGGGAATAGAAATTTAGCATATATTGATATTCAAAATGAGAAAATTACACTGTTGCCTGTTTGGGGTAGTAGTGAGTACTATCCAAGGTTTTCATCGGATATGAAAATGGTACTATTTCAAGGTTCATTGCATGGAAACTGGAGTATCTATACCATGCCTTTTGGGGTTAATGATTATTCAAAAAAAATTAAAAAGATTTCTGACAGTAATTTACCATCGTATACTCCTGTGTGGTATGATAATGATAACGTTTTATATATACAAGATACTGAAAAAGGGAATGTAATGATAATGGCAAACATTTATAATGGTAAAAAGCAGATTTTAGGTGTTTATGGAGATATGGTTTTTACACCATTTGTTTATGATGGAGATATATATTATACATCTTTAAATGGTGCAAATTTTGGTATATATAAATATGTTGATGGAGAAAATTTAAAAGTGGAAGATAGTTTTTATAATGAGCACGATCCAGTTATCTATAAAAACAAATTAATTTTCACATCTAACAGGGATGGAATATATAGGATTTGGATGAAAGATTTGGATACATCTAGTGTTACATGTTTAACTAGTGATATTAATTATGATGTATTTTATCCTACAGTAAGTGATGGCCTTTTATTCTTTTCAGTTTATAAAGATGGAAAAGAGCCGGATATTTTTGTTAAAAAATTAGATTTCTAAAATCAACTTTTTAATATTTTTATCCCAATCTCTGAATTTGTCTTTTGATATGATTTTTCCTTTTTTTGCTTTAGCAAGTGAAATAATCAATTCATCTGCTGGTGAATGAAAGTATACGTTTGGTAAATTAAATATACTATCATTTTTAAAGATATATTTAGCATTTTTGTCAAAAACAATATAGAATGGAAAGTAAAAATCCTTGTTTTTTGAAAGAGACTCTAGAAGGCTATAAATGTTTTTTGTAGACGGTGGTCTAGACCAAAAAGCAATGTTATTGCCATCTAAAATTACAGGGCTTATTGGTTTTGAAAAAAGCGCTCTTTTTAAATATGGATGAATTGATATTTTTTCTCTAATTTTTTGTTTTGAAATAGGATCAAGTTCATATATAATTTCTCTGAGCCAATTAATTCTATCTAAATTGTAAAAAGTAATTGAATTTATTTCAGAAATAATATCATTTAAGAAAGTTTCTTTATTAAGACTTTCGATAACATATAATTCGAGAAAATCTGATACCTTATATTTTTTTAGTAGTTTATTTTTTTGTTCAAAATATTTTTTATCGTAATTTTCAGATGTATCTGGAAATGGAAACTTTTTAGGGTTAGCCCAAAATAATATTTCACCAATTTCGTTTGGCTCTATGTTTATTTCTTTAAACATTTTTAGTCTGGATATTATGCTTCCACTTCCATGTAATAGGTTTGAGGTATAAACGATAAAATAATTTATATTTGTTTTTTTTAATTTTTCTTTTAGTTTTTTATTTTCTAAATTATTAATTAATATTTTGTAGTTGTTTGAATTCATATGTTTAATACTTTTTAGAATATCAAAAATTACTTTTCTTTTTCCTTTTAAAGTTGTAAGTCTTGAGAAATATTCTGGATCATAAATCAATCTTCAATAACCTCCAATTTATATTTTTCCCCAATTTTAAAAACAACAATATCTTTCGAAATATCTTTTCCCTTACTTTTAACATGTAATATTAATTTTCTATCTGTGATTATTATATTATAGGCATATCCTATAGGAATATTTTTGTAATAACCGACAAATTTTATATCACTATTTTTATAATTGGCGATAATATTTTTCAATAATTTTAAAATTTTTTCTTTCTTTACAGAAGGTGTAGGAAGAAATGTTATAGTATATATAGGAGAAATATAATTTTTATTAATTTTGACTTTGAACTCACCAGTTTTATTGATTTTTATATTCTTTATCAATATTGGTGTTTTAGTACAATTGGGAATGTTAAATATTAAGGTTTGATTTTTGACTTTGGTAAAGTTTTTAAAGGATAGTTCGTTTAGCTTTAAATTTTTCCCAGAAAACGCGATATCTTTTATTTGAATAATATTTTTTTCTATCACTTCATTTTTTACATTCGCTTTGCTTTCAAATTCCAGGCTTAGGACATTTGTTCTTAATGTTTTATCTAAAGTTTTTGTACTCAAATTTATCGAGTTTTCGGAAGCATTTGCCGACAATTCAAGGTCAAGATTATTAACTTTTATAAATCCAAGTTCCATTTTTAATGTTTCTACAATATTTTTTATGATTCGCATACGTAATTCAGCGCCTTTTCAAGCCTTGAAAAAGGTTCGGTAATATCTATTTTTTCGGATATATCAATTAAGATGCTTTTAATATTTTCCTTTAATGGTATTATTTTAAAATATCTATTATTTATTTCCAATGATTCTTCAGCAGGAGTTTTAAGCTCAGCTAAAAAAACTACATTCTCGAGTGATAATAGTTCTTGACTGTCAACAAATATAATTTCTGGTTTATTTTCAATTTTTTCAATTAGTGTTTTACCAATTATCTCTGTACTAAGGTACTCTTCTAGCGAAGAACCATATATGATTTTTTGTATTGCTGTGGGGATAATTGGTTCTGTGTATTTAAATTCCACAGGAATCCCTTTATCATTGATTATTAATATTCCACCAATGTATTTATCTAGTATTTTTTTTACAGAAAGATAACCGATCAAATTCTCACATCCAGTATATGATTATTTTCAGTTTTGATGATATCCTCTTTTGTTTTATTTTTCTTTCCTTTTTTATTATAAAATTGATTGTTCTTACTTTCATTTTTTTCAGTAGAATTTTTGATTAAATTGCTTGATGTTTTTTCAACAACTTTTGGCGAACTTTGTTCTCTTTTTATTTTTTCTTTTAATTGATTTGCATTAATTTCTGATAAAACATTTGCATAATTTTGTAAATTACTAAAGTGAGCAGATTTTTCTACGCTTGCTCTTGTATAAATTGGATGTAATTCAATAGGGTCCATATTATTCCCCCCCTAAATATTTCTTTAACTTTGCTAATGTTTTAGCAAGTAATTGAGACACTCTGGATTCTGTGACATTTAAAACTTTTCCGATTTCTTTTAGTGAAAGTTCATGTTCAAATCTAAGGCTTAGTAGCAACTGCTCCTTATCGTCTAATTTTTTTATCGCCTCAATAAGTTGTTCTTTTAATAATTCGTTAATTGCATATGAATAAGGATTTTCATCTGAAGCAATTTTATCAATTAGCTCAGAATCATCAGAAATGTAGCTATCTAACATTAGAAGTTGTTTTCTAGTTAATTCATTGTAGGCACGCTTAACATTTTCAATAGGCAAATTAGTAATTTTAGCTATTTTTTCAAAATCTATATCATTACTGTCAGACTCCATATTTATAATTGCATCTTCAACTAATTTTATATCATGTCTTAAATTTTTTGGCATCCAGTCGATTTTTCTAAGATAGTCATACATTGCTCCTTTTACACGAGTAAGCAAATATGACCTTAATTTTGCTCCTTTTTTAGGGTCAAATTTTTCTATAGCTTGTAAAAACGCAACTAAACCTTCCTGTATCAAATCATCAACTTCCACGTTGTGAGGAAGATTTCTTTTCAAATCGTATGCAATTTTTTTTATATATGGTAGATATTCTCTTACTAATGCTTCTTTATTTATCAAATTTCAATTACCTCCACGTTTTCACCAGTTTTAACTTTCCTTACCATTAATTTTCCAGTTTCTATATCATATTCAATACTTCTTGCACGATTCCCGCCTGTGTCTTCGGAAACAATTCGAATTCCAAATTTTGAAAGCCATTTTTTGACAGCTTCCACATTTCTTTTCCCCACATCCATTGCTGATTTTTCAAACATAGAAGCCCCACCAGCGATTTTAGCTTCAAATGTAGTTGCGCCTAATTTTTTGAGTTCTTCAACAATTATTTTAATCCCGGTATCTGCATATTTTCCAGGTTTGTTAACTTCTTTCCCGTCGCTGTCAGGTAACATAACATGTACCATTGCACCTATCAATTTATTTTTGTCTCTTATACATACACCCACACATGATCCAAGGCCTAACGTTACAAGAATCGTATTTTTATCACCAATGGCATAATCTCCTATACCAATAATTTTCTTTGACTTGATCGGCATTAATTCCACATCCCCAATTTTTTAAGTATTTTTTCCAATGATTCCTCATTTGGGAGTAAAAGCAGGTATCCTGTTAATTCTTTGTCTATGCCTTCAATTTTTATTGAGGTTTCAATCAACAGAATGTAATCTTCAGTTGTTGATACAGATAAAGATACTTCGGCCAAAACTGCACTAATCATATCAACGGCAAGCTCAGGTGGATCTGGGTTTATAAAGAAACCTGTAAATCCTGAAAGTGCTGTAACATATGAACCACACATTATATTTCCAATTTCTTTAAGCATTGAAGAGGAAAACTCATCAAGACTAGTAATATCTTCTAAACTATTTCCAGTCAATATTTTAGTTATTTCTTTTACTGTTTTAGAGTTCAGGATTAAAAGGATTTCACCTTCAACATCTTCTCTCATTTTCATTTTTATTGCACAAACTATTTCTTCAGGATTTTCAAAAATAAAAGGAATTTGGGAAATAGGTACAACCTTTGTCGAAGGGACAGATATATCTACTTTTTTTCCAATCATGGTTGAAAGCGCGGTAGCAGCATTTCCAGAACCAATATTTCCTATTTCCTTTAAAAAATCAAGTTGAGAGTCGTTTAATTTTTCAAGCATTATAATCCCTCCTATTTTTTTGCCTTAATTTCTTTTTGAAAAACAAACCTTACCATTTTATTTTCAAGTTGCCTAGGAACGTCTATGAACTGGGCTCCATATTGATATCCTTCTTCTGTTTTTTGATCTACTCTTACAATTTTTGCTTTTTGATTTTCTATTTGTAATTCGTCATCAAGATTTAGAGTTACATATATTATATCTCCTTCATTTAAGATAGTATTTGTAACAAATTTAATTCCACCAGCACTAAAATCTTTTGTTAAAAATTGTATAGCTTCTGAATTTTCATCCAATGATTTTTTTAAAATTCCATATACATATAATGGGATTCTTTTGAATTTTCTTCTTTCTGTTTTTTTAACTTCATCAGGCGCAATCACAGGAAGCATGTAAAGATTATCTCTTTTTATAACTCCCAGGGAAACAGTTGTAAATGAAAACATAGAACTTTTATCAAATATTTTGACGTTCATTCTTACACCTTTTGGTATAGGAATCATCCTGCCTTTGTATGTAGGTATAGACAGGTAAATTAATCTTTTTGAAAGTTCCATATCGGCAATGGATGTTTTATAAGTACCTTCTAATTCTTTTACCATTGTAATTTCAACAACTCCAGGAAGGCCAATTTTTAATGCCTTTTCAACAGGAATATTTGTTACATATGATGCCATTTGTTGCACCCTTTCTAAATATTTAGTATGTTATTCCATAAGTTTAAGGATTCATTGGAGACTTTACATCCAATTCTATATATTTCTTCTTCATATATTCTCCACATAGGAATAATATTAATTTTTTTATCGTCGATTGTTATTTCATAACTTGATTTTAATTCCATTTCTTTTTCTGAAAAAATTTGCATTCCAGATTTTGAGACATCAATTATAAGTAATTTGTTATTAGAAAAAATAGCTCTTTTAAAATATGGATATCTTTTTTCTTTGCGCCTTTGAATTATTCCGACTTTTTCATGAGTTTTTAAAAAATATCTTTTTTCTTTAATATCAAATACTTCACCAACAATAAGTAATAGAGCCTCTTTTACTGGAATATTTAATTGCAAGGTTTTTCCAATATTGAACTGATCATTGCTTTCTATTTCAACAATTCCATTTTTTTGGATATTAATTAGTCTTACTTGATAATCATTTTTATTATGATCCTTTGCTAATAAATATATACCACTCAAGTTTTTATTTATAAATTCAATAATGGTCATTCATGATCACTCCTGAAAAAAGAGAGAATTTTGTCTAATATGTTTTCTTTGTAGGAAATATCTTTTTTTGTTAATATAGATGCAATTCTGTATAGGGCAAAAGTTGGTTGTATTTTAGGGTGATCAATGACAAAAGGTTTTCTATTAAAAACACTTTTTTCTACAAGATTATGTCTTTTGATAATTGTTAGTGATCCCATTTTTTCTCCTGTAAACTTTTCTAAAACCGATGAAAAACGTTTAAGATTTTCAAGAGATTCGTTATAATTTTCGATGTTATTTCCAACTAAGTGTATGTTAGAAGATGGGACACCTTTGTGTATTAAAATTTTAACAAAAGTATATGAGTTTACAAGAGAAGTAGGATGTGTAGTGGTGATTGTAATAGTGTGTGTAGCACTATTAAAAAACGGAGCGTAGTTGTTATTATAGCCAGGTGGAAGATCTATGAGTGTAAAATCGTAATCTTTTGCAATTTGTGCAAATTTTATGTAAAAGTTTTTAATATTTTCTGGATTAAAGTTGAAAATCGATTCAATGTCACTTCCTACACTTACAAGGTCTACACCATATTCTGTTGAACAGATTACATCTTCCCTTTCGCATTTATTTAGTAATAGATCATTTATAGAATATTGTGGGTGAACATTTAAAAGAACATCAGAATTTGTAAAACCAACGTCTAAATCAAATATTAATACCTTATACCCTAACTGTTTTAAAACAATAGCTAGGTTCACTGTAATTAATGTTTTCCCAACTCCGCCTTTTCCACTACCAATTAAAACCACATTTTCAAGATTAATCAAATTGCTTGCTTGATTTAACATAATTTAGCACCTCTCTGGACAAGATTATAGAGAGTTCTTTGTTGTTCGCTTCCATAATATCATCGGGAACTCTTTGACCATTTGTGACAAAGATTATTGGCCTATTTATATAATGACCTATATTTAAGAAATGTCCTAAAGAAGATGTTTCGTCCATTTTTGTTAAGATTACATGTGTTGGAGAAACTGCTGAAAATTTTTTGGTAATTAACTCTACGTCATTACTTCTATACTGCATTCCTACAACTAAAAAAATAAAGTCTGGGTTTATAATTTCTGACATTGCTTTAATTTCATTCATTTGTAGATCATTTTTTTGGCTTCTTCCTGCTGTATCTATGAAAACAAGGTCAAAATCAGACATTGCTTCAAGTTCAATTTTTGCTTCTTTTGGAGTATATGCTACTCTCATTGGAATATCCATCAGTGTTGCATAAGTTTTTAATTGTTCAGTTGCAGCTATTCTATATGTATCTAGAGTAAGTATTCCAACCTTTTTGTGGTTATTAATTGACATTTTTGCTGCAAGCTTTGCAAGTGTTGTAGTTTTTCCAACACCCGTTGGACCAACAAACATTACCTTTCCATTTAAATCTGGAACTTCAGTTTTTATAAATGGCAAAAAAACTTCAGATAGTACGAACCTACTATTTTCGTCATTGAAGTCTATACTTCCATATTTTATTTTTATATATTCAATAATTTTTTCGATGATTTCAAAATTAACATCATGAAATGACAAAGATTTTCTTAGATCTTTACTCCATTCGGGTTCATTGTCCGGCTTTTGGCTGGAAACCATCGTTTTTAGTTCATACATCATTTTTTTAATTTCGGATAGTTCAGAACTAGAAGTTGTAGTTTTAGAATTTTTTGATAATAGTTCTTGTAACTGATATATTTGTTTGTTTTCATTTTGTTTTTGCTTTTCTACTTCTTTTTCTTCAACAGCAGCAGTAACTTCCAAGAAAGTTTTAGCCCCTATACCTAAAAAACCACCTTTTTTAATTTTTCTTGTTCCTAAAATTACTGCATCTTTTCCAAGCTCAATTTTAATTTTCTCAAGTGCTTCTTTTATATCTTTTACAACATATTTTTTAACTATCATAATCTAACCACTCCTTCGATTTGCATGGAAACATTTTCTGGGATTTCATCATATGATATTACATAAACTCCAGGGATAAATTTTAAAAGTAAATCTGATATAAGTGGTCTTAATGAGGATGAGCAAATTAAAACAGGATTATATCCTTTTTTCATAATATTTTCTAGAGAGTTAGAAATTGACTCAATTAATTCTCTCATAATTTCTGGGTTTAGGTCAAGGTATCTTTCAGTGTCGCTTTCTCTTACAAGATTTACCAAATTTTTTTCAAGCTCATTATCAATAGCAATTGCATGTAAAATACCATCTGGTGATATTAAAGGTGTAATAATTTGTCTTTTCATAGCCTTTCTTACTTTTTCTGTCAAATAAATTACATCTTTTGTTTGTTCACCATATTCTAATAAAGTTTCAAATATTAAAGAAAGATTTCTTATAGGAATACCTTCTTTTAATAATCTCTGAAGAACTTTTTTTACATCAGATGGTTTTAATACATTAAACAGATCATCTACAAGCTTTTCAAATTTACTTCTTAAGCCTTCAACAAGTAGTTCAAATTCTCTTGTACCTAGTAGTTCATGAGCGTTTCTTTTTAGTACTTCTGTTAAGTGTGTAGCAAAAACTGTTGGAGGGTCAACGACGGTATACCCCAACCTACTAGCTTCTTCTTTTTTACTTTCATCAATCCAAAATGCTTGGAGTCCAAAAGCGGGCTCTTTTGTTTCGATTCCTGGTATTTTTTCAGTAACTGTTCCTGGATTGATTGCAAGTAATCTATTAGGCATTAATTCATATTTTGCAACTTGTGCTCCTCTGATAAATATAGCATATTCGTTTGATTTTAATAAGACACTGTCACGTACCCTTATTGGCGATATTACTAATCCTAATTCATATGCAATTTGTTTTCTTACCATTGTTACCCTTTCTAATAAATCTCCGCCTTGAGATGTATCAGCAAGAGGTATAAGACCATATCCAATCTCAACTTCTACAGTATCAGTTTGCAAAATTTCTGATACTTCCTGTGGAGTAGTTAAAATAGGTCCACTTGGTGCTTGAGCTGTTGGAATTTCAGCACTACCACCAACGCTTTCAAGTTGAGGTTCTGTTGTGCTTTTAATTAAGAAACCGGTGATCATAAATAATGTTCCTAAAATTGCAGCAGAAAAAGGAATAGGAGTAAAGATTCCAAGGAATATAAGGATAAATCCAGTTAGGATTATTACCTTTTTTTCGCCGCTTAATTCTCTTACTAATTCATTTCCAAGATTATCTTCTGAAGCTGCCCTTGATACTAATATACCAGTTGCAGTAGAAACCATTAAAGCAGGAATTTGGGTTACAAGTCCATCACCTACTGTAAATAGAGTAAATGTTTGAGCAGCTTCAGATACAGTCATTTTGTGGGTCAATATTCCTATAATTAAGCCACCAATTATATTTACAAGAACTATTATTATACTAGCTATTGCGTCACCTCTTACAAATTTTGAAGCACCGTCCATTGCTCCATAAAAATCAGCTTCTCTTCTTATTTCTTCACGTCTTTTTCTTGCTTCATCTTCTGTAATTAAACCTGCGTTTAAATCTGCATCAACACTCATTTGCTTTCCAGGCATTGCATCAAGTGTAAACCTTGCTGCAACTTCTGCAATTCTTTCTGAACCTCTAGTAATTACTATAAATTGAATTATGACAAGTATTAAAAATACTACAAGACCAACGACATAATTACCACCAACGACAAAGTCACCAAAAGCTCTGATAACTTTACCAGAAAATTTTGGGCCTTGAAGTAATATTAATCTTGTAGAAGCTACATTTAATCCAAGCCTGAACAATGTTATAACTAACAATATTGTAGGGAATGAAGAAAGTTCGAGTGCTTTTCTAATATACATTGTTGAAAAAAGGATTATTAGTGAAAGAGAAAGATTTAAAAGTTGAAAAAAGTCTAATAAAAAACCAGGGATTGGAAGAATCATTAATAAAACAATAGCAGCAATCATTATTGCTACAATTATATCAGTGCCTTTTGCCATTTAATCACCTCTGAAAAAATATGTCATATTTATTTTACCATAAATTCTATAAATATGATAAAGAGATATTTTTTATATTAACAACATATTTTTTTACTTGTCAGAGAAAAGTTACAAAATTTCTGCTTGACAATGGAAATGTTTTTTGATATGATAATTATCGGTTGCTCGCGAAATTGAAAAGAAAATAAACAGGAAATCTTGAAGTGATAAGCCCCCATCGTCTAGCGGTCTAGGACACTGGCCTTTCAAGCCAGAGGCACGGGTTCGAATCCCGTTGGGGGCGCCAGAAAATAAAAGGGTGCGTAGCTCAGAGGGAGAGCGCCTGCCTTACAAGCAGGAGGTCGTAGGTTCAAGTCCTGCCGCACCCACCATAAATTCATAGAGGTGGCGAGGTAGCTCAGTTGGTAGAGCAGTGGACTGAAAATCCACGTGTCGACGGTTCGATTCCGTCCCTCGCCACCAGTTTTATTTGTTTTTCAGAGATTGATTAAAAATTAATTTTTTTAAGTCAGAAAGCCCCGACTATGGGGCTTTTGTTTTGTTTGTCTATAAATAGATTTTTTGAAATACAAATTTTACCATATTCCTTTAAGAATTTTTTGCCTTTGTTCTTCAGGAAATTTTTCAATGGCATATCTTAGCATTGTTCTTGGCATTTTTTTATAGTATTTTTTTAAAAATTCTTCTTCAAGTTTTTTATCTCTCTTTCCTATTTCACGTAGCATCCATCCGACAGCTTTATGGATTAAGTCATGTTTATGATTTAATACACCCTGGCCAATGTAAAAATTATTTTTCAATCAATCTAATCATTTTTGGATGAGCAGAGAGTGCGTCTATTAACATTGTTAACTGCTGACCTAGTAACATATATGTAATCTCTGCCTTTAGCGTCCTTTCATTCATTCCTCTCATCTTTATCCTCTGCTTCAGCCTTTCTATATACCATTCTATTTCCCATCTTTTGCTATATATCAACCTATTTATTTCTCTTTCCATAAATTCTTTCCCTTTTCTTCCCCTAGGTCTTACATATAATTTCATCTTTTCTTTCATTTTTTCAATAAACTCCCATTGCCAGTACCCTCTATCTGCTAACAATATCGAACCTTCTATTTCTTCTAACATAACTTCTGCATGTTCTACTTCTCTATTATTTCCTATTTCAAAATCTAATAACACTTTTGCATTTGCTTCATATAATAGATGAAGTCTCTTTTTCTTTCCTCTAATTTCACTACTGTCAATAACTAGCAGTGTACTAAAAAGTCTTTTTAGTTTCTTACTCACTTTCTTTTTTGATAATCTTTTCAATCTATAGTGTATTGTTTGCCTAGAAGGTAGGTTATTTATTTTTATTCTTCCATCTAAAAGATAAGCATATAGTCTTCTCATAGATTGAATATTAGTTAAATACATAAGAGATAAAATTAAAACAAAAATATGATCAGGATACTTTCTTAGATACATACTTTTAGATTTGTCAAAGACAAGATTAGATATTTTATTGAGTAATTTTTGTGGTAAAATAATATTGAAGTGAATATTTTTCAGGGGCTACACCTCCTTGATAAAGATTATTTTTAGTACAAAAATAATTTTAGCAGGTGTAGCCCTTTTTTTATATTCTAATTTAACCTATTTTTTACATTGGCCAGGGTCATTAATCATAAGTAATTTGTTCAGAAATGATATTTTGGCGTAATAAATAATTCAAACTTTGTCATATTTAGAACCTAATTGATAACTGATTTAGGAAATTTATATTTTGGAGATAAATTTAAAAAGCCCCATTCTAGAACATATAGGAATGGGGCCTAATAAGTTGAGCTTTATTATTAAATTTTAATTTTAAAAACTACTTACGCTACTTATAAATATGCTCTTAAACCACTCATCACTTTCCCATTTATATTGAATTCCGGCAACGAAGTTATTTCCAATTAATGGGTAAGAAAGTCTTAAAATTGCTTCTGTATTTTCATCTAACAATTTTCCACCTTCAAATGGTGAATCATCAAAATATGTACCGTCAATGATAAGTCCTGAGAAGTTACCTAGTTCTGGAAGAATAACTCTTACATTTCCTTCGGCAACTGGTGTACTGTTTTTTAGTAATCCATAAACATAAAATTCTCCAGTTATATAAGGTTCAAAATCAATATCTGCACCTGCAAAATATCCTAAAGCGCTGTCTGTTGATGACATGCTTGGTAAATTGCTATTAAATTTAAGCAATGAATATTTTTTATTAAACAAAAACGGAATATAACCATCCATCGTGTAGTATATTCCACCCATTGGATTTATTAATCCTAAATCTGCAAATACTCCAGCAAAGAGTCCTTTTGAAATTTTTTGAAAACTTTCATCTGATTGAGCAGCAATTTCCCCGCCTATTTTAATGGAATTTAAAATAGGAATGTAAGTAGCAATTCCTCCACCGTATTTTACTGGTGTTGAAGAATCTTCAGTATAACTTACAGTTGCATCAACATCTGTAATCAGGTAAGATTCAATTTTTAATATGGGACTTAAGTTGTAGCCTAAACTTGCCATATATATACTATCTGATCTTGAAAATTCAAATGGAATGTATTTTGATATTTCATATGGCAAATGTGTATATAATGAAAGATCAGAAAATTTCAATGTTATGTCAAATGCTCTGGTATTAGGATTAACATACTTTCTTACATTGAAACCCATAGCTAAAGTAACAGGTTTTACTTTCCCGTACCTAAATTCAAATAAATCAGTATTTAATGCAAAGGTATTTATGACAAATGCATTCAAAATGTTTGTACTTGGTGTGGAGCTAGGAATACCATAATACATTTCTCCATAAACAACATCAGTAGAGTAACTGGTAAAGCCTATTCCAATAGTTACTGGTCCAATTGAAAATTCTGGTGAAAGCTCATAAACAAAAAACTTTTCATTGTTTCTTTCAATAGTTCCAATGTTAATGTATGTTTGTGAAATAGCAATCAATGATAAAACTAAAACAAATATAACTAATAATTTTTTGATTTTCATAAATTCACCTCCCGTAATAATTATACCATACTTTTTATGATATAATTTTTATGTTCTAGGGGGGATTAAATGTTTGATTTTCAAGAAATGATAACTTCTGAATTATTTAAATCTTTAATAAAGGTTTTTACTAAACTTGAAGATTATGAAATAGCTATTGAAAATAATAAATTAGTTATTTCATCTTCATGTATTCCTGTAAATATTTTAAAGTCCAACGGCAAAGTAATCATTCTTGACAGCGAAGGGGAAAAAATTGATATTAATAAATCTCCGGCTGTTATTGAGTTAGGAAAAATTATTTTTAATGATTTAGATGAAAAATTTCTTGAAAGGCTCAAATATTTTATTAAAGACCTTTCAAATGAAAAAGTTATTGAATCGAACTTTGAAGGTGAAGTAATCGAGAAAAATGAAAAATCAAAAATTTATGTAAAGGGGATTTTAGTTGCAGAGGAAGATAACTTACTGTATAGTTATAATATAAAAAATCCAACAAAAAATATGATAAAGAAATTAGAGAATCTAGACTTACCATTTAAAAAAACTGCGTTTGTCTACAAGCTAAAAAATATACTTTTACTTTGTGAAAATACTGAAATTGCTATGAAACTTGCAAACGAGATTATTAATTCTACAAATATACATGATGAAATAAAATGGAAAGATGTTCAAATTCATGCCCTAAAATTATTAAATGCTTTAAATAACTATTTATTTATTACTAAAAAAGAAATAGTTCAGTATAATCATTTACTAGAAAATGCAAGAAATTCTGGGTATAAAATTATAGAAATTCCCGAAGAAATAAAAGAAGAACTTTTAAATGAAAGAGATATTCTTGGAAATAGAATCAATACTATACAAAATTATTTTGAAAAATATTCTAAAAATTTTGTTTTTGAAATAATAGATGAGAAAAAACTTTCTGAAAAAGAAAAAGAAAATTTTCAAAGCTTAAAGAAATTTCTTTCTACAATAGATAAAGATATAAATGTTTTAATATCAACTAACATGCTGGAAAGGATTGATTCAAAAAGTTTTTATTATATTAAAGATAATGTTATCTATCTAAAGAGAGATGTATTAAACAGCTTTGATTTTACATTAAAAGTAGTGATAGAAGCTATCAGTAAAATTCTGTATCCATCTTACTCTACTAAAGATGCTATACTAAATTTATTTGTAAAACATTTGGTGGAAACACCATTAAAAGAAACGCATATTTCAAAAGTTGAATCAAAAAATTCTTTTTTTAGCAATTTTATAAATAAACTAAGGAGAAAAAGTGGTGATTAAAAAATGGATGATAAATTTTTAATTCTAATATATTTTATTTTATTTTTGATATTAATAAAGTTTTCTCCGTTTGTATTTGGTGCAGTTATAATAGGATTTTATTTTTCTATTGTTATAGATGTTCCTGCAAAATTATTATCAAAGAAGTTAAACAAACATCTTTCTAAAGTGATTTCATATACTTTGATGTTATCATTAATTTTTTATTCATTTATAACATTTATACCAGTTATATTGGAAGAAGGAAAAAAGATATTTTCTGAACTTTCAAAAATTTCTATAAATGGAAATCCACAACTGCCTTCCTGGATACTTGACTTTTTGAATAATTCTAATAAACAAATTTCAAATTTTGCGTTAAATGTATTGAACCAATTATTTTCTTACACTCCATCTATCATAACAATGGGAATACTTATAATAGTCACGACACTGGCTGTTTCAAATTTAAAAGCATATTTGAAGAAAAATTTAAAAAGTTTTTTTGTGTATAATCCAGAGAAAGGGTATAACTTTTTTAGGAGTTTTTACAAAGATTTTGAAAGGTTTGTAAGTGGCCAAGTATTGGTTGCTTTATTTGTAGGGATATCTGTAGGATTTCTTTGTTTTGTTTTTGGAATAAAAGGTGCCCTTTTTTTAGGTATTTTATCGTTTATAACTGATTTTATACCATTTCTTGGTGTAATAATTGTTTCAATTCCAATGTTAATGCTAGGTTGGACATCGAAAGGATTTACAGGTATAGTTTTAGGAATTATAATATTGGTAATTGTAAATCAGCTTGAAAGTTGGTTTTTTGCACCAAAAATTCAAAGTAGCAATTTAAAGATTCATTGGTTTGTTCTCATAATTAGCCTTTTAATATTCAATGACTTTTTCGGGTTTATAGGAATATTAATTGCTATACCAACGATATTATTCATAAAGAAATTCTGGAAATATTATATATTAGGAGGTAGTTATGGCGACAACAGGGGAAAAGTTTGAGAAATTAATTAATATAATGAAGCAATTAAGAGGTCCCAATGGATGTGATTGGGACAAAAAGCAGACTCACGATTCATTGATACCTTATCTAATTGAAGAAGCATATGAATTAATTGAAGAAATAAAAAATAAAAATTACGATAATCTCAAGGAGGAACTTGGTGATATATTACTTCAGGTTATCTTTCATGCACAGATTGCAAGTGAAGAAGGAAAATTTTCGATTAATGATGTTATCGATGCAATATCAGAAAAGTTGATAAGGAGACATCCGCATGTGTTTGGAAATGAGAAAGATTTTTCTTACATAAGATGGGAAAAAATAAAAGCTCAAGAGAAGGGAGAAAACGATTTTTCAAGAATAGGTAAAATAAATTATTCATTGCCTGCCTTATCACTTTCAAGGAGAATTCAAGAAAATGCTGCTAATGTAGGATTTGACTGGGATAATATTGAAGATGTTTATTCAAAAGTTTATGAAGAAATTGATGAATTGAAAAATGCAAAAAATGATGAAGAAGCTGAGGACGAGTTAGGAGATTTACTCTTTGCAATTGTGAATTTATCTAGATTTTTAAAGATTGATCCAGAAGTTGCTTTGAGAAAAGCCACTGAAAAGTTTGTAAAAAGATTTAAAAAAATGGAAAAATTGATCGAAAAAGATGGTAAAAAATTTGAAGATCTTTCACTTGATGAACTGAACAAGTACTGGGAGGAGTCAAAAGAATGAAAGTGTATGGAAGAAATATTCTAAAAGAAATTCTTGAAACAAATACTAAAGTTAGAATGATCTACTTTTCGGATACTAACTCTGCAGAATTAACAGATCTAATTGAGGAAGTAAAAAAAAGAAAATTACCTTTTACAATTGCAAATAAGAAAGTTCTGCAAAGGTTAAGTAATACGGAAAAGCATCAAGGCGTTGTTATTGATATTGGAGAATTTGAGTATAAGGATGAAAGTATTATTGAAAGTTTAGAAAAACCCTTTTTAGTAATTTTAGACCAATTACAAGATCCTCATAATTTTGGGGCAATAATAAGAACAGCTGTTGCAAGTGGTGCAGATGCAGTAATAATACCTAAAAATAATTCTGTTCAAGTTACTCCAACTGTGGTTAAAGTTTCAGTAGGAACAATTTTTAAAATTAATATAATAAAAACGACCAATATTGCACGTTTTATAAAAAATATCAAAGAAATGGGAATATGGGTATACGGTGCGGATACTAATGGAAAAGTTTACTATAAAACAGATTTAAGGAAACCAATAGCTATTGTTTTAGGAAATGAAGGCTCTGGAATTAGGCCAAACGTAAAAGAAAAATGTGATGCTTTAATAACAATTCCTATGAAAAATAGTGTAGAATCACTTAACGTTTCGGTTAGTGCGGGTATATTACTTTATGAGGTGATGAGGCAAAATGAAAATTTTAGTAGTTGAAGATGATGATAAGCTAAGAAGGTTACTTGAACTTGAATTTAAGCATGAAAATTGTACAGTAAAAACTTGTGAATATGGTGAAGATGCTATAATTGAATATCAAGAGTTTAAACCTGATGTTGTTGTATTAGACATTATGCTTCCCGATATAGATGGAACTGAAGTAGCAAAAAAGATAAGAAAGCTAGATTCATCAGCAGGGATTATAATGTTAACTGCGTTGTCAGAAAAAAAGAATAAACTTGAAGGATTTGAGAGTGGCGCAGATGATTATGTAGTAAAACCTTTTGACTTTGAAGAATTATTTGCGAGAGTAAAAGCTATTGCAAGAAGAAAAAATATAACTTTGAATGATGAAATTAAAATTAAAGATTTAATAATAAACATCTCAAAGAGAGAGGTTATATTTAAGAGTAAGCCTATCAATCTTTCAAAAACGGAATTCGATCTGTTGGCTTACCTAGTAAAAAATGCTGGAAGGGTAGTATCAAAAGAGGAAATATTAGATGCAGTGTGGGGCATTTCCTATGAAGGTTCTGAAAACACGGTTGAGGTATATATAAACTATTTAAGAAAAAAATTATCCTCAGACATAATTAAAACGGTCAGAGGAATTGGATATACTATATCATAATTGTTATTTGGAGGTGATTAAATGTTCTTTTTTGATCCAACATTCATTATACTTATACCGGGGTTATTACTAGCTTTCATAGCACAAGCCTACGTTCAAGAAAGATTTTCAAGATATTCGAAAATCCCATCATCATTAAATATGACAGGAGCTCAACTAGCAAAGTACATGCTTGAATCAGCTGGATTATACAACGTAAAAATTGAAAAAATTCCAGGACATTTGACTGACCATTATGATCCAAGAACTAAGGTTGTCAGGTTATCTGATGCAACATATAATTCAAACTCTATTGCTGCTCTTGGAGTAGTAGCCCACGAAATTGGACATGCTATTCAACATGCTAGACATTATGTACCTTTAGTAATCCGTACTGGAATTGCTCCAGTTGTATCTTTTGCATCTAATTTATCTTGGATATTATTTATTGCAGGTTTTATATTTATGAACATTGCTTTGATTAGGATCGGTGTGTTATTATTTTCTCTTGCTGTGATATTTTCCTTAATAACACTTCCGGTTGAATTTGATGCAAGTAATCGTGCAGTAAAAATTCTACGTACAAATCTTATGATGCCACCAAATGAACTTGAAGGTGTTAAAAAAGTTTTAGGGGCTGCTGCAATGACATATGTTGCTGGAACATTGATGGCATTTTTGCAATTACTTAGAATGCTTTTAATAGCAGGTTTTTTGGGAGGAAACAGAGATTGAATGATCTAATAATAGCGTACCGGCTTTTGAGGAAAAAATTTAGAAAAGGAATATTTTCAACTGAATTCTATCAGGCTTTCTCCTATGTGGAGGAGAAAGCTTTTTTTAAGAATTTAATTTTTGGAGTTTTGAGAAAGCAGGAATATCTTGACTGGATAATTGATTCATTCTTAAAAAAGCGTGATATTCCCCCTTCTATAAGAACCGTTTTAAGAATTGGGGCATATCAACTTATTTTTACTAACAAGCCTTCTTATTCTGTAGTTAATAACTGTGTGGAATTGGTTGAGAAAAAATCGTTTAGAGGATTGGTAAATGCTGTCTTGAGAAAAATTGCAAAAATTGGGTATATTGAACCTAAAGAATTATATCTTAAATATTCACATCCAAAATGGTTGATTGAATACTGGAAAACATTTCTTCCAAATGATTATCTTTTAAAAATGTTAGAGTATAATCAAAAGCCATTAAAAACTACAGCAAGGGTAAATATGAGAAAAATAAATAGGGAGAATTTAGAATTGGAAAATACAACATTTACTCCTCATTCACCTGTAGGTATTATTTTTGAAAGATTGGAAACTAACCCTTGGGAATTAGAAGAATACAAAAATGGATATATAACATTTCAAAGTGAATCTTCACAAATTATCCCCTTATTAGTGAATTATGAAAATGAAGAAAATGTTCTTGATGCTTGTGCTGCACCTGGTGGAAAAGCAACACATATTTTAGAAATTAGCGATGTTAATTTATACGTAAATGATTATGAAAAGTCTAAAATTAATATTCTTGAAGAGCAATTTGAAAGATTGGGACTTTCTCCTAAAAAAATAATGTGCAAAGATGCTTCGAAATTAAAGTTAGATAATTTATTTGATAAAATCTTTGTTGATGCCCCGTGTACAAGTCTTGGTACAGGTAGAAGAAATCCCGAAGTATTGAGACGTCAATCCAAAAATAATATTTTGGAACTTTCGAAACTACAAAAAAAGATTGTTTCAAACCTTTGGAAATATTTAAATAAATTTGGTCTTTTGATTTATTCAACTTGTACCGTTACTTACGAAGAAAACACACAAGTAGTTAAAGAATTTTCAAGTTATGCAGAATTTGTTGATATAAGAGAAAAATTAGAAAAATTTAATATAAAACATATTTGGGATGGGTACGGTGCATTATTTTATCCTGATGAAACTTTAACACCATTCTATGTTTCGATATTAAGAAAGATAAAGGAGTGATTAAATGATTAACAAAAAGAAATTAGAAAGTTTTTTTAATTCTAGCAGTTATAAACCAATGATACAAAAAGAAATTTATAATGCTTTGAAAATTAAAACTAAAGAAGAAAAGAAAATTGTTAGGAAATTACTTAAAGAATTACAAAATGAAGGAAAAATATATAAAGACTCTAAAGGAAGATACAAAGTTATAGGAAAAAATATGATTGTTGGAACAATTGAATTTACAAGAAATGGAACTATGGCTTTTGTTTGGACTGAAAACGGGGAAGAAATTGCAGTCCCGGCCGAAAAAGCAGGAAGAGCCATTCATAAAGATAAGGTTGTTGTAGAAATTACAGGAAAATGGTATGACATACCAGAAGGAAGAGTTGTAAAAATTTTAGATCACGGTTTAAAAAAAGTTGTTGGAACTTTTCAGCCAATTGGTAGGGCTGCTTTTATAATTCCAGATGATCCGAAAATTCAATATGATTTTTACGTTCCTATTGAATTCTTCAATAATGCAAAACCAGGGGAAAAAGTTGTTGGAAAAATAATTAAGTATCCAACGCCGACTAAAAATCCCGTAGCAAAAATTATAGAAGTTTTAGGGTATGCCGATGATCCGGCAACTGATTTTCCTACTGTAGTTGTTAAGCATGATCTTCCACTTGAATTTCCAGATAAGGTATTAAAAGAAGCATCTAAAATTCCAGATAAAGTTTTAGAAAAAGACATTAGAAATAGAAAAGATTTCAGAAATGAAATTATAGTAACAATTGATGGACCTGATGCCAAAGATTTTGACGATGCAGTTAGTGTTAAAAAATTAAAAAATGGGAATTATTTACTTGGGGTACATATTGCTGATGTCTCTCATTACGTAAAAGAAGGGAGTGAATTAGATAAAGAAGCATTTAAAAGAGGAACGAGTGTTTATTTAATTGACAGAGTTCTTCCGATGCTTCCTTTTAAGCTCTCCCATGGTATCTGTAGTCTAGTACAAGGTGAAGATAGGTTAGTTATGTCACTTGTTATGGAAATAGATAGAGAAGGAAACGTTGTAGATTTTGAAGTTGCACCTGGTGTAATTAGAAGCCATAGAAGACTAGTATATGACGATGTAAATGCTTTATTTAAAGGTGATAAAATAGCCTTTAATAAAATCGGTGATTTATATGATCAGCTTATTTTAATGAAAGAATTAAAAGATGTTCTAAGAAATGCAAGAAAAAGGCGTGGAGCGATTTTAGATATTGAAGGCGGAGAGGTAAAGATAATCCTAGATGAAAAGGGGAACACAATTGATATTATACCAAGAGAGAGGGGAGAAGCCGAGGTAATTATAGAAGAATTCATGATCAAGGCTAATGAGACAATTGCAGAATTATTTTATAATTTCGATTTGCCTTTCGTATACAGGATCCACGAAAAACCTGATCCAGATACTATAATTCAATTAAAAAATTATCTCTCTGCAATAGGTATTAGCTTTAAAGTTCCAAAAAAAATAACGTCAAAACTTTTACAAGAACTTTTAGAAAAGACTAAGGATCATCCTCTACGTGGAAGTATAGAAAGACTTCTTGTAAGGTCTATGAAAAGGGCTGTATATTCTGCAAACAATATCGGACATTTTGGCTTGGCCTCATATGCATATACCCATTTTACATCTCCTATTAGGAGATACCCAGATCTTGTGGTTCATAGATTAATAAAGCAATTTTTATCAACAAATGGTAAATTAACTAAAAAGGAAATTACAAAACTAAATGATAAACTATCAAAAATTGCGGTACATTCAAGTAAGAGAGAGAGAGTAGCAGATGAAGCAGAGTGGGATTATACAGCTTTGAAGAAAATTGATTATATATCAAAGCATATTGGTGAGACATTTGATGTAGTAGTTACTGCGGTAACAAAATTTGGATTATTTGTGGAAATCATAGATAAAAATATATCTGGATTAATTCATATTTCAACTTTGGATGATTACTTTGTCTATGACGATGAAAGAAGTATTTTAATTGGTTCACACACTGGGAAAGTATTCAAAATTGGTGATAAATTAAAAGCAAAAGTTGTAAATGCAAACAAAACAAGAATGCAAATAGACTTTGAAATAGCAAAAAGTGAGGCTTAAAAAGCCTCACCTTTTATTTGCTAAATATTTTATACCTTTAACTATTAAAGCGATCGCTATTATAACTAAGACAACTGGAAAAACTATTGTTACAAGCCCCACAAATATTAATACGATTAATAAAGCTCCTAAAACTATAGATAAGATAGGAGATAAAAATGGGAAAAATATAATACCAAGTAGTACTAAAAATATTACTCCTAAAATTGCAAGAAAATTTATCATATTATCCCTCCTTTTTTGTATTACAAAAATATTTTACCATATAACAAAAAAATTTGCAAATTTATCAAAAAATTTGAGGTGATGGTATGGATAAGAAAAAAATTAAAGAAGAAATTGAAAAATTAAGGGAAGAAATTGAATATCACAATTACAGATATTATGTTCTTGCTGATCCTGTAATT
This sequence comes from Thermosipho globiformans, assembly GCF_003990895.1. Classification (NCBI taxonomy): domain Bacteria; kingdom Thermotogati; phylum Thermotogota; class Thermotogae; order Thermotogales; family Fervidobacteriaceae; genus Thermosipho; species Thermosipho globiformans. Next base: position 270,200 of record NZ_BHXD01000001.1, read on the forward strand.
AGTGATGAAGAATACGATAAACTTCTTAAAAGACTTATAGAGTTAGAAAAAAAATACCCTGAGTTTTATTCTCCTACATCACCAACACAAAAAGTTGGTGGGAAAGTTCTCGATGGATTTAAAAAGGTTAAACATTCGATTCCTATGCTAAGCTTGGATAATACGTATAACGAAGAAGAAATAAAAGAATTTGATGAGAGGATAAAAAAATTACTAGGAGTTAATGAAGTTGAATATGTTTGTGAATTAAAAATTGATGGTATTTCTGTAGCATTGAGATATGAAAATGGACAATTTGTTATGGCATTAAGTAGAGGAGATGGCATTGAAGGCGAAGATATATCCGAAAATGTAAAAAAGATAAAATCTATTCCACTTAGATTATTTAGAAATTTGACAATTGAAGTTAGAGGAGAAATTTTCATGCCAGTAAAAGAATTTGAAAAGTATAACAAAATTGCCGAAGAGGAAGGTTTACAACCCTTTGCAAATCCAAGGAATGCTACTGCTGGAACTATAAGGCAACTAGATTCTTCTATAGTTGCTAAAAGAAATCTTGATTCTTTCATTTATTATGTAGTAAACCCTGAGATTTATGGTTTAAAAACTCAATGGGAAGCTTTAAAATTCTTAAAAGAAGTAGGATTTAAAACTAATCCTTATTCAAGGTTATGTCACGATGTTGATTGTGTAATAGATTTTTGGAAAGAAATGACCAAGAAGAGAACACAATTAGATTATTGGATTGACGGACTTGTAATAAAAGTTAATAATTTTGAATATCAAAGAAAATTAGGTGAGACTGCAAAATCTCCAAGATGGGCTATTGCTTTTAAATTTCCCTCTATTAAAGCTGAATCAAAAATTTTGGATATAGAACTTAATGTTGGAAGAACCGGAGTTATAACACCCGTAGCTATTTTAGAACCAATTAATTTGGAAGGTTCTATTGTTAAAAGAGCTTCTTTGCATAATTTTGATTACATAAAAGAAAAAGATATAAGAATTGGAGATCACGTGTACGTAGAAAAAGCCGGTGGTATAATTCCTCAGATTGTAAGTGTTATAAAAGAAAAAAGGACGGGAAAAGAACTTGAAATTGAAGTTCCAAAATCATGTCCAATTTGTGGTGGAAAAGTGGGTAAAACTTCAGAAGAAGAAGTTGCTATACGATGTTTAAATCCTCATTGCCCCCAAAAATTAAAGAGACATCTTGAAATATTTGTTTCTAAATCTGCATTTAATATAAGTGGTTTGGGAGAAAAAATAGTTGAAAAGATAGTAGATGCAAGATTAATAAATGATGTAGCAGATATATTTTATCTTACCCCATTTGATCTTGCACAAATCAGTGGATTAGGTCAAAAATCTATTGCAAATATTTTAGAACAAATTGAAAAGGCAAAAAATACTCCGTTATATAGAGTTATTATTGGTCTTGGAATTCCACTTGTAGGTGAAAAAACTGCCAAAATATTAGCCGATAAATTCAAAAGTATTAAAGCGCTCTCTCAAGCTAGTTATGATGAGTTAACTTCTATTGAGGGAATTGGGCCTGAAGTTGCAAAAAGTATTATCGAATACTTTAAAAATGAAAAGACAAGAGAAATAATTAGAAAATTGGAAAATGCAGGTGTAAAACTAGAACAGGAAGAAAAAACGAAAAAGTCTTCAAAGCTAGCAGGTTTAACATTTGTAATAACAGGAAAGTTTAATTCTTTTAAAAGGGAAGAAATAAAAGAAATTATAGAAAGACTTGGCGGAAAAGTTACTAACACTGTTTCTTCGAAAACTGATTATCTATTAGTTGGTGAAAAACCGGGTTCAAAATATCAAAAAGCATTGGAGCTTGGTTTAAAAATTATAAATGAAGATGAATTTAAAAAAATGATTATTGATTAGCATATTGCCATAATTTTTTTGAAAATTCATCCTCATAAATGGGGATGAATTTTTTGTTACCTGGTATATAGATCAATATGGTATGAATTTCATAAAAGCTACCTCTGTTTCTTCTAAAAACCAGATATTCTAATGAACTGTTTAAAATTTTTATAATTTTTAGCGAGACTTCGCTTATGGTTCCATAATTTATTTTTACATTTCCATTGTAGGTTCCTATCTTTACACCAAAAAAGTCTATCATTTTTAAAGCTGCATCAATTCTTGCCTTGTTAAGAGAATCTTCAATATCAACTCCGCCGCTTTGAGAAACACCCTCAAAATAAATCAAATTCTTTTGATTACTTATTAGATAACCAAAGTTAGTATTTATACTAATTATTTCATCATTATCTTGAAGGCAATATTTATCAATCCCTATTGATACACAATTATTATCTCTTTCATAGTTGCAGCCCCAAAAAAACAAAAACATTGCTAAAAGTAACGTATAAATTATCGCTCTTTTCATAATATTACCACCCTAAATTTTAATCTATAAACTTAAGTACATCATCGGAACCTACCATTCTTTTAATTTCAATTGAGCGTTCTTCTTCATCTAGTTCTTTTATTAATCCAGACTTTTGATCTTTTAAAACTACGAAATGTTTGTCAGCCCTTACTGCAACTTGTGGAAGGTGTGTGACTACGATTACTTGATATCTTTCAGATACTTCTTTAAGCTTTTCAGCTAATTTATTACCAGTTTCACCACTGATTCCTGCATCTACTTCATCAAAAATTAGGATACCATCTGATACTACTGAAAGTTCCAGAGCTAGCATTAACCTTGAAAGTTCACCGCCAGAGGCTATAACTTTCAACGGTTTTAGAGGTTGATTTTTTACAGTTCTTCCTAATAATTCAACTTTGTCGAATCCATTGTAATTATAATCAATTTTTAAAAAATTGAATTGAATTTCTATATTTAAATTTAAATCATTGCAGTGTTTTAAGAATGCTTCACTTACTTTTTCAGCAGCTTTTTTTCTATTTAACGAAATTTTTTCTGAAAGTTTTTTCATGTTTTTTAAGCAATCTTCTATCTTTTTTTGAGAATCTTCTAATAATTCTATTTTCTTTTTAACTTCATTTAACTCTTTCATATAATTTTCATAATTTAACAAAACATCTTCTAGAGTTGGACCGTATTTTCTCTTTAGCTGGTTATATTGCCAGATTTTTTCTTCGATTTCTTTAACATCATATCCTTCAATTTCTGAAAGTTCTTTTTGAATATCTAATTTTAATGTTTCTACAATATCTAAAGCTGCATTTACTGATTCTTCATACTTATCATTAATTATCTTTTTTATATTCCACAATTTTTCTGAAATAACTTCACTTTCGTTTAAAATTTCATTATACTTTTCTAAAGTTTCTTGAAGCTTAGTAGCAACATTGTACTGTTCATTTAAAAATTCTTCTTCTTCTACAGTTGGGTTTACTTCTTCTATTTCTTTTATAACTGACTCTAAATATTCTAACTTTTCATATAGCTTATTCAAACTCTCACTTTTAAGAAGTTCGTTTAATTCTTTATATAATTCGTAATATTTTCTATACTCATTTAATAAGTTTTTATTATTTGAAATTTCATCTAAAATAGATATCAAAAAATTTTGCTCCAAAAATTTCATGTGTGAATTTTGCCTATGTAAAGTTATATAATTTGATAAAATTGAAGATACAATATTCTTTGGATATACTCTTCCATTTATCTTAAAAGTAGTTCTTGAATTGTTTCTTTTAACTGAAAATACATTTTCTCCCTTAAAAATTTCATATTCCAAGATATCATCTGGAATATCAATTACTACTTCCACGCTGTAGTTGTCTACTCTACCTGGGGTAACTCCAAGCAATATTCCAAAAATATCCAACATCAAACTTTTTCCGGCACCAGTTTCACCGGTAATTACATTTAATCCTTTATCAAAGTAAATATCTACATCTTTAAAATACAAATAATCATGAAGGTGTACAGATACTACCTCTACACTCTTCATTTATTTAGATGCTCCTTGTCAAAATTGTATGGTAATAATTCTGATACTGTGGTTTTCTTAATATTTCCATTTTTTCCTACTAAAATTACTTCAAAATCTCCAAATTCTGCCATAACCTGTCTGCAAGCGCCACAAGGAGATATCGGCTCTTCAGTATCACCAACAACTACAATTTTTGAAAATTGAGTTTCTCCTTCGCTTACTGCTTTGAAAATAGCAGTTCTTTCAGCACAGCAGCTCAATCCGTATGATGCATTTTCAACATTTGCGCCTGTAAAAATTTTTCCACTCTTTGTTAAAATTGCTGCACCTACTTTGAAATTTGAATAAGGAGCATATGCATTTTCTTGTGCCTTTTTTGCAAGTTCAATTAGCTTATCATTCATTATCTTTCACCACCTTAACCAATACTTTCTCAATTCTATTTTTTGATGCTGCAATTATTTTAAATTTGAATTTATCGATTATAATTTCTTCACCAACTTTTGGGATTCTTTGAAGGTGTTCTAGAATATAACCTGCTAATGTTTCATAGTCTGTCTCAGGAAACTCTATTTTTAGTTCTCTTTCTATATCATTAATAGGTACAGTAGCATCTACTATGTAAGAGCCGTTTTCAAGTTTTTTTATTCCAAGATTTTCATTTTGATCATACTCATCCATAATTTCTCCAAAAATTTCTTCTAGAATATCTTCCATAGTTACAAGTCCAGCAGTTCCTCCGTATTCGTCTACAACGATTGCCATGTGCATCTTTTGCTCCTTAAAAATTTTTAAAAGTTCAGAAACTTTCATAGTTTCTGGGACAAAGAGTGGCTCGCGCATCAATTCTTTCACCTTAACCTTTTCGCATATTTCAGATCCTCTATCACTTATAAATGCTAAAACGTCTTTAGCATAACAAATACCAACTACATTATCTATTGTTTCTTTATAGACTGGAATCCTTGAATATTCTTCCTCTTTGATTATTTTCATTACTTTATCCAAAGTTTCTGATTCTTCAATTGCTACTATATCAACCCTTGGAATCATAATTTCTCTTACAACGGATTCTTCCATTTCTAAAGTTCTTTTAAGCATAAAACTTTCCTCATGTTTAATAGTTCCTTCTTCTCTTCCAACCTCAACATACATTATAATATCTTCTGTTGTAATAAATGGTGCTTCTTCGACATAGGTACCGCCAATTATTCTAATTACAAAATTGGATATTGATACAAGAAGTTTTATTATTGGTGAAAATATCTTGGACAAAAATATCAAAATACCAATCATTTTATTAAATATTTTTTCATTATTTTGCCTTGCATATATTTTTGGTGTAATTTCACCAAAAATTAATATGAAAAATGTCAAAATTAACGTACTAAAAAGTGCCGAGAGACTTTCTGGGAATACATTTTTAAATGCGTTGACAACTACTAATGTTGCAATTGATGAAGCTAAAATGTTGACTAAATTGTTCATTATGAGTATTACAGTTAAAAGTTTGTTAAAAAGGTGAAGCTCGTTTTCCTCTTCACTCTTATCTCCTTTTTTCAAAGATTCCCTTAACTTTAACTTACTAACAGAAGTTAAAGCAGTTTCAGAAGCTGAAAACAGAGAAGAAAGATAAAGTAGAAAAATTAACAAAAATAAATTTAACAAATAACTTAAAGGATCTTCCATCTTAGAAACCACCTCCAAAAAGATTATATCATATATCCAGTATGTTTTTCTTCATAAGATTTCTCTTTTTTAAACTTCTTTCTACAAAAATTTTTCTGTTGGTAAAAGGATCAATTCCAGTGTAATAGATTGTTGTACTCAATGTTCCAGGCGTAGGAGTAAAAATTTGAATCTGTTGTGGTCTATATCCAAGTTTTTCCTTAATAAATTTTTTTAAGTTGTTATTTTCTTTCATTCCTTCTCCTGGATGTCCAACAATAAAGTAAGCTATAACATATCTTTTTTTTGCAACTTTCTCATATTTTTCTTTAAATTGCAAAAACAAAGATATATCAGGTTTCCTCATTATTTGTAGAACATTTTTATCAGAATGTTCTGGAGCAAGTTTTAATTGACCTGGTGTAAATTTTGGAAGTTCCTTAATGAAAATATCACCGTATTTTTTGTCTTCTAATACTAAATCATGCCTTATTCCTGAGGAAATAAAAACATTTTTAACACCTTGAACCTTTTTTATTGAGTATAGTAGATTCAATAACTTTTCATGATTTACCTTTGCGTTATTACATATATTAGGAAACAAACAAAACTTTGAACATTGTCCTTTATTTTCTCTTATAGAGCAATCAGAACCGTACATGTTCGCAGTGGGACCACCAACATCGTTTATTGTTCCACGAAATTTTTTCATTCTTTTTAAAATTTTTACTTCTTCAAGAATTGAATCAATACTTCTTGATATTACATGAGTTGTTTGATGCTGAGTCAGGGCGCAGAAAGCACACATTCCATAACAGCCTCTTACGGCAGTAATGGAAAATCTTACTGTTTCTATTGCCTTAACCTTTCCAAACTTATTGTAATATGGATGCACTTCTCTTTCAAATGGCAAAAGGTATAAATTATCAAATTCACTTTGAGTTAGAGGTGATTGGGGAGGATTTTGAATAACATACCTATTATCTTGCCTTTGTACTATTCTTATTTTCCTATTTGGATCTGTTAAAAGTGTCATTTTTCTAAAAGCTTCATTATATTTTTCTGGATTTTCTTTAACTTCTTCAAATGAAGGAATTTCAACACACTTTTCTGGTTTTTTAGAAGACCACCATACTATTCCATCAATATCTTTACACTTGTTTATATCGCCATATTTTTCTATACATCTAGCAATTTCTAAAATAGCCTTTTCTCCCATTCCATAAACTAAGATATCAGCTTTTGAGTCTAATAAGATTGATTTTCTAACTTTATTTGACCACCAATCATAGTGAGCAAACCTTCTTAAACTAGCTTCTATTCCACCTATTACTATTGGAACTCCTTTAAAATATCGCCTAACCAAATTAGAATAAACAATCAAAGCTCTATCGGGCCTCCTGATATTAAATTTTTCAGGTATATAATCATCAAATCTTCTTTTTTTCATTGAAGCAGTATAGTTTGCTACCATAGAGTCTACATTTCCGCTAGTAATTCCAAAAAATAAACGAGGTTTTCCTAACCTCGTTATATCATCAGAATTATAATCAGGTAGTCCTATAATCCCTACTTTATATCCCTTAGACAAAAGATAATGTCCTATTAGTGAAATACCAATTGATGGATGATCAATATAAGCATCACCAGTTACTAATATAATATCTAATTCTTTCCAGCCTAGTGCGTTCATTTCATCTCTAGTAGTAGGTAGAAACAAAACTTACCCCTCCAATAATTGCTTATATATTTGCAAATATGATTCATATCGAGTCTTAGAAATTTTTCCTTCTTCAACCGCCTTCTTAACTCCACATCCTGGTTCATCAACATGGTTGCAATCAGGGAAAAGGCAATAAAAGTCATTAAATTCTGGAAATAATCTTTTTAGATCTTCGTGCTCTATGTGACTTATATCTAAATTTGCAAACCCAGGAGTATCAGCTATCCACCCACCGAAGTCAAAATGCATAAGTTCAATAACCGTTGTTGTATGACGACCTCTATCTAATTTTTCCGAAACCTCATTAACTTTTAGTGAAAGGCCTGGATTAATCGCATTCAGAATACTACTTTTTCCAACACCTGACATTCCTGCCATTGTAGAAATTTTATTTTTAAATACTTCTTTTAATTCTTCAATTCCTTCTTTTGTTTTAGCGCTAACAAAATAAACTGGATATATCTTTTCATAAATATTTTTAAATTTGTTTATTTCTTCTTTGGTTAATAAGTCAATCTTATTTAAGACAATTACAGCCGGAAGTTTAGCATTTTCTACTAATACTAAATATTTATCTAAAATTTGTAAAGGAACTTCAGGCTTTCTTAAGGATGTTACTACAACAACTTGATCAATGTTGGCAATTTTTGGTCTTGGAAGCTCATTTTTCCTATTTAATATATTCTCAATAACTCCTTCTTTTGAAACAATAGGGCGATATTCAACAATATCTCCAACAATTGGTCTAATTTTTTGCTCCTTAAACTTTCCTCTTAATTTACACAAAAATTCTTCGCCGGTTTCAAAATCTTGAACAATTGCCATGTTTGACAAAAACTTTATAACAACGCCTTTTCTTCTCATTTGTTCCCTCCAATTTCTCCGTTATCAATCAATAAGTTTATTTTCTCTAGATTAGATATAGTACTTTCAAAACTTGGATATGAGGCAAGAATTCTTCCATCTGCTCCAGGATAATTTATTTTTACTAGATTTACATTTAAACCTAAGTTTTTTAAAATATCTACACCTATTAAATAGTGTACGCCATAAAGGTTGGGAATAAAAATACCTTCATTTATTTCTTGATCTCCATATATTTGTATTTTTCTACCTCTTTTTACTAAACTTCCACTTTCCGGTATGATCAACTTCAAATTACCCCCACCAAAAAACTTTTCGGTTTGTAAACCTTCTTTTTTTAAGATTTTACCTACTTCCGTCACTTTTAAGCCTTTTAAATCTTCAATTGATGGTATTTGAACGTAAGAAGTATTTTGTATATAGTAAAAAATACCCAGAAAAAAAAGTCCACCAAATATTGCCCCGATTGAAAACATAATTATTAATTTTAAAATCTTTATTTTAGATTCCTCCTTCGTAATTGTCCGCAAGCTGCATCAATATCTGTCCCTTTTTCTGCTCTTATTTCACACTCTATTCCATGCTTTGTCAGAATTTCTTTGAATCTTTCCATTGCCCATCTGCTTGGTCTATAATAATTTGGATTTACAGGATTGACCGGGATTAAGTTAACATAAACACTTAAACCTTTTAAAAGCTCAGCCAATTTTTCTGCGTCCTCAGGATAATCATTAAATTCTTTTATTAGTATATACTCTATGGTAACTCTATTATTTGTAATTTCTTGATATTTTTTCACAGCAAAAATTAATTCTTCTATACTGTACTGTCTATTTAATGGGATAATTTGATCTCTTTTAAGGTTAGTAGTTGCATGTAAAGAAAGTGCAAGTTTTACATCCAAACCACTCTCTGCAAGTTCAATTATTTTTTCGGGTATTCCAACCGTTGAAATAGTGATTCTTCTTATTCCAATTCCCAACATTTTTTTATTATTAAGCATTTTTATACTTTTAATTGTATTTTCATAATTTAGTAAAGGTTCACCCATACCCATATACACAACATTACCAACTCTAATTTTTCTATGAAGTTCAATTCCCAAAATTTGTGATACTATTTCTCCCGCTGTTAGATTTCTTACATAGCCACTTTGACCTGTAGCACAAAAAGAACATTTTACAGGGCAGCCAACTTGGGTTGAAATACAAGCAGTAACCCTTCCTTCATGAAAAAGCGCGACTGATTCAATTGTATTACCATCTGGTAGTTCCCATAAAAACTTTGTTGTCCTGTCGATTTTTGAAATTTGCATATCGATTAATTTGGGGATCTGAATTTCAAAATTTTCACCTAATATTTTTCTATGATCCTTTGATAAATTAGTCATATCTTTAAAATCAAAGACTTTCTTTTTATAAATCCAGTCCAATACCTGATCTACTCTATATTTTTCAAAACCTAAACTTTTAAATTTACTTACCAATTCTTCATAATTAAAATCAAGAATGTTTTTTTTCATTATTTTCCCTCCAGTTTATATTTACAATTATATTTTATCATAAAAAACTTTAAGGTTCTCTTTAAAAGAGAACCTTTAATATTAAATGGTAAATTAATAAATTATTTTTTAGCCAAAGCTTGGGCAAGATAGGCACCTTGTGCATTTAATTTTGAAATAGCTTCTTCCATAGCGGAAAATTTTTGCCATAAATCTTGCTCTTTTTTCTGTAAAATTTCAATCCAATTAGCCATTTGTTTTGCAAGCGTCCTTTTTTCACGTTCAATACGTCCACTAACTCCGGCTATCTGATCTATCTCTCCATTAAATTTTGTAAGTTCATATAAATAATCTTTTACCTGAGATGCAAAACCATTTTCATCACCAAAAAATTCCCAAACTGCATCTGTACCATTTTTAGAAATGAATTCTCTTAGTTTATCTTCATCAAGTTCAATATGACCTTTCATTGTATTTTCAAAACCTATGCCAGCATCACCTGATTTTATTCCAAGTTCCCAAAGATATTTTCCTCCGTAGGATTCATATAAATAATTTCTCATTTTATCAAAGACTTTTCTCAAATATTGATCATTTTTTAAATATCCCTGTATTTTTTCTTCATCAGTCATTTCAGATTCATCTTTATTTTTAACTTTTGATTCAGTTAATTTTGTGTACAAATAATCTGTAGTTTCATTCCATTTGCCTACAAAATCTTTTACTTTTTCAATGATTGAATCTGTGTCAGTATTTACACTTACATTTGTTGTTCCCACACTTAGAGCAGTAAATTCTAGTCCATTATATGAAAATGAATTAGTATCAGAATATAAATCATATGTTAATCCAGAATCTGTTTTTAAAACAGCGTGTGCAACATTTCCAAGAGTAAATGTTCCAGTATCAAAGCCTAACTCGCTGGGAGCATTTGCAACATTTATAATAACATCTCCCATATCCTTTGCTGTTAAAATTATTTTGTTATTCACTTCATCATAACTGGCAGTTATATCTTCTAAATTGTTGTTTATATTTGAAATTAAATCAGCAATCGTGTCATCTTGAGAATAACTAATTGAGACACCATTAATTGTAAAACTACCGGAACCAGTAATTCCAAGCTCTGAAAGTGTTTTACTAGTAAAATAACTTCCAATATCTTTAGTACTTTCAAGGGTATAGTTTCCACTACCATCTGCTATTAGATTTGCGTCGTTTAAATTAAATACATACATAAAATTACCACTTGTTTGGGAAAGCTCAAATACGTCTGAAGATTGGATTATCAATCTATTATTTGTATCATCAAAACTTACAGTTGCAGAACTTCCTGCAGTTGTAAATGCATCAGAAATTTTTGTTAGTATATCATTTATCGTATCTGAAGTGCTTATATTTATATCAACTTCAGTATTATTTACGGTTAATTTTACGACAGAATCTTCCGGAACATACCTATGATTAATATCTGAAAATAATGTGGTTAAAGTAATATCTTGACCAAGTTTTGAGCTTTCAAAAATGCTCCTTGTAGCCAAATTCTTAACTTCAATAGAATAAGTACCATCCAATGTTGAAGAACTAGCGGTTGCGGTTAAAATACTTTCATTTGAAACTGAAGCACTTTTAGGAATGAAATTTGACTGAAGCTTAAAATCTGTCAAATAATCCATTAATTCTCTTAGTTTGTCAGATACTGCGTTATAAGCTTTTTCCTTGTAATCTAATTCTTTAAACTTTTCGTTTAATCTATTTAATGGTTGAGATTCAACTTCCATAAGTTTTTCGATTATGGAAGCTGTATCCAAACCACTAGATACTCCGCCAAATTGAAAGAGCGGTGCATTTGAAGTATATTTATAGTTTATATTATTTGCTATTGAACTATAATCCATGCTTTCCACCTCACTTATGCATGTTCATCAAAGACCATGCCTAAAAGCTCTTCAATATTTTTTGCTAATTTTAATGCAACTTCAGGTGGAATCTGCCTTATGATTTCTCCTGTATCTTTTTCTTTTATTTTTACTATAATCATTCCTGTTTCTTGATCAATTTTAAATTCTGCTTCTGCGTTAAAAATCACTTTAAGTTTTTCCAAATTTTCTTTAAAAATATTAGCGGCAAATTCTGGATCCACCTTTTCCTTATTTCTTTGTTGAACATTATCACTTACTTTTACATTTCTATCACTATAAATTATCTGATCATCTACTCTTCTATTTTCCACCCCTTTAATTCCATCCATAACATTTGCCTCCCACAATTAAAGTGTAATATATCCCAATTTAATTATCGGAACCATTTTCATCTTCTTTAGACATAATTTCATCTAATAATTTATTAATTCTAACACTTTCTTCTATACCTTTGTCCTCTTTAAACCTCAGTTCAGGTGCAGTATAAAGTCTTATATTTTTTGCTACAAAAGTTCTAAAATATCCTTTATACTTTTCAAGTAATTCCACAGCTTTTTTTCTCAGCTTGCTATTTCCAATAACACTGACGAATACATCTGCAAATCTTCTATCTTTAGAAATCAAAACACGTGAAATAACAATATAATCTTTTAAAGATTCGAATTCAGGTTCTTTTATTTTTTGGATTGCTTGAGCAATTAATTCCCTAATATACGCTTCTATTTTTTTATTTCTGTATTCAGGCCTCATTATCTTCTCCTCCTTCCATAAGGTCCTTAGCTTTTGCTAAAGAATCTTTAGATTTAACAATTAATTTCAATAAATCTGACGGTTTAATTCCCAGTACTTTAAATGTATCTTTTGAAAGAATTGGATCACCAAAAGATCCGGAATAGCCTGGATACAATAAATTTGATATATAATTAGAAAGGTGTACTATAAAAACTATACTATTGAAACCTGGCGAAGTATTTTCTTCTGGTTCATCATGAAACTTTGAAACAATTTGGTATAATTCAGGAAGTTGCCATTTTTCAATCAAATAGCTACCTATTTCGTTATGAGTTTCAACTTCTAACATTTTTTCAAGTTTGTATAAATTTATCTTTGATTCCTTGCTTTTATTAACTATCATAGTCAAATATTCTGGAAATGCTATATCAAGAACAATTTTTCCCACATCATGCAAAAGACCTGCCATGAAGGCTTCCTCTTGTTCTGGATATCCAATATTTTTAGCAACCACCTCAGAAATAATTGCTGTTGACATAAAATGTTTCCAAAGCATTTTTTTATCTATCTTTGATGTTCCCCTATTTAATGAAGAATAAGTAAACAAAGATAAAGCTAAATTCCTAACAGTTTTAAACCCTAAAATCATGACTGCTTCGCTAATTTTTGTAACCTTTTTTGGTAAACCATAATATGCTGAATTTACAAGTTTTAACACTTTTAAGGAGAGAGTGGGCTCAGTAGAAATAGCTTTTTCCAGTGTTTTAACCGAAGCATCTGGATTTGAAGCAATATTAATTATTTGTTGCACATGAAAATCCGGTGTTGGTAATTCTTCAATATCTTTTAAAAGTTCCGCTATCACTTTATCACTTCCTATAAGGGATAACTAATTCAAACGTTGTTCCTTCTCCTAAAGTGCTTTGAACATTTATTTTTCCCCCGTGAAGTTTAATTATTTCCTGAACTATAGTTAACCCCAGACCTGTTCCTGGAACTTCGTATGTTAGACTTCTATCCCCTCTATAGAATTTTTCAAATATTTTTTCTTTGTCCTCTTGTGAAATTCCTATTCCATTATCTTTAATAATTATACTTAAGTTTTCTTCTTTCTTTTCAACTGATATATTTACGTATCTTTTCTCTTTAGATTTATCCGAAAATTTTATACTATTATCAACTAAATTATGTATTGCTTGTTTAATTCTTCTTTTGTCAGCGGATATAGAAACACTTTCACAATTTACATTAATTTTTACATTATATTTTTCAGCTAGTTGTTTCAAGTTTTCAACTACTTCTTTAATTAATTCACACAAATCAAATTCACTATATTCAAGTTCCATTGTTCCAGATTCAATTAAAGTAAAGTCTAACAAATCATTCAATAAGCTTTCTAATCTTTCACTCTGTTCATAAACAGTTTCAAGGAATTCTCTTTGGCTTTCTCTATCGACTTCCATATTAAGTAATGTTTCCGTGTATGCTTTAATTGCAGTTAGAGGAGTTCTAAGTTCATGGGAGATGTTTGCGACAAATTCTGTTTTCATTTTGTCTAGTTGTTTTAGTTTTTCTAATTCAATTTCATAAGTTACATTATTGAAAGTAACAACATATTTTGTTTCATTTGAAAAATTAAATTTAACCTTAACTACCGTATAATAGTGACTGTTAAATTCTTTAGTTAAAATTTTTCTTTCATCATTTATTGCTGATTTCAAAAAATCATTAATGTGAGGATCCAAATCCAATATTTCCTTTGCAAAATCGTTTAAAAATTCTATCTTACCCTCTTCGTTTAAAACAAAAATCCCTTCTTTAATCGAATTTAAAACATCCGACATAAATTTTTCTGACTTTTTTATTTGGTCAAGCAAGATCAAATTTTCTACAGTGACACCTGTAAGAAAAGCAAATGTTTGTAATAAATTTAATATTTCGTTATTTGGCTCATTTTTAGTTAGTAACAAAATTACTCCCAAGAGTTTATTTTGTTTTACAATTGGAATTATTCCAATAAATTTGTCTTCTTCTGAAAAAAATGCCGGTAAAAGTCTTTGTTTTATCCAAGCAATATAATCTTCAAATTTATGAATGTCTAACATTTCTGGTTCATAATAAACTACTTTATCTTCTTTCATTACAAGGGCTTTTTCATACTTTAGAACACTTTTAACGGAGTTTAATAAGGCTTTGTAAACCTCCATTTCACTTGTAGCTTTCCCAATTTCATGCATAAAAGATGAAAAAAGAAGATCTAAGTTCAAATTATCACCTTCTACATTTTTTCAGGTGCACTTATTCCAAGAAGTTCGAAGGAAATTTCAAATACATTTTTTAAGGCAAAAATAAGGTTCATTCTTGCATTTGACAGTGATTTATTTTCTTCATCTAAAATTTTGTATTTTGAATAATAGCTATGGAATTTTTCTGACAAACTAAATAGGTAATTTGTTAAGTAATGGGGTGAAAGTTTTTCTTCAACTTGATATAGTGAGTAGATAAATTCATCCATCATTTTTATTATACTCATTTCATGTTCATTTTCCAAAAGTTCAATATTTTCTAAAATTTTAAAATCTATATCTTTTTCTTTTGCTTTTTCAAAAATACTGTTGATTCTTGCATATGCATATTGTACATAGTATACAGGATTATCATTTGATTTCGATTTTGCAAGTTCAAGGTCGAAAATAAGATGTGTATTTACATCGTTCATAGCAAAAAAGTATCTTGTTGCATCTTTACCAACTTCTTTTATTAACTCATCAAGTGTAATGAAATTTCCTGCTCTAGTGCTCATTTTTACTATTTCATTATTCCTCTTTAAAGTTACAAATTGATGAAGTATAAAGTGGACAAAATTTTCATCAATATCTAATAATTTCATAGCTGCAATCATTCTCGGAATATGTCCGTGATGATCGCTTCCAAAAATGTCGTATACTTTGTCATATCCCCTAGTAAATTTGTAGTAATGGTAAGCAATATCAGTTAAGAAGTAGGTATATGTTCCATCACTTCTAATTAAAACTTTATCATTTTCGTTTATTATTTTTGAAACTTTTAACCAAACTGCTCCGTCTTTTTCATAAATCATATTCTTTTCTTTAAACTTATTAAGAACAATATCTACATAACCTTTTTCTATTACAAAGCTTTCCCTAACTTTGGAATCAAAGCCACAATCAAGCATTGATAAGGTATCATCCATGGTTTTTAAGATATTTTCAACAGAGTATTTCATGAAAAATTTTTCAATTTCACTATCCCATTTTTCCACATATTTATCTCCAATTTCATCTTTAAGTTTTTTAGCAAAATCTATCAAATAATCTCCTCTATAGCCATCCTCTGGAAGTTCATATTCTTTTCCGAACAATTCATTGTATCTAACCCATAAGGATCTTCCTAAGAGTCTTATTTGTCTTCCAGCATCATTAATATACATTTCTTTTGTTACATTATATCCAAGAAATTCTAATACGTTACCAAGAACATCTCCTATAACAATTTGTCTTCCATGGCCCACTGTAAACGGACCAGTTGGATTTGCACTACCATACTCTAATTGTATTTTTTTATTATTTTTTTGAACTTTCCAGTATGCCTTTTCCTTTTTTATCATTTCTGAAAGAATGCTAAGATAGAAATCTTTTGATATTCTAAAATTTATGAAGCCAGGACCGGCAATTGTAACTTCAGAAAAAATGGATTCTTTTGAAAGCTTGTCGACAAACAATTTTGCAACCTCTCTTGGAGGTTTTCTAAAATGCTTACTTCCTATAAGCGCTATATTTGTTGAATAGTCTCCAAAATTTTCATCAGGGATTTCAACGTTAAATTGATATTCGAAACCTTCTTCACGTAAAATACTTTCTAAACGCTCATTTATAACTTCCCTAATCAATTCAAACACCTCCAAATATCTCTATTAATTCATAAATTTTGTCTATTCCTTCTCTTGTAACAGCAGAGTATGGAATAATAGTGTAATTTTCTCCGTAAAGATCATTATAATACCTAATCATTTTAGCCCTCTCAGAATTTTTCAATTTATCCATTTTAGTCAAAACAATTGCAAAATCTAATTCTAATTCTTTCAACCATTCGAGTAATATTTCATCATTTTTTTGAAGTTCATGCCTACCGTCAATTAAGACAAAGACTAATTTTATATTCCAAGCTCTTTTTGAAAAATAATTTTCAATTATTTTTCGCCAACGCGCTCTCTCTTCTACAGAAACTTTTGCATAACCATATCCAGGTAAGTCAACAAAATAAAATGAATTATTTATTTTGTAAAAATTTATAGAGGCTGTTTTTCCTGGTTTTTTACTTGTTTTTGCTATATTTCTACCAGTTAAAATGTTTAAAAGTGTTGATTTACCAACATTCGATCTACCTACAAATACAAATTCTCCATTTAATGATTCTGGATACTTGTCATTACTTTTATATATAGTTTTTACAAGTTCAACACTCTTTATTTTCACAAATTAATGCCTCCTTTAAAACCTCATCTATTTCCTTTACAAAGATAAAGTTAATATCAGATTTTACTTCTTCAGGTATTTTTTCAATATCAAATCTATTTTGATATGGTAGAATTATTTTTTTAATTCCTTTACGGTATGAAGCTAATACTTTTTCTTTAATTCCACCAACTGGAAGAACTCTACCTCTAAGTGTTATTTCGCCAGTCATGGCAATGTCATTTCTAACGGGGATCTTTTTAACAGCAGAAACCAGACTTGTAACTATTGTAACACCTGCACTAGGTCCGTCTTTTGGAACGGCACCTTCTGGAACATGGATATGTATATCGTTCTTTTCAAATATATCCATACAATCTTTTCCACAAATTTTTTTGGTAAGGCTGAGAGCTATTTGAGCAGATTCTTTCATAACATCGCCTAATTTTCCTGTAAGTATTAAATTTCCTTTTCCAGGGAATAAAGTACTTTCAATAAAGAGTGTTGTTCCACCATATGCAGTCCAAGCAAGCCCAGTTGAAACACCTATTGTTGGTTCTTCCAATTTATTTTCTTCAAGTATTTTTGGTGCTCCTAAAAATTCTCTAACTCTTTTTTCAGTTATTACTACCTTACTTTTACCTTCAACTATCTCAAGGACAGCTTTTCTAATAATTGTCCTAATCTTTCTCTCAAGTTCTCTAACTCCAGGTTCAAGAGTATAGTCAGATATAATATGGTTAATTGCTTCATTTTTAAATATTATTTGAGATTTTTTTATGTCAATTTCTCCTAGTGCTTTTGGAATAATATATTCTTTTGCTATATAATACTTTTCCATATTTGTATAGCTTGGTATTTCAATTATCTCCATCCTATCTCTGAGTGCATCGGGAATATTGTAAAGAGTATTAGCAGTTGTTATAAACAAAACCTCTGATAAATCAAAAGGTAATTCTAGATAATGATCAACAAAATCCTTGTTTTGCTCAGGGTCAAGTACTTCTAATAAAGCTGATGCAGGATCTCCTTGAAAACTTATACCCATTTTGTCGATTTCGTCTAACAAAAGAACTGGGTTTTTTACACCTGCTTTTCTAATTAGCTGAATTATCCTTCCGGGAAGAGCACCTACATAAGTTCTTCTATGTCCTCTTATTTCTGCTTCATCTCTTAAACCCCCCAAAGACATTCTTAGAAATTTTCTTCCCAACGCTTCTGCAATTGATCTTCCAAGGGAAGTTTTTCCAACACCTGGAGGTCCAACAAAACAAATTATTGGTGCTTTCATTGATTTTGAAACTTTTCTAGTTGCCAGGAATTCTAGAATTCTTTGCTTTGGCTTTTTTAATCCATAATGGTATTTCTCGAGTATTTCTCGAGCATTTTTTAAATCTAAATTTTCTTCACTTTTTTCTTTCCAAGGTAAGTTAAGTATCCAATCAAGATAATTTCGAATAACATTTGCTTCTGGTGAATATGGAGACATTTTCTCGAGCCTATTAAGTTCAAATCTTGCTTTTTCTTTTACAAAATCTGGATAATCTCCTTTTTCTATTTTCTCTTCAATTTCTTTTATTTCGGCATCTTCTTCTCCGCCTAGCTCTTCTCTAATTACCCTTAGTTTTTCTCTTAAAAAATATTCCTTCTGCGATTTTTCAATCCTTTGTTTGACTTTTTGATCGAGTTGATGTTCAATTTCTAGCAATTCAGTTTCTTTAGACAAAAGTTCTAGGATTTTTTCAAGCCTTTTACCTGGATGTAATATTTCTAACAATTCTTGTTTTTCTTCAAGACTTCCTGGACAAATTGAAGCAGCAAGATCTGCAAAAATATCAGGATCTTCCATATCTTCCAAAAACATTAAAGCATCTGTAGGAAGTTTTCTTGAATATTGGATATACTTTTGCATTTCATCTCTTACAGCTCTCATTAAAGCTATTAATTTTTTCGTCTTTCTATATTTTGATTTTAAGAGCTCTATTTCAAATTTAAAATATTTTTCTTCAACTGACTTTATCCATTTTGCTCTTGAAAGTCCTTCAACTAAAACTTTAAAAGTTCCATCGGGGAGTTTTCCTATTTGCATTATTCTTGCAACTGTTCCTACTTTGAATAGATCATTTTTTGTGGGTTCTTCAATCTTAGTATCTTTTTGATTAACAAGAAAAATTAACTGCTTGTAATTTTCCATTGAATCTTCAAGGGCATATAAAGATTTTTCACGACCAACATAGAAAGGTACTACAGTATTAGGATAAACTACAACGTTACTTCTCATTGCTATAGCAGGTAATATATCAGGTATCTCTATTTCTTCTTCATTCAATTTTGCTACTTTTTTTTCCAATTTTTCGAACTTTTTCTCGGTCATGTTGCCACCTCCTTAAATCTTCTATCAAGTCTAAACTAGAAAATTCCGCATCAATTATTATTTCTACATTCCTTTTTCCATCATTTCTATGAAAAATATTTAATGTTATACCTTTCTCAGTAAAATAGTTTTCAAACAAATTACTCCATTCAATCAAAAATATTCCATCTTCATCTTCGAAATTTTCTTCTAACACATAAAACAGCTCATCAGGACTTTCTAATCTATACAAATCTACATGGTAAATTGTTTTATAACCTTCGTATATGTTTACAATTGAGAAAGTTGGACTACTTACTAAATCAGGATCAACACCAAAATTTTCACAAAAAAATTTTGAAAACGTAGTTTTACCAGCTCCAAGATCCCCGTTTAAATAAAGAAATCTCACTGGATACTTAATATAAAATTTTGAGATAATTTGCGATAGTTTTTTTAAATCGTTTAGTTCTAATGCATCAAGCTTCAAGTCTATCACCTTCTGAAAAGACTCATGACAATTGTTAAAATAATACTTAGTATAATCATGCTTGTAATTGGAATAATAAGAACAAAATTGCCTCTTTTTATGACAATATCTCCAGGCAAAGGAAAAATTTTACTCTTCTCCATTAGAAACATCACCAGTGATATCAAGATCAATATTATTCCCGCTGCCATCAGGAATTTCCACATTATTACCACCTCTAAAATATTCAAAAGGTAGAGCTATAGTTTCGCCGTCTTTTGTATATATCGTTACTTTTTTTAGAAATACATTTACAGTAATAACTTTTGCATCTTTACCATTATATTTAATCATACTTCCTTCATCTGGAATGTTTTTCAATGCATCAATATAAAAATCATATTCGAATTTTAAGCAGCAAAGTAGTCTACCACATGGGCCTGTAATTTTTGCAGTATTTATCATCATCTGTTGCCTTTTTGCGTGTTTTAGAGTAATACTATCAAAACTTCTAAGCCAGTAAGAACAGCATGACTTTTTTCCACAAAGTCCTAAACCTTTTATGAATTTCATTTCGTCTCTGGCACCAACTTGCCTAAGCTCAATCCTTGTTTTAAATTCCTTGGCTATATCTTTAACGAGTTCTCTAAAGTCTACTCTGTTTTTGGAACTAAAATAAATAACGAGTCTTGATCCATCAACCATCATTTTTGAATGTAAAACCTTCATGTTTAGACCGTGTTTTTTTACAAGTTGTTTTGTAACTTCAAATGCTCTTTTTGCAATTTCTTTATTTTTCTCAATTGTTTCTAAATCTTCTTCAGTAGCTTTTCTAATTATTGGTTTTAAATCGTATCCTATATCATCTATGCTCATTTGCCTTTTACCAATTCTTACAACTCCATAGTCTAAACCAAACTCGCTAATAACAATAACTGTATCATTTACTTTTATATCTTCGCCATTTTCAGTATAATAAATTATTGGTCCCATAGGTATCAATTCTACACCGTATACCTCAGCTGTTAATTCCATCTTTTTTTCCTCCTAAAATTTTTTTCTTATAAAATTATACCACGAATGTTCTTATATAAATAGCTTTTCAATATTTTTAAATTCCGTTATTTGTGTTAAGATTAGTGTAACTAATTTCGCTGTTGTTGATAAATAAATTGATAATAAGTTTGCTTGACTTAAAAAAGTTAAACTGATATAATTTTACTTGTAAAAATATCAATAGGAGGTGTAAATGTGAAGAGTGTAGTTATAACTGGAATGGGGACCATAAATCCACTTGGGAAAAATATTTCCGAGTTTTCTGAAAATCTGAAAAAAATGCATATAGGAATAGATAAAATTTCAAGTTTTGATGCTGAAAATTTACCTGTAAAAATTGCTGGAGAAGTAAAAGGTTTCGTGCCAGAAGAATACATTGACAAAAAATTATCTAAACGTATTGATAGGTATACTCAGTTTGCACTTGCTGCTGCAAAAGAGGCTATTGAAAATTCGAAGATCAATTTTGAAGGGATAGAAGAAAGGGTTGCGGTTATAGTGGCAAGTGGCATGGGAGGATTTATAACTCTCGATAAACAAAATGATGTTTTCAAAGAACGGGGTGCAAATAGAGTTAGTCCATTTATGATTCCAATGATACTTTCAAATATGGCAAGTGGTGTTGTTGCAATGAATTATAAACTAAAAGGACCTAATTTTTCAGTTGTTAGTGCTTGTGCAAGTTCAGTTCATGCGATTGCTTTGGGAGCGCTTTTAATAAGGCACGGCTATGTGGATGTAGCTGTTGTAGGTGGTGCAGAAGCTACTATTGCTCCGCTTCCAATAGCGGGTTTTGCAGCTATGAAAGCTTTGTCTACAAGGAATGATGAGCCGAAAAAAGCTTCTAGGCCATTTGATGTTGAAAGAGATGGTTTTGTAATGGCAGAAGGAGCCGGAATACTAATTTTAGAATCCGAAGAATTTGCTAAAAAGAGAAATGCAAATATATTAGCCCAAGTTAAGGGTTTTGGAATGAACGATGATGCTTATCATTTTAGTGCTCCTGATCCTCAATCAAAAGGTTCTACATCAGTAATGCTTCAATCATTAAAAGATGCAAACCTTTCTCCGGATGAAATTGATCTTGTAAGCTGTCATGCCACAAGTACACCAGTTGGTGATGAACTTGAAGCTCAAGCGATTTTGAATGTTTTTGGAGAAAGGAATAATTTATTGGTCAATTCAACTAAGGCTTTAACTGGACATTTATTAGGAGCAGCAGGTGCTATAGAAACAATTGCAGCAATATTAGAAATGAATGAAGGGTTTGTACATGGAATGCCAAATCTTGAGAAACCTGATGAAATTGCTTCGAAATTAAATTTAGTTAAAGAAACTAGAGAAGTAAAGATTAATAATTTTCTTAAAAATTCATTTGGTTTTGGTGGTCATAATGCTTCGATTGTTGTTGGGAGGTATTAATAATGAAAAAAGAAGAAATAATGAAAATTTTGCCTCATAGAGATCCTATTTTGCTTGTTGACAGGGTTGTTGAAAAAGGTGAAGATTATATTGTTGCTGAAAGAGAAATTAAAGATTCTGATCCTGTATTTAAAGGTCATTTTCCAAATTATCCTATATATCCAGGTGTTTATATTTTAGAAGGTCTTGCGCAAACTGCCGGGATACTGCTTTTAAAAGGAAATGATGAAATACCATTATTTTTGGGGATTGATAATGCACGGTTTAAAGGAGAAGTAAGGCCCAATTGTATTTTAAGATATGAAGTTAAGATAAAAGAAGTAAAAGCAGGAATAGTGTTTGTAGATGCTAAAGCATATGTTAGTAGTAAAATGGTAGCGAAAGCTGTTTTATTATTGGGTTCAAAGAGGTGAAATTTATGAATAGAATTTGCAAACTCTTTAATATTAAATATCCAATATTGATGGGTGGAATGTCTTGGGCTGGTACACCAAGACTTGCTGCAGCCGTATCAAATGCTGGTGGTTTAGGGATAATAGGTGCTGGAGCTATGAAAGGTGAAGACTTACAAAATGCGATTGATGAGGTAAAAAAATATACAGATAAACCATTTGGAGTAAATATAATATTAGTATCACCATTTGCAGATGAACTAGTTGAAGTTGTATTAAAAAACAAGGTTCCAGTTGTAACATTTGGTGCCGGAAATCCAACTAAATACATAAATGATTTGAAAAGTGCTGGGATTAAAGTTGTTCCAGTGGTTGCTTCGGAAAATCTTGCTCGACTTGTTGAAAGAAGTGGAGCTGATGCAGTGATTGCTGAAGGGATGGAATCTGGAGGGCATATAGGTGAAGTTACAACTTTTGTTTTGGTAAATTCTGTGTCAAAGAATGTAAAAATTCCTGTAATTGCAGCTGGTGGAATTGCAGATGGAAAAGGTATGGCAGCTGCTTTTGCGTTGGGAGCCGAGGGAATACAAATGGGAACAAGATTTATTGCAAGTAAAGAAGCAGAAGTTCATGAAAACTTTAAAAATTTAATTATAAAATCAGGAATAAGAGATACTATTATTACTGGAGCAAGTTTGGGGCATTCAGCAAGAGTTATAAAAACTAAATTTGCAAAAATAGTTAAGACTTTGGAAGTTGAAAGTCCACAAGATGCTGAAAATATATTGGTTGGTAGCCTTAGAAGAGCTGTTCAGGAAGGAAATATTGAGCAAGGATCTTTTATGGCAGGGCAGAGTGTTGGGTTGATTAAAGATATTAAACCTGTACACGAAATCATTGAAGAAATAATGGAAGAATTTAACGAGACTATGAAGAAATTAGGGGAGGTAAGGTTATGAAAACGAAAGACATATCATTGGTTGCATTATTTGTAACTTTAACCATAGTCGGAGCACAGATATCAATTCCAATTGGAACTGTACCTATAACTTTACAAGTCTTAATGGTGTTTTTAACTGGTTATTTTCTAAGACCTACACTTGCTCTTTTAACACAATCTATTTATCTTCTTTTAGGTATTATTGGCCTTCCTGTTTTTGCTAACTTTTCGGGAGGATTTGCTAGTATAATTGGTCCAACTGGTGGATATTTAATTGCTTTTCCTTTAGCTGCTTGGATAATTTCTCTATCTAAGAAAGATTATTTTTCTATGTTCTTACATGGGGTATTGGGAATTGCAATCATCTACACATTAGGGGTTTTGGTTTTAAACTATCATTTGCACGATTTTAAAAAAGCTTTTATGATCGGAGTTGTTCCGTTTATTGGAATAGATTTTTTGAAAATGTGTATTGCAGTGATTATTTCAAAAAGAGTTTTAAAGGTGGTGGAAGCATGAAAGCCTTTTTATTTCCAGGTCAAGGTTCACAATATTCTGGAATGGCAAAAGATTTTTCTAAATACCCATTTTGGAATGAGCTAAGTAAAAGAGCGGAAGAGGTACTTAATATTGATTTAATTAATATTATGAATGGAGATGAAGAAACTCTGAAGTTAACGGAAAACGCGCAACCTGCAATATTTTTAGCTAGTTTTGTAGCTTTTAAACACTTAGAAAGCTTAGGAATAAACTATGATATATTTGCAGGGCATAGTCTGGGAGAGTATACTGCCTTTGCTGCGGCTGGGGTATACGATTTTGATTTTGGAATATATTTGGTAAGAAAAAGGGGAGAATATATTTCTCAAGCAATCGAGCCTGGAAAAGGAAGTATGGCTGCAGTTTTAAAAATTTCTGCTGAAAAAGTAGAAGAGCTTGTTAAAAATTATGAAGGTCTTTATGTTGCAAATTATAATTCTTCAACACAAACAGTTATAAGTGGTTTGAAATCATCTATTCAAAAATTTATAGAAGATTGTAAAAATAACGGTATTAGAGCAACAGAATTGGTTGTTTCTGGACCTTTCCATACTCCCTTTTTAGAAAGTGCTCGTGAAAAACTTTCTAAAGAAATAGAACATGTTAAATTCAAAAAACCAAAAGTTCCGATTGTTTTGAATAGTACAGCTAAAGAATCGAGTGATCCAGAAGAATTAAAATACTATTTACTTGAACAAATAGCAGGACCAGTTTATTGGTTACAATCAATAAGAAGAATGTTAGAACTTGGAGTAGAAGAATTTGTTGAGGTGGGTCCTAAAAATGTTCTATCAAATATGTTAAAAAGAGAAAAGATAGATATTATTCATTTCAGTGAGATAGAAGAAATAGAAGATTCCAGGGTTTGAACTTTAAAGTCGAATATTTGGAAATTGCTTATCTCGAATACATGGCTTCAATTTGTTTGAAGCCATGTTTTTTATTTGTTGAAAATATTTGACTTTAATCGATTATTTTTTTATACTTAGAATAGTATTAAACAAAAAATGGAGGTATGTTAATAATGATTATTTCTTTTTGGGGTTATACATTTTTTTCAATTTTAGCTAATATTTTTGTTTTCTTTAATGAACCTATTTCGCAAATATTGTTGACTATTTCATCATTATTTTTAATGTTTTTACTATTCTTATTTGGGAGAAAAATTGGAAAGAAATTTAATGTAAACTTTATGTGGATTTTTTATATAGCGTTATTTCTTGCACTTTTCTCTCTGCTTCCTTTGTATTTAACCTCATCATATTTTACATATTTTGTTGCGCAGTTTATGAGTTTTCTGTTTATTTTATTATATCTTAAGGTAATATTGAGCATAATAAAGTCAAAAAAATCAATTTTTAAATTTATTGTATTTTCTATACTAACTCTTGGAATATATTCTTACTTTTTCTTTTATGACATTATCAAAGAAATTAGAAAACTAAATTGACACTTTTAAAATTTAGTAGTACTATATTAGTGTAAGAAAAGTGAATAAATTCCCAAGGGGAGCTCCATAATCCGGGGCTGAGAGGAAGGTGGAAACCTTCGACCCTTAGAACCTGAACCGGGTAATACCGGCGGAGGGATTGGGAAAAGAAAAATAAAAGTCTATAATAACCCCTCCGCTTTTGCGGAGGGAAATTTTTTATAAGGAGGTAAACGATATGTGGGATTATGAAGTTTCGAAAATTATTGTAGAAAGATTTTTTGAAAAATTGAATGATAGTTTAAAAGTTGATGTAGCAATTGTCGGGGGTGGTCCAAGCGCTTTAGCAGCTTCCTACTATCTTTCAAAAAAAGGATTGAAGATTGCTATATTTGAGTCAAAAAATGAACCTGGTGGTGGAACATGGGGTGGAGGAATGATGTTTAATGAACTAGTAGTTGAAAAAGATATTAAATCTTTTTTAGATGAATTAGGAATGAATTACTTAATTAAAAACAATTTTATTTCAGTTGATTCTGTACATTTTGCCTCTTCTTTGCTATACAATGCTACTAAAGCTGGTTCAATTTTATTCAATAATGTTATTGTTGAAGATATTGTATTTTATGAAAATAAAGTAAATGGAATTGTAATAAATTGGGCACCAGTTATAAGGCAAAAACTCCATGTTGATCCTATAACAATTATGGCAAAGTTCGTAGTTGATGGTACGGGACATCCTGCAAATGTTGTAAATATGTTAGTTGATAGAGGAATTGATGTCGACCTTCCTATAGGAAAAATTAGGGAATATCCTATGAATGCAAAAGAAGGAGAAAAATTTGTAGTTGAAAATACTAAAGAAGTTTTCCCAGGACTTTACGTAATGGGAATGGCTGCAGTTTCAGTAGGTGGTGGACCCAGAATGGGACCAATTTTCGGCGGGATGATTAAATCAGGTTTAAAAGTTGCAAATAATATATTAGAAAAATTATCTATAGAGGTGAAATAATGACGCTAATTGAAAAGGTTAAAAATGGTGAAAAATGTAGTGAAATTGAAAAAATTTCCGAACATGAAAATGTTAGTATTGATAAAATTAGAGAAGGATTATTAAATGGAAAAATTGTAATTCCGCACAACAAAAATCATACATCATTAAAAAAGTTCATGGGAATTGGTGAAGGTTTAACAGTAAAAGTAAACGCAAATATTGGAACATCATTTGGATATGATGATTTCGAATATGAAATAGAGAAATTTAATACCGCCAAAGCTGTGGGGGCAAATAGTGTTATGTTACTTTCAACATGGGGGAATCTAGATGAACAAAGAGAATTCATAATTAAAAATTCAGATATTCCCGTTGGAACTGTTCCAATTTATGATGCAGCTGTAATTTCTTATCAACAAAAAAAGAATGTTGTTGATTTTAGTGAAAAAGATTTCTTAAAAATATTTGAGAAACATGCAAAACAAGGTGTGGATTTTGTGACCCTGCATATTAGTATAACTAAAGATATCGTTAAAAAATTAAAAAAATCCCAAAGAATAATGAAAATAGTTAGTAGAGGTGGATCAATTATTGCAGGATGGATAATTAAAAATAATCTAGAAAATCCGTTTTACAAATACTTTGATGAAGTACTTGATATTGCAAGAGAATATGATGTAACTTTAAGCCTGGGTGATTCATTAAGACCAGGGAACTTATTTGATTCTTTAGACAGATTACAATTAGAAGAATGGTTTATATTTGAAGAATTGGTTGAAAAGGCTAGAAAAAAGAATGTTCAAGTAATGTTAGAAGGTCCAGGTCATGTTCCGCTTGATCAGATAGAAACAACAGTAAATTTAATGAAAAAATATGGAAAAAATTCACCGGTATTCTTACTTGGCCCTATAGTATTGGATATTGCTCCTGGTTATGATCATATAACTTCTGCAATAGGAGCAGCAATTGCTGCAAGAAGTGGAGCAGACTTTATTTGTTATGTGACTCCTTCAGAACATTTATCATTGCCAAATGTTGAAGATGTTAAAAAAGGCGTTATTGCTGCAAAAATTGCTGCTATGGCTGCAGATTTTTCAAGAGGAAAGTTTGTTGATGAAAATTACAAATTAGCAATTTCAAGGAAAAATTTAGATTGGCAAGGAATAAAAGAAGTATCACTTGATAAAGAAATTGTCGAAAGATATTTGAGTGCGCGTCCCTACTCAGGTAAAGGTTGTTCTATGTGTGGCCCATTTTGTGCTCTTAAAGTTGTAGAGGAGTATTTAGAAGGATAATATGCAAAGGCTAGGGGTATCCACAAGTGTTATAAAAAGTGATTTAAGGATGATCAGATATTTAACAGAAAAATTTAAATTTTCCAATCTATTTGAAATTGGATTTATAGATCCAAAATATATTAACAATTTAAATGTTATTAAAGGCAAATCAATAGGAGTTCATTCACCATTTATCTTTAAATTGAAGAATCATCCAAAATTAACGCATTCAGATTATCACTTTACATTTTCTAAAATTTTAAGAAGTGCTTATTTTGCAAAACAAATAAAGTCAGAATATTTAATAGTTCATTATCCGGATACACTTCAAAATGATGATTGGAATAAAAATTTATTTCTTTTGGAAAAACTAAGCAGTATTTTAAAAATAAGAATTGAAAATACTTATGGAAATAAATTTTTTTATAGTGAAAAAGACTATAAAAATTTATGTCAAGATTTAAATTTAAAACTATGTATAGATATCGGACATCTTCTTTTGGATGAAAGAATAAAACCTTTTAAATTTATTGAATTCTTGGAAGAATATATTGAAGAATTCCACATATACTATGCAGATAAGAAGATTTATAAGATATGTCATCACAAACCTTGGAGTGAAAATAAATACTATATTGAATTACTAAGACTAATTATGAAATTAGATGCGGATATTGTTATTGAATCTACACCACAATGTAATAAGGATTTGGATAAACTTTTAAAATTTTTGGGGGTGATTTGATGAAAAAAATGTTAATCATTTCTGGGCTTGACCCATCATCTGGGGCTGGATTAATTCAAGATATATCAGTAGCAACAGCTATGGGAGTAAGTGTATATTCGACAGTAAGTGCATTTACCGTTCAAACATTAACAAAATCATTAAGTGTAAGATTTAGAGATACAAATGAAATTCTAGAAGAAATTAAATACTTTGATGATGTTGGAATTATAAAAGTTGGAATTGCAAATCCAGAAATTATAGAAAAACTTAGAGGAATATATAAAGATACAATAATTGTTTGGAATCCTGTTTTGCAATCATCAAACGGCTTGAAATTTTTAGATGAAAATATAGTTAAAAACTATATTAAACTTTCTGACTTTGTTGTTGTAAATAGTGAAGAGGCAGAAAAAATAGGAAAATTTGATAATATGATTATTACTGGTGGGCATTTAGAAAACGAGCGTATAAAAATAACATATAAAGGAAAAGAATTTTACCATGAAAGATTAAATGGTAACTTTAGAGGCACAGGTTGTGTATTTACAACTCTCTTTTCGTGCTTAATTTTAAAAGGATATCCTGCTGAAGAAGCGATAAAAGAAGCTGGGAATATAATTTTAAAAGTTTTAAAAAGGTCATCACATAGAGTTGAAGTGGAAAAGCTTTCAAGCGATTGGATAAAATATGAAACCTTGGATGAACTTAATAAAATAATGTTAGATATTATGGAAATTGGTAGATATACAATTCCAGAAGTTGGGCAAAACGTTTCATATGCAATTATGGACGCAAAAAATGAAGAAGAAGTAGCCAAATTTCCCG
This sequence comes from Thermosipho globiformans, assembly GCF_003990895.1. NCBI lineage: Bacteria > Thermotogati > Thermotogota > Thermotogae > Thermotogales > Fervidobacteriaceae > Thermosipho > Thermosipho globiformans. The sequence goes on from NZ_BHXD01000001.1 coordinate 299,444, forward strand.
GAAGAATAAGATTAGTCAACGGAAAACCACAATTTATTGGAAAAGCAACTTTTGAAGGAAAATCTCATACTGCCAGAATGACGATTGAAATGATGAAGAAATTTCCCTACATGAGATGTACTACCAATGTAAGGTACGAAGAAGAATATATTGAAAATGCTAAAAGATATGGGTTAAAAGTTTACGAGTTAAAACGTGAAAAAGAACCAGAAGAATTTAAAAATATAGAGGGCCAATCATTAAAATGGGGAATAAATAGTATTATTGAAAATTTAGATACTCCACCAGATGTAATATACGACAAAGGATTTTGGGGTAAAGAAGCAATGATAAGAGTTTTTGCAAGAAATCCACAGGAAGTAATAAAAAAAGTAAGGCTTATTATTGGCCTAAATTCGTAAAAATGTTTAATTATCCACCACTATTTATTGAAAATACCTTATTTTGTGGTATTATATTATATGTAAACTAATTTTATGAGCAAGGAGGCATTTTATGAAAAAAATTGCTGTTATGACTAGTGGTGGAGATGCCCCTGGAATGAATGCCGCCATTCGTGCTGTAGTTCGTTATGCTGTAAGGAATGACATTCAAGTTCTTGGAATTCAAAGAGGTTATGCTGGACTTTTGGATGAAGATTTTATTGAAATGGATTTTGCATCCGTTGGTGGAATAATGGAAAAGGGTGGAACAATTCTTAGAAGCAGTAGATGCCCTGAATTTGTAAGAAAAGAGACAAGAGAGGAAGCTGCAAAAATACTTGCAAAACATGGTGTGGAAGGATTAATTGTGATTGGTGGTGAGGGAAGTTTACATGGTGCAATGTTCCTTGAAGAAGAACAAAAGGTGCCTGTTGTAGGAATTCCTGGTACAATTGATAATGATATTGCAATGACTGACATGAGTATTGGTGTTGATACATGTCTAAATACAGTTGTTGATGCAATTCAAAAGCTAAAAGATACCGCTTCTTCTCATGAAAGAGCATTTATTGTTGAAGTTATGGGAAGGTCGTCCGGATATATTGCAACAGTTGCTGGTCTTGTAACTGGTGCTGAGGCAATAGTAATCCCAGAAATACCCGTAAATTATGAAGCATTAGGAAATAAAATTTTGAAAGAAAGAGAAAGAGGTAAAATTAATTGTATCGTTGTTGTAGCTGAAGGAGCTGCAAGTGCTTATACAGTTGCAAGGCATTTAGAACATAGGATTGGATATGAAACAAGAATAACAATTTTGGGACATATTCAAAGAGGTGGTTCCCCTACAGCTTTTGATAGGTTGCTTGCTTCAAGAATGGGAGTTGCCGCAGTAGAATTCTTAAAACGTGGAACCAGCTACGTTATGACTGCACTACAAGGTGGTAAAATTGTGCCTGTTAAATTGGATGAAGTTCTTAAACAGAAAAAATCTTTAAATATGGAATTAGTTGAGTTAACTGCATTACTATCATGATAAAAATCAAAAACGCGTTTGTATGGGACAATGGACATTTTTTAAAAAAAGATTTGTATGTAAAAAATGGAATATTTGTTGATGATTGTAAAAAGTGTGACTTTGAAATAGACCTGGAGGGAAAATACATCCTTCCAGGTTTTTCTGATTCCCATGCTCATGTATTAGGAGTAGGGTTAAGCAAGTTAATGCTTAATTTAAATAATAAGAATTTTCAAGATGAAATATTTTCATCTAGCGAAGAAATAGTACTTGGACGTGGCTGGACTGAAATAAATGATAAATACCTATTTGATTCAATAACAAGGCCTGTAATTTTAATTAGGATTTGTGGACATGTTGCATATTTAAATGAATATGCTCAAAAGATACTAGGATTTAATGATTATTTTATCTATGAAAATGATTTAGAAAAAATTTGGAAACTCCTACCTGAAGAATATTACATTAAGGCTTTTAAAACTGGGGAATATGAATTTATTTCTAAAGGAATAACTAGTGTACATTCAGATGATTTACATGGAATTACCTTTGAAACATTATTAAAACTTTTAAATGATAGTAAGCTGAGAATATATGAAAAATTGTACACGGAGACGCCTTGGAATTACGAATTCAACAAGGAATATGGTATTTCAAAGATTTTTGGGATAAAACTTTTTGCAGATGGCTCATTAGGTGGAAAAACAGCTTTTTTGTCAAGAACATATAAAAACTCAAAAAATTATGGAACATATACTTTACCAGAAGGTTTTGAATCGATTTTAGACTTTGCAGAAAAAAATAATGTACAAGTTTGTGTTCATGCAATTGGAGATGAAGCAATATCAAGACTTATAGAACTTTTTGGAAGGTACAATAATCATAGAATAATTCATGCACAGCTTATTAAAGAAAAAGATTTTGAAAAGTTAAAAAATTTTAAATTTTCAGTCCAACCTCATTTTTATTTTGAAGATCAAGAAATTTTAAAGAACATTGACACATCAGGATTAATGCTCTATCCTTTCAAAAGAATGTTTGAGGAGGGCTATTTAATTTCATTTTCAAGTGATGGTCCAGTTTCACCTGTCGATCCTAAATATATTATTTCAAGTGCCTTAAAGTTAGGTTTTTCATTTGAAGATAGTATTAAACTTTATACAGAATATTCTGGAAATATGATTAATGAAAAAATTGGGCTTTTAAAGCCCAATTATAAAGCGGATTTTATAGTATTCAAAGATAAAAATTTAGAAAAACTTGAAATGGTATTTATAAATGGAGAAAAAGTCTATGATGCTTTAACCCTGAACCCATAACTTTTTCCAACTTCCCTGTTTAAACTTTTTATCATTGCTTTTGTACATTCAATACAACTTGTATCTGCTTCAAATAAGCATATCTTGTTTGGATATAATGTATAATTTGGTCTATATGGATTTGGAGTTAAGTTTGGCATAATTACATTAGCTCCATATTTTAATGCTAATTGTCTTCCAAAAGGATGCAGGCTTCCCATTGCAGTAGTTGCCGGAATGTTTGCTGTCGGGATTAAAATTCGTGCAAGAGCTATGATCTTTAACGTTGTTTTTAAATCACCACCTTTTTCGTCTTTCAAGGGTGTATCTGGATTTGGTATAAAAGGGCCAATTCCTATCATATCTGAATCTAGTTCTCTTAAAAAAATAAGATCTTTTGCAAGTTCAATAGGTCCCTGCCCAGGAAGCCCAACCATACATCCTGCACCTACTTCGTAACCTAATTCTTTTAATTTAAACAAGTGCCTTTTTCTATTTTCAAAAGTATCACTTGGATGAAGTTTATTATATAACACTTTATCTGCCGTTTCGTGCCTCATTAGGTATCTATCTGCCCCTGCTTCTTTCCACGCCTTGTATTCATCAAACTCTCTTTCACCGATACTTAAAGTTATTGCAACATCGAACTTTTTTATTTCTTTAATTAAATTAGACATAATTTCTTTTGTATAATATGTATCCTCACCGGATTGCAATACAACAGTTTTTATGCCTCTTTCAGCAATTAATTTTGCCCTGTCAATTATTTCATCAATCGTCATTCTATATCTTTTAATATTTTTATTTGGGGCCCTCAGACCGCAATATAAACAATCCATACGGCAATAATTTGAAAATTCAATAATTGCCCTTACATGAACTTCATTTCCAACATATTTTTCTCTAATTTCATTTGCATAATTTAATATCTCTTCATCATATTTCTCATTTTCAATTATATGTGCAAGTTCTTCAAGGGTTAGAAAATCTTTTCTTAATTTCTTAATTATTTCGTGCACAGTCAACCACCTCTTGAATAAGCTTTTTAAATTCCTCGTCACTTCTTTCTAAATTTTCGGTAAAAATTATAAATTTATCATCTTCATATACCACCATTGGTGGTAAATAATATTCATTTCCTGATTTTTCTATAAAAGATATTCTACGGCCTATTTTTTTATTGATCCAAATTTTGCAATTATACTTTCTTGCAATTTTTTCTAAGATGCTCTTTAAATTACAATCTGACATCTCGGTCCCCCTTATTTATTCTTTCCAGACCATCTAAAACAATATTTTTCTGCTTTTTATCTAATTTTTCAATTTCTTTCTCTAAAACTTTTTTTCCTTCTTTATAAGTCTTTTCTGACGCGTAATCATTTAAGTACTCATTCAATGTAAAAAGTGCATTCGGAGTGCAAAATCTTTTAACAAATCCAGGAATTGCAAATTCCATAAAGTGTTCTCCTGTTCTTCCTGCTCTATAGCAAGCAGTACAGAAAGAAGGTATATACTTTTCTTTTAGAAGTTCATAAATTACCTCATCAAGTGTTCTTGTATCTCCTAAGATAAACTGACTCTTTTTTATCACCTCTGGATCAGTTTCAGAGTATGATCCAACCCCAATGCTAGAGCCTGCATCAATTTGAGATACACCAAGTTTTAAAATTTCCCTTCTTAGATCTGCCGGTTCTCTTGCTGTTAAAATCAGACCAGTATATGGAACAGCAAGTCTTAAAATGGCAACTAACTTTTTAAAATCTTTATCACTAACTTGGTAAGGAGGCCTTTCCGCTATAGGTGTTCCAACAGCTGGTTCAATTCTTGGAAATGAAATTGTATGTGGTCCAACTCCAAAGCGTTTTTCAAGATGTAATGTATGGTATATTAACCCCATTACTTCAAATTTCCAATCATATAGTCCAAATAAAGCACCTATTCCAACATCGTCTATTCCAGCAAGCATTGCCCTGTCAAGACCATATAGCCTCCATGCAAAATTGGATTTTGGACCGCGGGGGTGGAGTTTTTTGTATGTTGGATAATGATAAGTTTCTTGGAAGATCTGATATGTACCTATTCCAACCTCTTTTATGATTTTATATCCTTCAACAGTCTGTGGGGCAGCATTAACATTTACCCTTCTAATTTCGCCATTACCATGTTTGGTATTATAAATAATATCTATTGTTCTAGCTATAAATTCAGGAGAATATTTTGGATGTTCTCCGTATACTACAATTAAACGCTTGTGCCCCTTTGAAACTAGTGCTTTTACTTCTTCTTTCAGTTTTTCAAATGAAAGTGTTTTTCTTACAACTTCTTTATTTGATATTCTAAAACCACAATATTCACAATCATTGATACAATCATTTCCAATATACAGTGGTGCAAATAAAACTATTCTGTTACCATATACTTTTTCCTTTAAAGTTCTTGCAGCTTCAAATATTTCCTCCCATTGCTTTTCATCTTTTGCATTCAATAGTGTTGCAACTTCATCTGGATCAAGCCTTTGTTTGTCGAGAGATTTTTGCAATATATTGCGTATTTTTTCACTATCTGGATTGAAATTTGAAGATAGATTTTCTTTTATCTTTTTTTCATCGATAAAAGTTTTTTGTGTATCTTTTTCTTTAATAAACACATACATAACTTTCACCCCTTTGTAATTGGTATACTTTTTACTTTCACATTTCTTATTTGTCCTAATTTTCCTGTAAAACTTCCCAATATGTCATTTGTAGCTCTGAAGAGGACAAAGATTACCGCCATATTTTCATTTTCTAGAGGATATCCAACTCTAAGCTTTATATACCTTGAAAAATCATGTAAAATTTGATTAACTCTTTCATATGCATCATCTCTATTTGTAACAATAATGTCTACTGTATAAAACCTTTCCATATAAAAATCCCCTTTCCTTTTTATTTTCCAAGGAAAGGGGAAAATTAATGCATTATTAGCATTTTCTAGCTTTTCCCCTTTCCTTGGTGTCAGGATAAACTTCCCTCAACCTCAGAAAGGAATATTTTATTTAATTTTTAAAGGACTTATTCTGTGACTACCTTGTTTTTAACTGATCTATCTGTATAGTAAGTATGTAGTAGTTCGTGAGCAATATGGCTATTTGGTTTTTCAAGAAATTCTTCATAAAGCTTTTGAATATCTGGATTTTCATGTGATCTTCTAAGTGTACTAAGTTCATCAATTGAATAAATAGCAGAAGCACGCTTTTTGAGAATATCTGGATCTAGGCTCTTTGGTTGTCCTCCACCACCTATACATCCACCTGGACATGCCATTATTTCAATAAAGTCATAATACCTTACTCCGTCTCTTATATCATCAAGAAGTTTTTTTACATTTGCAGTTCCATGTGCAATTGCAACTTTCAATTTTTTGCCTTCTATATCAATTTCGGCTTCTCTAATGCCATCTAAGCCTCTTACTGCATTAAATTCAAGTTTCGGTAGTTTTTTATTTGTAATAACTTCATATGCTGTTCTAAGAGCAGCTTCCATAACTCCACCAGTAACACCAAAAATTGCACCAGCACCAGTAGAAGTTCCGAGTGGACTATCAAAGTCTTCGTTTTCAAGTCCAATAAAGTTAATTTGTTTCATCTTTATAAGTTTTGCAAGTTCTCTTGTTGTAATTACGTAATCTGTTGTTTTAATTTCTCTTCCATCTTCTAATTTTATTTTTTGCTGTGGCCTTGTAATTTCATCTTTTTTTGCAGTACATGGCATAATAGATACCATAATTATATCCTCTGGATCTACTCCAATCTTTTTAGCAAAGTAAGTTTTTACGACAGAACTCATCATTTGTTGAGGAGATTTAGCACTTGAAACATTGTTTATAAACTCTGGATATTCTTTTTCTAGTAAATTAATCCAGGCTGGACAACAACTTGTGAACATTGGGAATGGCCCGCCATCATTTATTCTACCGATAAGTTCTGTACCTTCCTCTACAATAGTTAAATCAGCAGCAAAGTTTGTATCAAATACATAATCAAATCCTAATCTTCTAATTGCAGCAACCATCTTACCTGTACTTACTGAACCTGGTTCCATACCAAATTCTTCACCGATTGCAACTCTCACTGAAGGAGCTGTTTGGGCAACTAAGATTTTGTTATCTTTTTTATCTAATATTTTGAGTACTTTTCTCCAATCGGGAGTTTCATAAATAGCACCAACTGGACAAAGGTTAGCACATTGACCACATGAAATACAATTTGTTTCATAAACAGGCATATCAAATGCAGTCTGAGGAATGGTTTTATAACCTCTTTCAATCATGGAATAAATATTCATTCCTTGAATTTCACTACAAACTCTTACACATCTTTGGCATTTTATACATCTAGAAAGATCTCTTTGAATTGAAGGACTGCTATCATCAAATACATCTGGAAGATCTGAAACTGGAAATACGGGCTTAATATCATATTTTTGAACAAGTCTTTTAAGTTCACATCTTTGATCTGCTTCACAATACATACAATCATTTGGATGATTTGCCATTATAAGTGATAAATTAAATTTTACAGCATTTTCTACTCTTTCAGAATTAGTATTTATTTTAATTCCATCGTACACTTTAGTTGTACATGCAGGCTGAAGTGTTCTAGCACCTTCAATTTCTACGACACAAACTCTACATGCTCCAATTGGTTCTAGCTCTGGATGATGACACAAAGTTGGAATTTCCATACCAAGTTTCTGAGCTGCCTCTAATACGGTCAAATTATCTGGAACTTCATACTCCTTTCCATTCAAAAAAATTTTTGCCATCATATCCCTCCTTAGATCTGTATTAACGATTTTTTTCACATTATATCCCCATAAACGAGCTATCATATCCTTTATGTTTTTTCTTTCTCAAGTAAATTATATCACAAAGTATTACTATTTGAAAAGTATCAAACTTGTGAATTTTTGTGATAAATTTATTTTTTTGAAATTAATTAAACAAAATTACAAATAAAAGGATATTATAAAATTCTTTCTAAAACAATAATCCAAACAGGAATAGTAAACGCAGAAAGAAGAGTTGTAATAGCAACAGTAAGGCTTATTTTAGAAGAATCACCAGTAATTGCATCAATTAATATAACACTATTAATAGCTGTAGGCATGGCGCTTTCTAATACGAACACTCTTGCAAATTCACTATCCATTTTTGAAAGAAAAACGAAAATTAAGGCAAAAGCTGGATAAAGGATTAATCTAATTATAGTTGAAAATATAACTGTATTAAAATTTACACTTTTAATCTTAATTCTCGATAATGAAAGACCAGTAAATATTAAAAGAAATGGGATTGCAGAACTTTTAAGCATATTTATTGTTTCAAGGAAGGGGAAAGGAAGTTCTTTGTAGCTAATACCAAAAATAGACAAAAGATAAGCAAAAGTTATCACATAAAGGTATGGTAACTTAAGTATGTTTTTGAAATTAATTTTTTCTCCTATAAAAGAGGGTAAAACAATTGAGGCAACAAGCATATTAATTACAGAATAAATAACACCATATGACATAGCTTTTTCTCCCCAAATAGAATACAAAATGGGATACCCAAGGTATCCCGTATTAATGTATATACTATTTGTCAAAATTAAAAATCTATCCTTTTTAAAAGCAAATGATAATATATAAAATAAAACAAATAGGAATAGTATTCCTAACCCATAAGATTTTAGATATGATAATTTTGGAGGATAATCATTTATAAATGTAAATGACAAAATACTTGCCATTATCCATAAAGAAATTTTAGATACAATTTTTATATCGTATGGAAAAATTTTACCAAAAATATATCCTAACATTATAATCAAAAATGGTGGTAAAATTGTCAAAAATGCATTGATCATTCTTTGTTCGAGCTCCAAATTATATCATTTTTGTATTTTATTTCTTTAATTTCTTCTGGAAATACTATATTTCTTTCCTTAATTAGTTCTAATAACAAATCTTTTGGTAGTGATGTTTCAACCCAAAGTTCTTCGATTGTGACTTTCTCATATCCTCTGTTTGCAAAATTCTGCAAAACTTTTGATAAAGCCTTTTCATATCTTTCCCAATTCATTTCATAATTATTTTCACTAGAATTAGATTTTTTTATATCCTTTTCACTCATGAAATTCCTCCTCCTTTAATTTTTCATAAGCTATTTTTGCTGCCAATTTTTCTGATTCTTTTTTTGAAAAACCCTCAGCCTTTGAATAAATTTTACCGTTTATATAAAGTGTTGTTATAAATTTATTTTTTTTTGATACCGTATCATATACTGGTAATTGTTTAAATCGATCTTGTGTAATTTCTTGAAGCTTTGTTTTATAATCAAAAATTCTTTTACCACTAAGAAAAATTTCTATGTACCTTTTAAAAGTGTCATGGAATATATTTTCTATAACATTTAAATCTTTTTTACAATCAATATAAATCGCAGCAACTAACGCTTCAACAACATCAGCAATTATAGATTTTTTGTATTTTCCGCCACTTTTTAACTCACCTTTTCCAAGAAAGATATAATTTTCTATTCCAATATCTATTCCAATTTCATATAATATATCTTCACTTGCTACTGCTGCTTTGATTTGTGCCATTGTACCTTCGTTTAAATTGATAAACTCTTGGTAAAGAATTGTACTGAGCAATAAATCAATAACTGCGTCTCCAAGGAATTCCAAACGTTCGTAAGATTTAACTTTATTCTCATGTGCAAAAGACGTATGTGTTAAAGCAGTGAGCAAGAGTTCTTCATTTCTAAATCTGTATCCAAGTTTATTTTCAAGTTCCTTGGGTCGTAATCTTTCCATTCTTCCACCCCAACTACTTGTATTGTCCTTAATTTGTTATTTTTAGATTCCTTCCAAATAACCTTTATTGGAACGGCAAATTCCGGTTGTAATTTCCCTACTTCTATCCAATACCTAGAGTTTTTGACTCTATAAATTGAAGGATTTGCAATTACATGTAATATAAGTGGTTTTTTAGCTACTATTACTTCATCTATAACGTCAATATTTTCAATTTTTTTCTTTATTTCATTGATATTATCAACCATAGGCTTAACATTAATAATTGCAATATTCTTAGAAAGTGGTCCTACAATTTTCACATTTGCAAGTTCAAGATTTTTGGGGACATTTTCAAGCAATATTTCATTAGCAAGATCAACTGCTTTCCCATGATAATCCAAATTTGTCATAATCTTTAAAAGATGTTTTAATTTACAACCTTCCCTTTTTGAATTTTCGCCTATTCTCTCCAATTTAAATGAATAAAAATCCAAAATATTTTGGATTTCAGATTTATTTAAATCACCTAATGGCGCATATAAACCATTGAAAACTTTTAATCCTGTTTTTCCCCAGCTATCACTTTGATTTGAACCGGTTATAACTAATCTATCTTTTGCATACTTTTTTACTGTATTCATTTTTACAGTTTTGGTACACATGTTACATGAAGGTCCATTTTTCCATATTTCTTTTTGATATAATGATTCAAGAAATGTAATCTTTATCCCCATTTTCTCAGCAGATTTTTTAACAATTTCAATACTCCTTTTATATGTAAAAGGTCCATAAACAACATTGACTAGTTCAACATTTTCTGGTCCAAGTGCTTCTTTAGTAAGAAGAGCTGCCACTGTACTATCTAGCCCTCCAGAAAATGCAATTACAACATTTTTATTACCGTATTCTTTTACAACTTTTTTTATTTCATTCTTTATATATTCAGATAATTTTTCTATACTCATTTTTATCCTCCTTCAAGTTCATGTATACTGTTAATTTTCTTTTTTAAATCATTCTTTTGTACAATCAAATATTCAGAAGTGATCTTTTTTATTTTGTAGCCATTTATAGTGTCATTTCTTTTAAAAATTAAGTTTTTCTTCCACGCTATGGTAAGTAGAAAAGGAAATAATCTAAAAAATTTATAATAAATATTAAATTTGTTTATAAATATCTCCAAAATTAAATTAATTTCAAATTTTTTTCCAGTAACTTTTGAAATAGAAGTGCCTTCAGGTGGAGTTTCATTATTTACATTTAATCCGATACCAACTACAATAGCTTGTACTTTTTCATTTTTGCTTATTATTTCTGTAAGTATACCCGAAAGTTTTTTTCCTTTAAAAAATATATCATTTGGCCACTTAATTTTAGCAGATATTTTCAAATTTTTCAAAATTGACAATAGTGTAATTGCTGAAAGCTTTGTGTAAAAATTAGGATATTTTAAATTTTTCTTAAAAAGTATAGAAAACCATAATCCGCCTTCTTGTGAAATCCACACTCTTCCAAGCCTTCCTCTGCCTTGAGTTTGAACTTTTGCTAAAACTATTGTTCCACTGTCAAGATTTTTATAATTCTCTTTTACATATGTGTTCGTACTATTTATTTTATCAAAACAAATTAACTTACTTTTTTCTAGCATACAAAAACCTCCGTATTAAATCTTGATAGAATATACTACTAAAAATTAAATAAACTAAAATTCCAATCAAAATTTGTATCAAGAACCAAAACTCATTATTTGTAAAGTCAATCAAATATATTACGAATAACATTATAAGACTATTTAATGATATTTTTAAAAAGTCTTTTATTGGAAAAGTCTTTACAGAAAATAATAAATACAAAACTCCTATAATGCCTGCAATACTTGTAGCTAAAGCAACTCCAACAGGTCCATATTTTAAACCAAAAATTAAATCTAAAATAATATTTGACAAAGATACTATGGTGGCTGCAATAAAAGGTGTTTTTGTGTTTTTTATAGCATGATAACTCCTAGAAATAGTTGAATAAATTCCATAAAAAGGTAATCCTAATGTATATGCAATTAAAATTTTAGATGTTGTTAATGTGTCTTTAGAAGTAAATGCTCCATGTTCATAAAAAAATCTAATTATTGGAGTTGATAAAAATATTAATCCTACCATAGATGGTATTGTAAAAAATAAGGTTGATTTTAAGGCATCATTTAAATGATAATTAAAATTTTTTCTGTCATTCGATATCTTTGATAAGACAACCGTAGAGACTGATACAGCAAAAAGGCCATATGGAAGCAAATAAAATCTAGAAGCATACTGCAGGTATGAAATACTTCCTTTGTCATAAAAGGATACAACATTCATATCAACAACAGTGTTTATTTGTGAAACTACCATAGTCATAAATGTAGGAAAAAATAATTTTAAAAAATGCGGAAAATACTTTAACGTAAAATAGTATTTATGTTTTAAAATTGATTTTATAATGCTAAAAAACATTAGCATTGATCCAATTAAAAAACCTACCGTAGGTGAAATTATTCCATACTTAGTTGATAAAAATGTTCCTATTATTATTGTTATGTTAGATATACTAGGAGTCAATGCTGGCCAAAAAAATTTGTTATTTGTGTTTAAAATAGAATAAGAAATTGCCCACAAGAATATAAAGTATATTGAAGGTGACGTAATTAATAAAAGCTTTTTAGCCAATATCTTTGTTTCGTATGAGCTGCCTGCTCCAAATAAATTGATTATTAGTTCTGGAAAAAAATAAGATAATATAACTAATGCAAAAATTATTAAAGAAAAGCCATTAATAACTGATGATAAAAATTTATCTTTTTCCTCTCCGCTTTTTTCTGAATAAAGCGGGACGAATGCAGAAGACATGGCTCCTTCACCAAAAACTTTTCTAAGAAAAAAGGGAAACATGATGGCTATAAAGTATGCATCAAGTTCATATGAAACACCAAAATATTTTGCAAATAAAACATCTCTGAATAATCCTAAAATTCTAGAGAAAAATGTTGCAATAGAAAAAAGAATGCTACTAAATAGTATAGACATATTTTTCCTCCCAACATTTCCTTTCAAAAAAGTATTATAGCACTTCTATTAAAAATGGTCTATTTGTGGTAAAATATCAATGAAAAAATAAATTGTAGGAGGTGTTGTAGGTGGTTATTCTATATTCAGCACTTGTTATGGGAGCTTTGGGATTAGGATTTGGATTATTTCTTGCATTTAGCAATGAGAAATTTAAGGTCGAAGTTGATCCAAGAATTGAACAAATAACAAAGGTTCTTCCAGGAATTAACTGTGGTGCTTGTGGATATCCTGGATGTGAAGGATATGCGGCAGCTATTGTAAAAAAAGGTGACGCAATTGATAAATGTCTACCAGGTAAAAAAATGGGAGTAAGTGAAAAGATTAAAGAAATTTTGGAACAAAATAAATAAAATATGACTAAAGTTGAAATAGCAACTTTAAGTAGTCTTGGCTATTCAATTAATGAAATAAAAAATGGTTACATCAAAAGCAAAGATATTCAAAGAAAAAAGTTTATAGAAAATAAACTAACAAGATGGCTGGAATTTTCAGGAAATGGTATTCTTACAATTTTTGATGATGAATATCCTGAATATTTAAAAAACGTTTGGAAGCCACCAGTTGTACTTTTTTATAAAGGAAATGTTCATCTATTAAAAAAAATATGTTTTTCTGTTGTTGGAACTAGAAGCATGACAGTATATGGAAAAAATATTACTGAAAAGTTTGTGAAAAAACTAAGTGATTTTTTCGTTATAGTAAGCGGGATGGCAATTGGAATTGATGCCGAGGCTCATAAAAATTCGAAAAAGACAATTGCTGTTCTTGGATGTGGAGTTGATATTTGCTATCCAAAGCAAAATAAAAATATATACGATAAAATTTCTAAAGAAGGATGCTTAATTAGTGAATATTTACCTTGGGAAAATCCAAAAAAACATTATTTTCCTCTTAGAAATAGGATCATAGCTGGGATTTCTGAAGGAGTTTTAATAGTTGAGTGCAAGAAAAAAAGTGGGACTATGATTACAGCTAATTATGCAATTGATTTTGGAAAAGACCTTTTTACTGTACCGGGGAACATATTTTCCTTAAATTCTGAAGGGCCAAATTTTTTAATAAAAAATGGAGCATATCCTGTTACAGATCCTGATGAAATATTAGATTTCTATATAATGAGAGGTGTTATAAATGAGAGTAATAGAAAAAATTGAAGATATGAAGAAAATATCGAAGGAGATTCTTGAGTCAAAAAAAACTATAGGTTTTGTTCCAACAATGGGTTTTTTACACGAAGGTCATCTTTCACTTGTAAAAGCTGCAAAAAGTGAAAACGATATAACAGTAGTAAGTATTTTTGTTAATCCAACACAGTTTGGCCCGAATGAGGATTATAACAATTATCCAAGAGATCTTGAAAGAGATCTTTCAATGTTGAAAAATATGGAGGTTGACTATGTTTTTGTACCATCAGTTGATGAAATGTATCCAGATTCTTTCTCAACATATGTTGAAGAAATAAAACTTTCAAAATTTTTGTGTGGTGCTTCAAGACCTGGACACTTTAGAGGAGTTTGTACTGTCGTTACTAAATTATTTAACATTGTAAAGCCTACAAGAGCTTACTTTGGTCAAAAAGATGCACAGCAATTTAGAATTTTAAGAAGAATGGTAAGGGATTTAAACATGGATGTAGAGCTTGTTGAAATGCCTATTGTAAGAGAACCTGATGGGCTTGCATTATCATCAAGAAATACTTATTTAAACGATGAAGAAAGAAAAGAAGCAGTTAGACTTTATAAATCTTTATTGAAAGCTAAAGAATTAGTCGAATCAGGAGTAAAAGATGTTGAAATTATTAAAAATGAGATGAAAAAGATTTTAACACATCCTTTGTTAAGAATAGATTATATTGAAATAGTTGATGAAGAAAACTTGGAGCCTGTAGAAAAAATAGATAGAAAAGTTATAATTGCAATCGCAGTATTTGTTGGAAGAGCAAGATTAATTGATAATATGATAATATAAATTAGACAAGGAGCTGGTACAATTGATTTATAAGCTTATTTACGGGAATCCTGATGTAAATAGCGAAGCCGTGATTAAAGAAAAAAGAGTTAAAATGCTTCCAAAAAGTGAAAAATATAAAATCGAAAATATTTTCGAAGATATTTCATTAAAAAAGGAAGGAAAATTTTTAATATTAGAGAAGAAAATAGAAGAAGGGATGATTTTTGGATTTGGTGATAAAGTAGGTCAATTTAATAGAAGAGGAAAGCAATATATATTCTGGAACACCGATAATTTTACTCACCATCCAGGTTCAGAACCTTTATATAAAAGTTTCCCGTTTTTTATTTTTATAAATGAAAATAAAAAGTATGGAATATTTACAGATTATCCGGGGTATATGGAAATCGATTTGGATAGCGAAGGAAGAAACATAATAACATTTAAAATTAAAGGGGAAGGGTTTACTCAGTATGTTATTTTGGAAGAAAAAATAGACAAATTATTAAAAAGTTATCTGTATTTAACTGGTAAAAATGTAGCTTTTCCTTTCTGGAGTCTTGGATATCAACAAAGTAGATGGAGTTATTTTTCAAAAAAAGAAGTGTTAAATTTAGCAAAGACTTTTAGAGAAAAACAAATACCTTGTGATGTTATATGGTTAGATATAGATTATATGGATAGTTATAAATTATTTACATGGAATAAAGAAAAGTTCTCTGATCATAAAGAGATGCTTGAAGAATTACATAAAATGGGCTTTAAAGTATCTGCAATACTAGATCCAGGAGTTAAGGTTGAAAAAGGTTATGAAGTATTTGAAGAAGCAAAAGATAGATATTTTTTAAAAAACAATATGGGAAAAGATTTCGAAGGTGCAGTCTGGCCAGGTAGAGTTAGATTCCCTGATTTTACAAGCAAAAATGTCAGAAAATGGTGGTCGCAAAAAGTTAGAGAATTTGTAAAAGATGGCATTGATGGAATATGGAATGATATGAATGAAATTGCAATTTTTGGAACCGATGAAGATATAACACATGCAAAAGAAAAATTGGAAAATTTAAAGTTAGAAGATGGAATAGGTGTTGCTGGGGCATTTGGGGAAATTGGTTCCATACCAAGGAAAGATAGAGGCTATGAAATTATACATTTAAATGGTAAAAAACATTATAAATTGAGAAATGTCTATGGTTTCAACATGATACGCGCTACCCAGGAAGGATTTCAAAAAAATTATAGAAATATAAATATAACAAGAGCAGCATATTCAGGAGTGCAAAGGTTTGGCGGTGTCTGGACTGGTGATAACCATAGCTGGTGGGAACATATATTACTTGAAATCCAAAGAATTATGTCTCTGAGTTTAGTCGGAGTTTTTAATACAGGTTTTGATGTAGGAGGATTTGGTGGAAACACATCTGCAGAACTAATGGTAAGGTTTATGCAATTAGGTTCTTTTATGCCACTATTTAGAAATCATTCTGCTATTGGAACAAGAAGGCAAGAACCTTGGACTTTTGACAAAAAGTATGAAAAAATACTAAAGAAGGTAATAGAGTATAGATATAGACTTATTCCTTATTTGTATAGTGAATATATGTTAGGCATATTAAAGGATATTCCATTAATAGCGCCTTTATTTTTGCATTTTGAAAATGATAAAAAAACTTATCAGATTGATGATCAATTTATGGTTGGAAGAAGTATTATAGTTGCCCCTGTCTATAAACCTGGAGTAAAAAGCCGTTTAGTATATCTTCCAAAAAGGTCCTTTGATTTGAACAATAATAAATTCTTAAATAAGGGATGGCATGAGGTAGATGCAACATTAGAAGAGATACCTCATTTTGCAATAGATGGTTCAATTATTTTCATGCAAGAGTCAAAACAATATTTAGAAAATTCATATGACGATGAAATTTTTGGAAAAGTATTTGCTTATAGTGGTAAAGCAATAGGTTATTTTTATGAAGATGATGGAAAAACTAATAATTATAAAAAAGGAATGTATAACTTATACAAATTTATTTATAACCACGGCGAACTTAAAATAAAGAAAGTACGTGAAGGATATAAACACAAAAAACGTAATTTTTCTTTTGAAATATATACAAAGACCAGTATAGAAAAGATAAATGTAGAATTTTAGGAGGTGTAATTATGCAATTTAGAGAATGGACAAAAGAGTTATTTGGGCGAAAAATGATAGTTCAACATGGAAAAGTAGCTAAACAATCAGCTGGCTCCGTCTGGGTACAATTTGGAGATAGTGTAGTACTTGCTACAGCAAATATTTCTGAGAGAACTATAGAAGGAGTAGATTTTGTTCCTTTAACAGTTGAATATCAAGAAAAATTTTATGCTGCTGGGAAAATTCCTGGAGGATTTATTAAGAGAGAGGGAAAACCTTCTGAATCTGCAATACTCTCTGCAAGATTAATTGATAGACCAATAAGGCCTCTATTTCCAAAATATTTAAGAAATGATGTTCAGTTAATTGTTACTGTATTATCTGTTGATGGTAATACTCCACCAGATGTAACTGGAATAATAGCAGCTTCACTTGCATTAAATGTTTCAAAGATTCCTTTTGAAGGTATTGTTGCAGGTGTAAGATTAGGATATGTAGATGGTGAATTTGTTGTTTTTCCAACAGAAGAACAGCTTGAAAAAAGTAAGCTAGATATTGTTGTTGCTGGAAGTAAAGATGCAATTACAATGGTAGAAGGTGAAGCAAAAGAAGTAACGGAAGAAGAGATGGTAAATGCATTAATGTTAGCACACGATGCTATCAAGCAGATAATTGAATTTGAAGAAGAAATCTTAAGTCAATTTGATGTACAAAAAATGGAAATTGAAGAGCCAAAGCCGAATGAAACATTAATAAGTAAGTTTGAAGAAATGATCTCAGAAGAGGAATTAAGAGATAAACTCTTAATTAAAGAAAAGCTAGAAAGATCTGCAAAATTAAAAGAATATAGAGATCAAATATTTGAAAAGGTATTTGAAGATGTTGAAATAGAAGATGATGAAAAAACTTTACAAGAGTCTTTATTAAAAGAGTATTTTGACGAGAGAACAAAAAAATTAATGAGAAAAATAATTATTGAAGAGGGAATTAGAGCAGATGGTAGAAAAGTTGACGAGATTAGACCTATTACTTGTGAAGTTGGAGTACTTCCAAGAACCCATGGTTCGGCATTGTTTACAAGAGGTGAAACTCAGAGTTTAGGGATTGTAACCTTAGGGGCTCCTATGGAAGAACAGATAGTGGACACAATAATGGAAGAAGGCACAAAAAGATTTATTTTACATTATAATTTTCCACCATTTTCTGTTGGTGAAGTAAAACCATTAAGAGGTCCAGGAAGAAGAGAGATAGGTCATGGTCATCTCGCTGAAAGGGCATTAAAAGCTGTTGTACCAAATGAAGAAGATTTTCCATATGTTGTAAGGGTTGTCTCAGAAATTCTCGAATCAAATGGTTCATCATCAATGGCTACTGTGTGTTCCGGTTCACTAGCATTAATGGATGCTGGTGTTCCTATAAGAACTCATGTGGCTGGTGTTGCTATGGGGCTTATAATAGAAGATGGCAAGGAAGTTGTTCTTACAGATATTCAAGGGTTGGAGGATCATTGGGGAGATATGGACTTCAAAGTTGCTGGCACGAGAAATGGAATAACGGCTTTTCAAATGGATTGTAAAGTTGCAGGTGTTGGTGAGGAATTACTTAAAAGGGCTTTGCAACAAGCAAAAGAAGCACGTATGAAAATTCTAGATATCATGTTCAATACTATAGAAAAACCTAGAGAATCACTATCACCTTATGCTCCATTAATTGTAACAATAGAAATTGATCCAATGAAAGTAGGAGAATTGATAGGTCCTGGAGGTAAAGTTATAAAATCTATAATTAAAGAATATGACGTAGAAATTTCAATTGATGATACTACTGGTAAAGTTTCAATTTATGGAAAAGATCAAAAGAAAGTTAGTGAAGCTATAGAATATATTAAGACAATTACTAAAGATATTGAAGTAGGAGATGTGTTTGAAGGAAAAATTACAAGAATTGAACCTTATGGTATTTTTGTTGAATTAATGCCTGGAAAGATTGGGCTTGCGCATTCAAGCAAGCTTGGTGAAGATTCTAAAAACTTTAAGGAAAAATATAAAATAGGTGATACTATAAAAGTTATTGTTATTAATATAGATGAAAATGGAAGAATACAACTTGGGAAAACTAATTAATAGTAATAGGTGATATGATGAAAAAGGTTGTGCTAAATAATGGTTTAGAAGTATATTATTACAAAATTGATGGAATTAGGTCAGTAACAATAGCTTTCAATGTAGGTGTTGGTTCTGTATATGAACCAACCAATCTTCTTGGTATTTCTCACTTTATAGAACATCTTTCTTTTAGGGGAACAGAAAAATATTCTATGAAAGAACTAAAATTAACTGTTGAATCGGTTGGAGGGTTACTTAACGCATGGACGGATAAGGAAAATACTGTATACTACGCCAAGGTACCTTCATCAATGGCTTATGAAACTTTTGACGTGTTAAAAGAAATAGTTTTTCATCCGGTTTTCAAAAAAGAAGATTTGGAGCTTGAAAGAGAAATTATTTACCATGAATATCTATCAAATAAAGAAGAACCTTTAAACAATTTATATGAATTAATGTTTCAAGAAGGAATAGATGGACCTCACTCAAAACCTGTAATTGGATTTGAGGAAACTATAAAATCAATTGGATTAGACGATATAAAAAAATTTCATGAAGAATTTTATAATCCATACAATGTAAAAGTGATAATAGTTGGTCATTTACCTGAAGATGTTTTTGATAAGATTTTAGAAGATCTAGAGAAGATTAAAAAAACAGGAGAAAGAACTATAAAGCATAAAAGTATTATTAAGCATGGTATTATACGAAGAAAAATAATGAAAAATGCAAATCAAGTACATATGTTATATGTAACTGATGGTTATTCATTGCAAGAAACTGATAGATATGCAGCTATTGTCTTGAATACTATTTTAAGTAGTGGAATGAGCTCATATTTTTTTGAAGAAATAAGGGAAAAAGAAGGACTTGTATATGATATTTATACTTCAAATCTTTCACATAAAAATTGGGGAATTTTTAATATTTATGCGGCGACTTCAATAGAAAAAGTTCAAAAATTTCATGAGAAGATGTTAAATTCAATTAATAATTTTAATTTAACTGATGAATTATTTGAGTACGGTATTAAAAGATTAATTGGAAAGCTTGAACTTTCTACTGAAAATACTTCAACTTTAACGACACTTATAATTGAATATATATCAAATGAAGTAGAGCCAGAATTACCTAACGATATTGTTTCTAAGATAAAAAATATTACAAAAGACAACGTGAATAATGTTTTTGAAAAATTGTTTAGCTCTAAATGGTCATTATTTTATGTGGCAAATGAAAATATTGATTATTTTGATAAAGTTGGGGGGGTAAAATTTGATTATTTGGAAAAACGTTAATAAGGTAAAGCCAGGTGAAAAGCTTGGCGAAGATGTTTATGATCCTTCAGGGTTTATTGTTTTACTAAAAAAAGGTTCAATATTAAAAGAGGGAGATATAGTTCTATTAAAAAGCAGAGGAGTTAATTCTCTTCCAATATATGAAGAAGAAATATTTATTAGTAGCGAAATAGAACCAACAATTGATTATGAAAACTATCGAGCCCTCTCTGAAGAATTAGAAAATGCATTCGATGAAATTAAAAATGGTCAAATGAACATAAGTAGTATGGTTGAACAATCTGAAAATATTTTGAATGAGGTATTGAAAAAAATTGATGAAAAAATACTAAATTTGTTAAACAATGATTCAAAACCACTTATAAGACATTGTATAAATGTAGCTGTAATTTCCTCAATAATTGGGATAAATTTAGGTTTTGACCGCGAATTACTAACAAAGCTAGTTATTTCTTCATTTTTGCATGACTTATCACATGACAAGCCAATTCGTGATGTGATAAACTATTATGATACTCACCCAATAAAATCAGCAGCATTAATAAAGAATTACTTTGAAACAAATAATGATATACTTCTTGGAGTTTTACACCATCATGAAAGATATGATGGGAAAGGATTTCCAAGAGGTTTAAAGGAAAGCTCAATACCAATTTTCTCTAGAATTATTGCTGTTGCAGATGCTTATGATACTTTGATTAGTAAGGATTTTCCTGGTGATGCTTTAACCCCATATGAAGCTTTAAAATTTATAATTATTAATTCTGGAAAGTACTTTGACCCCCAAATTGTTTCAAAATTTGTCCATTATGTTGGAATATATCCAACTGGTACGATAGTCGAGCTTAGTGATGGTAGAAAAGGTGTGGTTCTTAAAGTATCTAATGGTGTGTTTCCCATTGTAAAGGTAGAAAATATGGAAATTGACATAAAAAAAGAAAAAATATCAATAAGAAAAATATTAAAAGAATAGGAGGAACAAGTATGAGTGATTTTGATAAATTAACGCCTAAACAGATTGTTGAAGAACTAGATAAATATATTGTTGGACAAAGCAAAGCTAAAAAAGCCGTAGCTATCGCTATTAGAAACAGAATTAGAAGGCAAAAATTATCAGACGAATGGAAAAAAGAGATTACTCCAAAAAACATATTGATGATAGGGCCAACCGGTGTTGGTAAAACTGAAATTGCAAGAAGACTTGCACAATTGTCTGGCTCTCCATTTTTGAAGATAGAAGCAACAAGGTTTACTGAAGTTGGATATGTAGGAAAGAATGTTGACTCAATGATAAGAGAGTTGGTTGAGATAGCTGTTAATATGGTCAAACAACAAAAAATGAAAGAAGTTGAAGAAAAAGCAAAGTTAAATGTTGAAGAGAGAATTTTAGATGCATTGGTTCCTTTGAAAAAGAAAACACAAATTCCATTTGCAAATATTTTTGGAATGCAGATGGAAAAACCACAACAAACTGATGACTATTCGGAAAATTTAAGAAAAAGAGAAGAGTTAAGAAGAAAATTACGTTCTGGAGAACTTGATAATGAGGAAATTGAAATCGAGATTGAAACCTCAAATTCTCCAATTGGTTTTATTGGACTTCCAGAAATGGAGGACATCGGTATGGATTTATCAAACGTTCTTGGAAATATCTTTCCAAAACAAAAAAAGAGGAGAAAAATGAAAATTTCTGAAGCAAAAAAAGTTTTGCTTCCTATAGAAGAAGAAAAATTAATTGATATGGACGAAACAGTCCAAACAGCTCTTGAACTTGCACAAAATAGAGGAATTATATTCATAGATGAGATGGATAAAATAGCAGCTAAAACAGGGGGTAGTGGGCAAGATGTTTCAAGACAGGGAGTTCAAAGAGATTTATTACCAATTGTTGAGGGAACTACAATAACAACAAAATACGGTCCAGTAAAAACAGATTATATATTATTTATAGCAGCTGGAGCATTTCATGTTTCAAAACCTTCAGATCTTATTCCAGAACTTCAGGGTAGATTTCCAATAAGAGTTGAGCTCGAGCCTCTTAAAGAAGAAGATTTTGTAAGAATACTAGTTGAACCAGAAAACGCACTTACAAAACAGTATCAAGCGTTATTATACACTGAAAACGTACAATTAGAATTCACGGACGATGGAATTAAAGAACTCGCAAGAGTTTCATACAAGTTAAATCAAAAACTCGAAAATATTGGAGCTAGAAGACTTTATACAGTGCTCGAAAAAGTCTTAGAGGATGTATTGTTTGAAGCACCAGAAATAGAAGAAAAAGTAATTGTAGATTCAGATTATGTAACAAAGAAATTAAAGGGAATAATTGAAGATGAAGATTTAACTTCATACATTCTTTAGGAGGGGAAACTAAGTGAAAACTGCTACAAGGAAAAAACTTAAAGAGTCTTTACTTGCTTATTTATTTTTATTACCATCTCTTGTAGTTCTAGGAATATTCGTTTTCTGGCCAGTCGGTTTTTCCTTTGTTTTAAGTTTTTTTAAATGGGATTTTAGAAATATGAATGCACCTTATTTTAATGGCCTTGACAATTATATAAGCATTTTTGAGTTTGACTATCCTCCAAAATATTCATTTTTTGGTAGCTTTATTTTTTCCATTGGTTACATTTTAATTGCTATATTGATTGTTATTACCTTTTATACATTAATCACAGTATTTAGTAAAAAAAAGAACACCTTTTTACTTTTACTAAATGCCATTCCGATTATATTAATCCCATTTTTAAAAAACATAAATTTGTATCATATGATTTTCTTTAACATTGTAGTTTTTATTTTGGTATTTTACAACTTTAAAAACAGTGAACAAATGAAACTGTACAGAAACTATACATGGTTAAATGTAGCTGCTATTATTTTCACTTATGTTATGATAGAAGTAAGCAAATTTAATGAAAATGGTTTATTAAATTTCTTTATGGACGCTAAAGACAAAAATTTATTTGTTAAAGCTTTGGTTAATACTTTTTATTATGTTATTTTAACCGTTCCTATTACTCTTGCAATATCACTTTTCCTTGCGGTTCTTTTAAATTCTAATATAAGATTTAAAGTGTTTTTCAGAACAAGTTATTTTATACCCTTTGTTACTTCTGTTGTTGCTGTATCACTAGTTTGGAAATGGATTTTTAATGATGAATTTGGTCTTTTAAATTATTTTTTATCATGGTTTGGTATAGAGCCAATAAGGTGGCTTAAAGACGAAAAGTGGACAATTCCAACAATTGCTATTGTTTCTATCTGGAAACAAATTGGATATGATGCAATTATTTTTCTTGCTGGTCTACAAAATATTGACCAATTTTATTATGAAGCTGCAGAAGTTGATGGCGCAAATTCATGGCATAAATTTTCGAAAATTACTTGGCCTCTACTTTCACCAACAACATTTTTCTTATTAATAGTTTCTATGATTGGAGCATTTAAAGTTTTTGCACAAGTTTATGTTCTTTACGATGGTTTACCAGGTCCATATAATAACAGTGGTATGACAATGGTATATTATGTTTTTGACCTTTTTTACAGGCAACAAAGAATGGGAATTGCAAGTGCTGCTGCATATCTTTTGTTTGGCATAATTTTAATATTTACAGCTATTCAATATAAAGTTGGAAATAAAGTCGTAGAATACGTATCGTGAGGTGAAAGTGATGAAGAAATTGATTATCTATTTATTACTATCAATTGGCTTCGTTGTTATGATTATGCCTTTTGCGTGGATGATTGTTACTTCTTTTAAACTCCCAAGTGAAGTTCAACAATGGCCGCCTAAATGGTTTTCAAAAAATTTCTTTTCTACAAGACAAGTAAAAGTTGAAACAAAAATTGGAGCATTAAGAACACTGAAAGGCATAAGCTTAAGTGAGGCTCTAAGTTTTACATCATCAAAAGATGACAATCAAAATGTTCTAAATATATCAGTTGAAGATGATCCTTTTTATCGAGGGAAAATGATAATAGATATAGCTGGATACGATTATATTGAAAGGGCTTCATTGGATGAGTTTAATAAATGGATTAATTCTTTGAAATTTCCGCAGCAATTTTCAACTGAGTCCCCAGAAAAGTTTTTTGAAGAAGTTTTTCTATTTTACAATAGTGGAAGTTCTCCTTACTTTAAAAGATTAAATTACATTTCAAATCTTGAGACGAAAATTAACAATGCAATTTCTGGAATAGAGCAGGTGAGTAAATTTGTGGAAAGAAGAGTTTCAGATGAGAGCGAAAAAACAAAATTTAAAGATTTTCTAAATAAAGCTAAAGAAAATCTTGTTACTTTAAAAGAAGATATATTAAAATACAAAGCAGGTAAATCTTTAGTATTAACTAATGATGAAATTAACCAACTTTACAAGCTTTTAGTTTCTATAAATTTAGTCTATGATAACAAAAATGAATTAACAAATATCTATAATGCAAAGGTTGTAAATGTCATTTCACAAGAAAAAGATTATATTAAATTTTATTTGGATGTATATAAATACTTTAAGCAATTACAAATTAAAAGAGTTGATAAACCAATTATTGCAAAAGTTATGACAAAAAATGAACGAATAGCATTATTGAAAGAAAATTTAAAGAAATTACCTGAGTCAGAAATTTTAAACAGTCTAATTACTTCAGAAGATTTTGATAATCTTCCTGAAAAGTTTTCTAAAAAAATTGACAACTATTTTTTAAATGAGTATAAGATTGAAACATCATTTCTAAATAATTTAAAAAGTTTAGTTGTTACTTATAAAAATCTTTTAATTGAGGAAGGAATCGATTATGAACAAATTTTAAAGAGTGGAAGTTTTGATAATTTATTAGATATTTCTGATAAAATATTAAGTGATAGTAGTTCATATAAAATATTAAAAGCAAAGATTGGAAGTATTTCTGATGAATTAGAAAATTATAAAAGCTTTTTGAAAGATTTAATTCTACTTACTGATCAGCTTAACTTAGTAAGAAAGGTTTATAATAATTCAATGAATTCGTGGAAAATTATTGATGCCCCAGAATTTGTTAAAGCAGTTAGAGTAAGAAATGGTGAAGTTATAGAAATTGAGTTGAATGGAATTGCTCCTATTTATCTGAGCGATGACAATTTATCAACAGTAAATCTTTCATTTACATTTGGTGAAATAATAAAGAACATATTCCAAAATTATGTTGATGCATGGAAAGCTGCGCCTTTTGGTCAGTATTATATTAATACCGTTTTTGTCGCGACAGCAACAACAGTATTAGAAGTAATATTAGCATCTATGGCTGCTTACGCATTTTCTTGGATGAATTTTCCTGGGAAAAATGCTTTGTTTGGTTTGTTCTTAGCAACAATGATGGTACCTGGTGAGGTTTTGTTAGTGCCAAACTTTATAACTATTTCAAAATTTGGTTGGATTGATACATACTACTCGTTAATTATTCCGTGGATTGTTAGTGTTTTTGCAATATTCTTAATGAGGCAACACTTTCTATCAATTCCAAAAGAATTATTTGATGCTTCGAAAATAGATGGTTGTTCACACTGGAGATTTTTATGGCAAATAGTTGTACCACTAAGTAAGCCCGTAATAATAACTGGTGCTCTCTTAAAATTTGTTGGAAGCTGGAATAGTTTCTTATGGGTTTTAATAGTAACTAATTCTGATAAATATAGAACATTACCGGTTGGTCTTCAAAACTTTAGTTCAGATGTTGGAACACTATATAACCAGTTAATGGCAGCTGCGACATTTTCAGTACTTCCAGTGATCATACTATTTTTATTCACACAAAAATATTTCATTAAAGGAATTGCAAGAACTGGTTTAAAATAATCAAGGAGGGGGTCATATGAAAATATTTCTTGATACTGCTAATTTGGATGAAATAAGACGTGGAGTTGAATGGGGAGTAGTGGATGGAGTAACTACAAATCCAACATTAATCTCTAAAGAAGGAAAACCTTTTGAAGAAACAATTAAAGAAATTTGCAATGTTGTGCAAGGTCCCGTCTCAGCAGAAGTTATTTCTTTAAACTTTGAAGGAATGATAGATGAAGCAAGAAATCTTGCAAAAATTAATGAAAACGTTGTAATTAAAATTCCAATGACTCCCGATGGAATAAAAGCTGTAAAAGTACTTTCAAAAGAAGGAATTAAAACTAATGTTACTTTAATATTTAGTCCCAACCAGGCTTTACTTGCAGCAAAGGCTGGTGCAACGTATGTTAGTCCTTTTGTAGGGAGGGTTGATGATTTAGCAAATGATGGACTCAAAATTGTAGAAGAAATAATGCAAATATATAAAAATTATGGTTTTGAAACGGAAGTTATAGTAGCAAGTGTAAGACATCCAATGCATGTACTTGAGGCTGCGCTTATTGGTGCCGATATTGCAACAGTTCCATTTAGTGTTCTCGAAAAAATGTTTAAACATCCAATGACTGATCTTGGTATAGAAAGATTTTTAAAAGATTGGGAAAAATATAAAATGGGAAGGTGAGTATTTTGTATAGAACTCATACTTGTGGGGAATTAAATATTAAAGATGTTGGGAAAAAAGTTGTTTTATCCGGATGGGTTGAAAGAATACGAGATTTAGGAGGAATAAAATTTATAATTTTGAGAGATAGATATGGTGTAACTCAGGTAGTTGTAAATCCAGAATCGCCAGCTTATGAAATTTCACAGCAAATAGGAAGAGAATGGGTAATACAAATTGAAGGAACAGTTTCTGAAAGGCCTGAAAGTACAAAAACAGAAACTCAAACTGGAGAAGTTGAAGTAATCGTAGAGAAAATAAATATTTTATCAAAAGCAGAATTACCACCATTTTATCCTGGAGATAAGGTATCTGAAGATTTAAGGTTGAAGTATAGATATCTAGATTTAAGAGATAAAAACATGAACAAAAATCTTATTGTAAGGCATAAAATGGCACAAGCTGCCAGGGAATTTTTGAATAAACATGGATTTTTGGAAATAGAAACGCCTTATCTAACAAAAAGTACTCCTGAAGGTGCGAGAGATTTTCTTGTTCCTTCAAGACTACAAAAAGGAAAATTTTATGCTCTTCCACAATCACCTCAGCTATTCAAACAGCTTTTAATGGTTTCTGGCTTTGACAAGTATTATCAATTTGCAAGGTGTTTTAGAGATGAAGATTTGCGCGCTGATAGGCAACCTGAATTTACTCAAATAGATATTGAAATGTCTTTTGTGGAAATGGAAGATGTTATAAATTTAATGGAAAGCTTTGTTAGGCATGTTTACAGCTCTGTTGGAATAAAACTTCCAGAAAAATTTGATAGAATTACCTATGATGAAGCAATGGAAATATATGGAAGTGACAAGCCAGATAGAAGGTTTGGAATGGAATTGAAAGATTTAACAAATTACTTTAAAGACACTGATTTTAAGATTATTAAAAATGTTTTAAACAATGGTGGTTCAATAAAAGGTTTTATCACTCGAATTCCTATTAGTAGAAAGATAGCTTCTGAATTAGAAAGCTACGTTAAAGAATTCGGACTTGGTGGCTTGCTATGGTTCAAGCTTGAAAATGGAGAAATTTCTTCGCCAACTAATAAATTCCTTGGTATATCATATGAGAATATTTCAAAAGATTATAATCTTAAAGATGGAGATGTTGTTCTTTTAGCAGCTCATACAAATAGGGAGCAGTTAAATACCGCACTTGGAGCGTTGAGATTAAGAATTGCTAAAGAACATTTTAAGGATTTGGAAGAAAATTTTGATGCATTATGGGTTGTTGATTTTCCATTTCTTGAATGGAATGAAGAAGAAAAAAGATATGTTGCTCGCCATCATCCATTTACAATGCCTAAAAACATTGATTCAAAACCTGAAGAAATTAAAGCCTATGCATATGATATGGTATTAAATGGAAATGAAATTGGTGGAGGTAGTATAAGAATACACAACTCTGAAATTCAAAGAAAAGTTTTTGAAATAATTGGGCTAACTAATAAAGAAGCAGAAGAAAAATTTGGTTTCCTATTAGAAGCTCTAAAATATGGTGCACCTCCTCATGGAGGAATAGCATTTGGTTTTGATAGAATGGTTTCAATTGCTTTAAAAACGTCTTCTATTAGAGATGTAATAGCTTTCCCAAAAACTACGAGTGGAACTTGTCAGCTGACAGGTGCACCATCAAGTGTAGATAAAAGTCAACTAGAAGAATTATCAATAAAATTGGTTGATATTAAAGAAGGAGGGGATGAAAATGAATAACACTAAAGTAGAATTTATTGAAAAAGACCAATATACAATTGCAAAGGTTACAGGCGATATTGATGCATATCATTCAGCAGATGTAAAAAAAGATATTAGGGAAAAAATGTTAGCAACTGAAAAAGGTAAATTTGTGATTGATCTTTCAGAAGTAAATTATATAGACAGTGCAGGTCTTGGAAGTTTAGTTGCAATATTAAAAGATGCTAGATTAAACAATAAAGAATTAGCTTTGTTGTCTCCAAAACAATCAGTTATGAGGGTATTTGAAATGACTAGGTTGGATAAAGTATTTCATATTATTTCATCATTAGAAGAGTTATAGGTGATAAATTATGCCTTGTAGAATAGCAATAGATGGACCTGCGGGTTCTGGTAAAACTACTGTTGCAAAAATTCTTGCCAATAGGTTAGGTATTTATTATCTTGATACAGGTGCAATGTATAGAATAATTGGGCTTTATCTTGATGAGAAAGGTGTTGAAAATGATTCAGATATTGAAAAAGAACTATCAACAATAAAATTAGAGTTTATAAATGGAGATTTTTATCTTAATGGTAAAAGAGTAGGAGATGAAATAAGAACCCCGTATGCAGGAATTTGTGCTTCAAAATACGCAAAGAAAGCTATTGTTCGTAAGTTTTTGACTAGGATACAGCAAAAAATTTCTAAAAATGAAAATATTGTAGTGGAAGGCCGTGATATTGGAACGGTAGTGATTCCTGATGCTGAAGTTAAGATTTTTCTAGTAGCTTCTGCTGAAGAACGTGCAAAAAGAAGGTATAAAGAACTATTAGATAAAGGTGTTAATGTTTCATATGAAGAAGTTTTAAATGAGATCATTTTAAGAGACAAACAGGATACTGAAAGGGAAATTGCCCCTTTAAGACAGCCAGATGATGCTATTTTAATAGATTCAACTAAATATACAATAGAGGAAGTTATTAATAAAATTTTAGAGGTGGTACTTGAAAGATGCAAATTAAAATTGCAAAAGGAATAGGTTTTTGTTTTGGAGTAGAAAAAGCTGTAAATGTTACAAAAGAATTGTTGAAATCCGGTAAAAAAGTTTTTACAGATGACGATATAGTTCATAATAAACAAGTAATGGAAGAACTTGAAAGATTAGGGTTATCATATGATAATGGCGATATATATCTTATTAGAGCACACGGCCTTCCAAAGGAGAAAATTGAAAAAATAAAAAAAGATCATAAAGTGGTAGATTTAACTTGTAAAATAGTTTATAACTTATTTAAAACGGTTGAAGAATACGAAAAAAAAGGATATCAAATTGTCGTCTATGGTAAAATTACTCATCCAGAGATGATTGCTCTAAAAAGCTATGCAAAAAATGCTATTATTACTATGGAACCTCTTGTTATAGAAAGTGAAAAAATTTTTGTAGCTAGCCAAACAACAATGTCATACAAGGATTTTGAAAATTTTTATAATAAGTTAAAAGATATTTCAATTTACAGTGAATTTAAAGTATTTAATAGTATTTGTAAAATTACACACAACAGAGAGATAGAAGTGGAGAAACTTTCAAGAGAAGTAGACCTGATGATAGTAGTTGGTGGAAAACATAGTTCAAATACTAAAAAATTATTCAATATTGCATCACAACATACAAAAGCTATACATATTGAAACTATTGATGAAATAAAGGAAATGCCCAAGGGGGTCGATAGTGTTGGCATTATAAGTGGAACTTCTACACCAAAAGAAATAGTTGAAGAAATTGCTGCTGGATTAAAAAAACTAGGAGGGATGCTGCAAATGGAAAACAATTTTGAAAAATTATTAGATTCTTATTTATTTGATAATGTAAGAAAAGGAGAAATAGTTGAGGCAGTAGTTTTAAGAAAAGGAGAATCAGAAATATTTGTAGATTTTGGATGGAAAAGTGAAGGAGTAGTAACTTCGGATGAATTAGTTAAAGATGTAAATGATTATAAGATTGGTGAAAAACTTTCCCTAATACTTTTGAGAAAAAACGATGATGAAGGTATTGCATATTTATCAGAAAAAATTGTATACTCTAAAAAATTGAAAGAAATATTAAAGGAAAAATTTGAAAAAGGTGAAAAAATAATTGGTAAAATTAATTCTGAAATAAAAGGAGGATATAAAGTACTAATAGAAAATACAATTCAAGCTTTTCTTCCAAAAAGTGAATCAATGATATTTGATGGAAACATTCCAAAAACTCCTTTGGAATTTAAAATTATAAAATTTGAAGAAAAAGGTAAAAGATTGAATATTATTCTTTCTAGAAAAGCATTTATGAACGAGCAGAAAGAAAAATTCTTTAATGAAAGAAAAGAAGGAGATATTATTGAAGGAATTGTCAAAAAAATTGAAAAGTTTGGGGCTTTCATTAGAATTTTTGAAGGAATAGATGGATTACTTCCAAATTCTGAAGTATCATATGATACATCTTTAAGAGTAGAAGATGTACTTAGTGAAGGGCAATCAGTAAAACTATATATTAAAAAGATAGACAAAGAAAATAGGAAGATTCTATTGAGCCTAAAAGAATTAATGCCTGATCCATGGCAAAATGTAACGAAGAAATACAAAGTTGGAGATATTGTAAGCGGGAAAGTAAAAAATATACTTTCGTATGGTTTTTATGTTAATTTAGAACCAGGCGTTGATGGACTTGTACACATTGATGATATTTTTTGGGGCAGAAGGGGAAAAATTAGTGATATAGTTTCAGTTGGAGATATAGTTAAGGTAATGGTTAAAGAAATAGATCCAAACAATAAAAAGATGAGATTGAGCTACAAAGAAGTTGAAGGAGATCCATGGGAGAATATTGAAGAAAAATATCCAGTAGGAAATACTATAACAGGAACTGTAAGTTCCATACTTGATAAAGGAGTAATTGTTGAAATTGAAAGGGGAATTAGTGGTTTTTGCCCGATCTCAGAAATTTCATGGAATTATATCTCGTCTCCTAAGGATGTTTTAAGTGAAGGCCAAAAAGTCAAGGCTGTTATTACAGAACTTGATAAAGAAAACAGAAAAATGAGGCTTAGCATCAAAAGAGTGCAAGAAAACCCTTGGAAAAAATTTAAAAACAACCGCAAGATTGGAGATATAGTTACAGTAAAAGTTATAAAGGAATTAAAATCAGGATATATTGGCACATGTGAAAACGTTGAAATTTATTTACCAAAATCTCATATTTTGAAAGAAATAACTTTAGGTGATGAATTAAAGGTAAAGATTATACAAATTAAAGAAGACGGTGAAATATTGAGAATTACTGCAAGTGAAAAAGAACTTGAAAATGAGAAAGTTATTGATAGTCTAAAAGAAGAATTTGAGAATGAAAGATACACAACAATTGAAAGGAAGGTAGATAATGCCAACAGTATTGATAGTGGGCAAGAGTAATGTTGGAAAGTCCACTCTTTTTAATAAACTCATAGGTTATAAAAAGTCAATAGTAGATGATAAAGAAGGCGTAACGCGAGATGCGGTAAGTGGCCGCGTCTCGTATTATAACAAAACATTTAATATAGTAGATACTGGTGGAATATTTGAAAATCCTGAAGATGATATAATAAACAAATCAAAAGATTTAACGCTGAAAATGTTAAATGAAGCAGATTTGATTCTTTTTGTTATTGATGCAAAGAACGGTATAACATCTGAAGATTATTATCTTGCTGATATAATAAGAAAGTCTAATAATGATGTAATTTTAGTATCTAATAAATCTGAAAGTGAAAAACGTGTTCAAAATAATTTGCCTGATATTTATAAGTTAGGATTTGGTGATCCAATTTTTGTTTCAGCAGAACAGGGAAAAAACATTGACACGTTAATTGAAAAAATAGTCAATGTACTTGAAAGCAAAGGGCTATCACTAGAAGAAAATCTTAAAGAAGAGAGTCAACCTATTATTAGAGTTTCATTTATTGGTAGACCAAATGCTGGGAAATCAACGCTATTTAATTCCATATTGAATAAAGAAAGAGTTTTGGTAACACCTATACCTGGAACCACAAGAGATTCTGTTGATGAACTAGTAACCATTAATGGAAAAAAATACTTATTTGTTGATACTGCAGGTTTAAGAAGAAAAAGTAAAGTTGATTATAAGAGCTTAGACATGTATAGTAATGTGCGTTCAATAAAAAGTATAGAAAATTCTGATGTTGTAGTAATTTTAATTGATGCTACAGAAGGTATTACGCATCAGGACCAAAGAATTGCTGGAATTGCAGAAAATAGAGGTAAGGCAACTATAGTTGCCTTTAATAAGATTGACCTGATAAAAAACTTCAGATATAAGAAAGAAGAATTTATAGATCAATTTAATGAAAAACTTTATTTTATTAACTATAGCCCATTAATTTTTCTAAGTGCAATAAATAAGAAAGGAATTGATAATCTTATAAATGCAATTGATGAAGCATATAAATCTCTTCATTACAGAGTTCAAACAAGTGCGGTTAATTCGGCAATACAAAGAATGATGGCGTTTACACCACCACCAAAAGGTCTTAAGATTTTGTATGGGACCCAAGTTGATATACGTCCACCAACCTTTTTGTTTTTCACTAATGGTAAAAAAGTGCCAGAATTTTATCAAAACCATATAAGAAAAACTATTAGAGAAAATATTTATCCATTTGTTGGGGCTCCAATATTCTTAAAATTTAAATCAAGACATTAAAAATTTTGGGAGGAGGGGGATTACATGAAAAAATTACTCTTTTTAGTTTTTATTTTAATTTTTTCAAGTCTTTTTGCTTTTAAAGTTATTATGGTTACAGATGTTGGGGGGTTAGGAGACGGATCATTTATGGATGGAACATGGTCTGGAATAGTTAGAGCTTGTCAAGAATATGGTATTGAATATGAAGTGATTCAATCAAAAGAACAAAGTGATTACATTAGCAACTTAAGCAAAGCAGCTGAATCAGCTGATGTTGTTTTTGCAGTTGGTTTTTTGATGTCTGATGCATTCTATAAAGTTGCGGAACAATATCCTGAAACCTATTTTGTTGGAATAGATTTTCACCAAGAAAAAGATTTACCAAATGTAATGACATTTACATTTAAAGAACAGGAAGGTAGTTTTTTAACGGGATATTTAGCTGCTGGAATGACTAAAACTGGAAAGGTTGCTATTATCGGAGGTATTCCTATTCCTCCTGTTAAAAGATATGAAATAGGTTTTAGAACGGGAGTTAAAGTCTATAATAGTATTCATAACACTAATGTTGAAGTAAAAGTTGTATATGCAAATAGCTTTACGGATCCAAAAAAAGGAAAGGAATTAACCCAAGCACTGATTAGCGAAGGTGTTGATATTATACAACAAGCTTGTGGTGGTACAGCCCTTGGAATAATAGAAGCTATAAAAGAAGAAAATTTAAAAAATGTTACTAGTAAAGAGTTTAAAGAGTTAATTGATTATATGTATTTAAATGGTGGATATTATATGCTTGGCGGAGATGTAGAGCAAGAATGGCAGGCTCCTGGACATATTCTTGCAAGTGCTATTAAAAGAGTTGACAATGCAAGTTACATGGGAGTTGTTAAGGCATTTACAGGTGATTGGCATCCAGGAAATATAGAATTGGGGTTAAAAGAAGATGGGGAAGGAATAAGCAGAATGCCATTTACAAAAGGATTGGTACCTAACGAGTTAATTTACGAGCTTGAGTATTTAATCAGTCTTGTAAAACGTGGAGAATTTAAAATTCCAGAAACTGAAGATGAATTAAACGCACTTAGAGTTAAAATTCAGTTTTAAAGATTTTTATATATAAAAAGGGAAGCGGTAAAATGAAAAAATTGAATTATAACCTTTATATCTTAATTATTATTGCAATTATTTTTTTGCAGGTTATATATTGGTATTTTGTTCAAAGTAACACTTATGGATTTTTATATTCGTTAAAAGATTCATCACATAATGTTGTTTCAACTTATGATGGAAAATTAAACTTTATTTCATTCAACGAAGAAGGCTTAAAAAAAAATGATTTAAGATTTTTAAAGTCTAAAGGGGTAAACATAATAGTTGGGCCAAACTTTAGTAGTAGTATTGCCATTATAGAAAAAGAATTAGAAAAATACGATTTGATAGCGTTATCTCCGAGTATTACTTCGAATGATTTATTAAATAATAAAAATATTTTTTCTCTTGTTCCAATAAATAAAATACAAGTTGATGTAATTGTTTCTTTTTTGAAAGAAAAAAATATTAAAAATGTTCTTTTAGTACTTGATCCTTTTAATAAAATTTATTCTAAAGATTTTCTAGATATTCTTAAAACTTTCAATGGAAAGGCTGTGTATTTCTATTCTTCAAAGCTTTCAAACATTGTTTTAGATAATTTTGATGCAATTGTAATAACATTATCACCTAACTTAGCATTAGATTTTTTTAACATAATAAGTGATTATAGTGGAATAATTTTACTATCTGATTCAGCAATTGATAGTTCTTTAATGATATTACCTTCTTACAACAATCTTTATATTGTAGATTTTGGATTTAAAAAAATTGATTGGCCTTTAATAACAATTAATGAGATAATTAGTCTTTTATCTAAACATAAATTTATTTCTTCAGAACAATTTGTGAGTTATTTTATAAATCATACTGTTGTTAATAATCAAGCTTTTACACCGGAAGGTTATTTAATAAGAAATATACGTATTGAAAAATTTGATATATTAAGAAAGGAGATCGCAATTGAAGAGGGGCAAAGTGACTAAGATTAATTTAATTTTATTTATCATTTTAATTGTTATAATAACAATGTTCATTCATGGATTTCTACTAAAGTTAAATATTAGTGATTCTAGTAAATTTTTAGCTAGCTATTTTGATAATTTGATTTCAAGTCGTATATTTTTAAAATCAAAATTGGACAGAAATTTTTTTGATCCTCAAATGAAAATTGATCTTTCAAGAATTTTAATTGAAGGACCTAATGATTACATAAGAGGAATTTACTATTCATCGAATTCGATAAAATATGTTGAAAAATCTGGAAATAATTATATTTTATATGAAATTCCTTTAACGTTGTTTAATTTCAACCAGTCTTCACTTAAGCATTATGAAATATTGGTAAATAATAAAATAGTGTATTCAAATGAAATATCAAAAATTGGTAGTGAATACCATAGCAATATACTTGATTCAAGATATTTATCAAAATATGGATTTGAGATAGTAGTAGGTTATAAAACTTCGTTTTTTATTGGATCATATTTATTGATTATCCTACCAACTTTGGTTTTGTTAATGGCTTTCTATTATATTTTCTATAATTTAAGGAAAGATGCTGTGAGTTTGGATATAACTTTAAAGAATTTAAATATAGAATTGAATAAAACTTTTGAAGAATTTAAGTCCAAAAGAATTTTGAATTTTAATAAGCAGATAACGAATAACGAAAGAATAAATACTCTTCAGAAAACATTTATTAGAATGTTTGATGAATTTAAAAAAATATTGAATGAACATGAAAAAACTAATGAAATACTAGAAGAAACAATGGCAGAACTGGAGGAGACTAACGCAGAATTGATGGAAAAAAATTTACAAATTATCTCAGCTCTTGCTGAAGCTGTTGAAATTAAAGATTCAGTAACAGGAAATCATTCAAAAAATGTTATGAATTTATCTATAGAGCTTGCTAAAGAGCTTGATGTCAACGATCCAGCAGAACTTGAAGCAATAAAATACGGTGCAATCTTGCATGATATTGGAAAAATAGGAATTCCAGAACATATTTTAAATAAACCTGGAAAATTGGATGATAAAGAATTTGAAATCATGAAAAAGCATACTATTTATGGTGAAAAAATAATAAAAACAATACCTGGTTGGGATTTAGTGGCAGATGTAATAAGGCATCACCACGAAAATTGGGATGGTAGCGGATATCCAGATAATTTGAAAGATGGTGAAATAAGTTTAAGAGCACAAATAGTTGCAATAGTAGATGTTTTTGTAGCATTAACTGAAGACAGGCCATATAGAAATGGATTGTCAGTGGAAAAGGCTATTAAAATTATGAAAGATATGGTTGGAAGTAAATTTTCACCTGAACTTTTTGAAAAATTTATTAGAGTTCTTAGAAGACGTGGCTTAATAAATTAGTTGATTTAAATAAAAATTTATGATAACATAATAGCAGACTAAATTTTGGAAAAGGAGGAAAGGATATGAAAAGAACGTACCAACCTTCAAGAATCAAAAGGAAAAGAACACATGGATTTCTTGCAAGAAAAAAGACAGCAGGTGGTAGAAAAGTATTAAAGAACAGAAGAAGAAAAGGAAGATGGAGACTAGCAGTATAAAAAGGTTTGGATTTAAAAAAGAAGAACGCTTGAAGCTCAGGAAAGACATTTTAAAAGTTTTTAAGAATGGAAGAAGTGTTCAAAGTAGTTATTTTGTAATTTTGTATTGTAAAAATGGACTAGATTACAGCAAATTTGCTTTTTCAGTAAAAAAGAAATTTGGTAAGGCAGTAAAAAGGAATAAAGTGAAAAGATGGATGCGTGAAATTGTAAGAACAAATAAAATGAAAATTCCAAAAGGATACGATTATTTAATTATTGTTAGAAAATTGTTATCAAAGGATTTTGAACATATTCAATTTAGTCAATTTAAAGAAGCATTTTTAGAGTTATTCGAAAGGATAGGCAATGAGGAAAATAATATTAAAGCTGATTAGATTTTATCAGAAATTTATATCTCCTTTAAAACCACCAACATGTATTTATACACCTACATGTTCTGAATATACTTATCAGGCGGTCCAGAAGTTTGGGATTTTTAAAGGTCTTTTCCTGGGCTTCAAGCGTATTTTAAGATGTAATCCATTGCATGAAGGCGGATATGATCCAGTTCCAGAAAAGTTTTATATTTTTAAGGGGAGGCGGTCTGGTTGAAAAGAATAATTGCCGTCATTTTTTTGTTTGTAACACTTATAATGATTGCTGGTACTATTTCTGTAGAAGAAAGAACTGATGGAATATATGTTTTTACAAAATTTATGGAATACAAATTTGACTATAATGGAAATCTAAGTGAAGTATATAGAACTATTGAACGAAGAACAAGAATGTTTTTATATTCAAACGATGGTTTTGATATTGAAGGCGTTAATTCAACACCAACGTTTAGTTGGCAAGGATTAAAGGATGGAGATAAATATACTGAAGTTACATTGAAATTTAACTATTCTGATGAAATTGAAAAAATATATAATTTCAAAGAAGGTCCAAATTATACATTTGATGTATCAGTAATATCTTCAAAAGAAGTTGTTGTCCATGTGCCAAGAGTAGGTTTTGAAAATGATGATAGGCTTAGGAACAACATCTTTTTATCATTTTATAGTAAGGGTGACATAATTTCGATTATAAAGTTTAATGGTAATACTCTTGGTGGGAATAGTGTTAAAGGATCAAATTTAAGATTCTTGGTGTATATTGGCCCTTATAAAAAAACTCTTATTAAGAGTGCATTTTCAGATGACTATGATTTGATTTCAGAAATGCTTAAAACAGTATCGGGTGTAGGTGGCTGGTTTGACTTTATACTTTATCCTTTAGTTTATTTCTTTGGTTGGATCAATAATTTTACCAGAAATTTTGGTCTTACAATTATAGTGTTTACAATTATTGTAAGATTTGTTTTATATCCTCTTTATCACTCACAAACAAAGTCAATGATTAAAATGAGAAAGTTACAGCCTATTGTGGAACAAATTAAGAAAAAATATAAAGACCCACAAAAACAACAACAAGAATTACTTAAGGCATATAGAGAAAATAAAATCAATCCAGCAAGTGGATGTTTAATGGCCTTTGTACAGCTTCCAATTTTCATAATTCTTTACCAAGTTATTAGGTACTATCAAGAAGAGTTTGCTTTTAGTGGAAGATTCCTTTTCTGGAATGACTTAACAGCAGGTGGATTTAGTGCAAATTGGATTTTTTTGGTAATTCAGATATTAGCTGGTTATTATCTAGCACTTATAACTAGTCAAGATTCAAGGACAGCATGGCAGAGCATAATAATGAGTTTTATTTTCCCATTTTTATTCATTGGATTACCAAGTGGTGTATTTCTCTATTATACGGCAAATACTTTGATACAATTAGGTATAACCTATTATATCTATAAAAGATATAAAATTAAAGGAATTACACAAAGAGAACTTTGGGGATTACCTAATAAGGGGTGAAAGACTTGAAAAAAATGACAATTACTGGTAAGAGTGTAGAAGAAGTCCTCGCAATATTTGAAGAAGAAATGAAAATAAACAAAAATGAATATGAATATTTAGTTATAGATAAAGGTTCAAGTGGTTTTTTTGGCTTTCTTGCAAGAGATGCTGTAGTGGAAATAACAATAAAAAAGGAATTTTATGAAAGAAAGCTTGAAGAATTTTTAAAAAACATTGTTTCCTATTTTGATTCAGATATTAAAGTAAGTGTTTTTGCTAAGAATCCAAGGCTTTTTATAGCAAAAATTGACGGTGAAGGAATAGGAAAAATTATTGGGAAACATGGTAAAGGTTTAGGGGCTCTTCAACATATTGCTACAATATTTTTAAATAGACTTTCAGATATAAAAATTACTGTTATAATTGATGCAGGGGACTATAGAGAAAAAAGAAAAGAATTAATTAAAAAAATTGTAGAAAATGCTGTAGAAAAAATATCAGCTGGAGTAGAAAGAGTTGAGCTTGATCCGATGTTCTCTTTTGAGAGAAGGCTAGTTCACGAATTTTTAAAGAAATATCCACATGTTCATTCTTTTTCCGAGGGAGTTGAACCTTATCGCTATGTAGTCATAGAAAGGAGGAGAAATCATGATAATATCCACGCCAGAAAAAGTAGAACCTATAACAATAGATAATGGAAAAATTGAGAAAAGAATATTAATAGGTTCAAAAGATGGTGCTGAAAATTTTGTAATGAGGCTTTTTAAATTAAAACCTGGAGCTAATACACCTTACCATACTCATGATTGGGAACATGAAATATTTGTTTTAAAAGGGAAAATACAAGTTGTCTCTAAAGATAATAAAACTGATGTTACAGCAGGAACATTTATTTTTGTCAAACCAAATGAAGAACATCAATTTGTCAATGTAGGAGATGAAGATGCAGAATTTATTTGTGTGATACCTTACATTGAGGGA
This sequence comes from Thermosipho globiformans, assembly GCF_003990895.1. Lineage (NCBI taxonomy): Bacteria > Thermotogati > Thermotogota > Thermotogae > Thermotogales > Fervidobacteriaceae > Thermosipho > Thermosipho globiformans. The sequence goes on from NZ_BHXD01000001.1 coordinate 339,047, forward strand.
AATGAATAGAGAAAATATAGAAAAAACACTTTTAAAACAAATTGCTTTCTTTTCAATATTAATAGTAATAGTTTTACTTTTAGGAGTCCTTTATTATCATTATTTTGAAGGACTCCCTTTTGTTGATGCATTTTTCTTTACTGCAATTACAATTTCTACAGTTGGCTATACCATGCCAGAGAATTTATCTGAAACAGGTCGATTATTTACATCTTTTTTGATATTTTTAGGTGTAAGTGTTGTATTATATGGAGTTTCAACTGTTACTGCAATAATTGTTGAAGGAAAGTTAAGTAATTATATGAAAGAAAGGAGAAACAGGAAAATGATTAGTAAACTAAAAGACCACATTATAGTGGTTGGGGCGGGTAAAACTGGCCAATATGTAATTGGGGAATTGATTCGAGAGAAGGAAAACTTTGTTATAATTGATTTGAATGAAGAAAACATAAATAAAGTAGTTGAAGGTTATAACATATCAATTCCTTATATAGTTGGTGATGCTGCAGAAGAAGATATATTACTTGAGGCAGGTGTGACAAAAGCAAAAGCATTAATAACTACGCTTCCTGAAGATCATGTTAATGTTTTTGTTGTCTTGAGTGCAAGAACTTTAAATCCAACAATGACTATAATTTCAAAAGTTACTGATGTAGCATCAATTAGAAAACTTATATATGCTGGAGCTACAACTGTTGTTGCTGCTGCTGAAATTGCGGGCACTAGAATGGCACGTCTTACGACTCGCCCAGACAGTGTAAACTTTTTAGATCTTTTTGCATTTGGGAATGAATCTTACAGAATAGAAGAGGTTAAAATACCTTCAAAAAGCTCTATAATTGGTAAAAAACTCTCAGAATTACAACTATCTAAAAAGTTTAAAATAATGGTAGTTGCAGCTTTAAGAAAAGGGGAAAATATATTTGGACCTGATGGCGATTTTGAAATCTTAGAAGATGATTCGTTGATGATTATGGGGAAAAAAGAAGATATTGAAAAATTTAAGGAATTTGCAAAACTATAGGTTTTTCACCTTCTGACAAGAAGATTTGATTTTTCTTTTCATCTATTGCTATAGACAAGACAGAAATTTTAAAATTATTATATGAATACAGCAAATTTCCAGAAAAATCAATTATTTTTATAGAATTATCGTTTGCTCCGGTTACTATCTTATCATTAAGAACTTTTATACTAAATATTGTTGAGTTATGAATATGTATCTTTTTAATTTCCTCATTGTTTAGATTATAAATATAACAAATTCCATTTTCATCACCAAAAACAAGATAATTTTTATAGATATCAAACTCCCATATAGTGCTTTCAGTATCAATTAACGTGATTTCTTTGTCTTTCAAAAAATCATACCTTATTATTTTTCCATTAATAAACGATAAAAACAAATAATTATTTACTATTCTTATCTTAGTAATTTTTGAAGAAAATCGTTTTTCAAAGATAACTTTTCCGCTATTTAAATCGTATCCATATACAAATCCATCCCAACCCCCAGAAAAAAGTAATCCATTTTGAAAATCAAGAGTCCAAACATAACCGCTGTGTAAGGAAAGTGTTTTAATTAGTCTTCCAGAAAAATCCCATATTTTTATAGTTCTATCACTTGATGCTGTCACAAATCTATTTTTGTCAATAATTTTTACATCCCTTATAACATCAAAATGTCCTTCAAATGTTTTTAAAAGAACTAATTTCTCACCATTATTTTCCCATATATTAATTTTACTACCTCCAGTAGTTACAAGGATATCTTTATATGAATCAATTTTTGATATAATAAAGTGTTTTTCAGACAAAGTTCCATATTCGTTAAAATTTTCATCAAAAATACTAATAGAACCATTATAATCTATTGCGTAAAATTTTTTGTTATATGCTTCAAGAAAAACAATTCCTTTTTTCTCTAATACATTGTTGAGCAAATTGCCTGAAAATAAGAATATTCCTTTAGGAGTAGATAAATATATTCTTGAATTGAAAACTAGAGCGTCGTAAATATTTATGTCTAACTTATATTTTTTACCTATTTTTCCATCAAAAGTTATTGGTATGCCATTCAAAATTTTAACAATTGGAGAATCTGAAAAATCTTTTATGTTAAAATTATTATCAATTATATTGTAAGTAATTACTTTGCCTTTACTTGTTCCAAAAAGTACCTTGTTATTATTAATTTCATAAGATATGAACCAGTGGTTTGGTATGGAAATATAATTAAATAGTTGAAAATCTTTAAAAATAAAAAGCTCTTCATATGTACCAACAAATAAAAGATCTTTGAATTCTAAAATTAGTGTTATTTCATTCAGTGACTCAAACAAAACATTTGAATCTAGTAATAATTGGTTTTTAAAATTAACTATATAAAACTTCGAGCCTGAAATTTCAAAGTTTGAAATTTTATAATACTTTTGTATAATTTTACCAGTTACAAGATCATATTTTAATAATGTCCCGTCAAACTTTAATACATAAAGATTATTTTCAACAATTTTAGTTTTCTTTATTATTGAAAAATTGTTAGGAAAATATGTTATTCTATAAGTTCCGTCGTTATCTAATTTTAATAATTGACCAGAGTTGGTACTAATAAATATAGAATTTTGGTATTTACATATACTCAAAATTCCGTCATTAACCACTCGAAGCTTTTTTTTTAATCTACCATCAAAAAAATATATATATCCATCCTTATCTCCAAAAATCAATTTATTGTCATCTGAGTATGCAGCTGTAAAAGAATTGGTTAATTTAATAATGGAGTTCTCATTCAATATGTAACCATTTGATGATACAAAGTATATTTTGTTTTTAAATTTTACAACCTTTATTAATTTATATTCAAAGTTTAAAGTTTTAACTAGCCTAAAAGAAGAAGTATCATAAACAATTACTACTCCTTTTTCATCACAACTATAGACTAAATTTCCATCAAAAAATATGTCTCTAACCCATGCATCATGTTTATAATTAAAAACTATATTAAATTTTTCTTTGTCAACTAAATATACTCTATTAGCTGAACCAGAGAATGCAATAAAATTTTCATTGGAGGTTGCAGTAAATATTGAACCATTTTCATACTCTATTTCTTTTAACAATGTTCCATTACGTCTATCATATATTTTTAATTTATTATCTGGCTTATAACCTCCTACGTATATATAACTATCGTCTATATGTAAAGCTCGGGCCCAAGAATTGTGTGAATAAATAGTTTTCAAAATAGTAAGCTTTTTATAATCCCATATAATAACTTTTCCATCAGAAGCTGATGTATATAATAGATTATCAAAAACTTTTACCTGCCATATTGCTCCTTGGTGACCAAAAAGATTAAAATTAAAGCCATACATTTTCAAAAAGATTATAATAACCAAAAAAACTAAATATCTTTTCATATCAAATATAATAGCATAAAAGAGTTAAAATAAGAAACAGTAAAAAAATTAATCAGAATTATTCTTATTAATGATTAAACATTAATAGCTATCATTGTTGAAAATTTTGTAAGATGTTAAACTATACATGCAATAAAAACAAATATGAATGGAGGTATAAGATGGAAATAAAAGAAATTTTAGAGTTGGTTGAACGTGAAAAAATAAACTTAATAGACTTGAAGGTTGTTGATATTTTAGGAAAGTGGAGGCATGTAACACTTGCAAGAACAAATTTTTCTGAAAAAACTTTTTATGATGGTGTAGGTTTTGATGCGTCAAATTTGGGATATGCAAAGGTTACTAATAGTGATATGATTATGATCCCGGATCCAACCACTGCAATTATTGAGTATATAGGTGATGATAAGGTACTATCAATGATTTGTGATGTTTATGATGTAGAAACAGGAGAACCTTCACTACATGATCCAAGAAGCTTATTAAAAAAGACTCTTGAGTCAATTAGTGATATTGCTGATAAAGTATATTTTGGGCCAGAATATGAATTTCACATTTTTAAAGATGTTAGATATACAGTTGAAAGTAATGATATTAGTGTTTACATTGATAGTGATGAAGGTTTCTGGAATTCGTTCGATAAAGGTGAATATTTTATTGGGAGGAAGAAAGGATATCATAGAATTCCGCCTTTTGACACTTTGATGGAAGTAAGAAATAAAATAGTAAATGAACTATTAAAATACGGTGTTCCAGTGAAATATCATCACCATGAAGTTGGAACGTGTCAAGTTGAAATAGAACTTAGTTTCGTAGATGCTTTAAAAGCGGCTGATTATACACTTTTAGTAAAATATATCGCTAGAAAAATTGCAAAAGAATATGGTTTAATAGTGACTTTTATGCCAAAACCACTGTACAATGAGGCAGGAAATGGAATGCATGTGCATCAGTTCATGGTAAAAAATGAAAAGAACATATTTGCTGGTAATAAGTTGTATGGCCTTTCAGAAATTGCATTATCATATATTGCAGGTCTTTTGAAACATGCTGGTTCTGTAATGGCATTTTCAAATCCTTCAACTAACTCATATAGAAGGTTAGTTCCAGGTTTTGAAGCACCAACAAACGCGGTTTTTGCATTGGCAAATAGAACAGCAGCAATAAGAATACCGGCATATGTGAAAGATGATAAGAAAAGAAGAATTGAGTTTAGAACAATAGATGCTTCATGTAATCCATATCTTGCTTTTGCTGCAATGATTCTTGCGGGTGTTGACGGCATTAGAAAATCCTTAGACCCAACTCAAGAGGGATTTGGACCGTTTGAAGGTGATGCTTATAACGAAAACATTAAACCACTTCCTACGTCGCTAGGTGCAGCTTGTAATGAATTAAGAAAAGATAATGAATATTTAACAGTATTTCCAAAAGAATTAATTGTTCACTGGATGGATATCAAAATGAATGAGTCGAGAGAAATAATGTCAATTCCTCATCCAAAAGAATTTGAAAATTATTTTGATGTATAAGATTCAAACATTAATAATTCCCGGGATTTAAATATCCCGGGATTTTTATTTAAAGATTTTGTAAATTAAGTGTGTTTTTGTTATAATTTAATAAAGATAAAAATAAGTGGGGGTTAGGGGAATAATATGAAAAAGATATTGTTAGTTGATGATAGCAAGTTTTGGAGATTGCTGTTATATGGTTTGCTAAAAAACAACTTTGAAGTTTATGTTGCTGATTCCGGATTTGATGGTATTAAAAAGGCTTTTGAATTTTATCCTGATATTATCTTAACTGACTACAATATGCCTGATATATCGGGTATATTTTTGTCCATTGTGCTAAGAAATTATAATGAGTTTAAAAATTCTGGAATTTTTATACTTACAAGTTCAGATGATAAATTAAACGATTTTTGGGTAAAAAAGAGCGGTGCAAATAAATTCTTTTCAAAATCAATTTTTAAAGAAAAAGACAAGTTAGATGATTTTCTTATAACCTTGAAAATGAAGGATTTTTATTCAATTAAGACAAATAATCATAAAATTTCTAGAGAGAAAATATATGAAATTATAGAGCAGAAATTAAAAAGTGAGATTTTTCAAAAAGAAATTCTAAATCTATTAAAATATGTCAGAGACGAAAAGCATCTAATTTTTAGGTTGTATAGCTTCTTTAAAGATTTATTTGATGTTGATTCATTTTTTACTTTATTACTTTCTGAATCAGAAGGAAGAATTTATTCATTCAATGGAAACGTTAGCAAGAATCATGCAAAAGCACTTTTATTATCTTATTTTGAAAAACCTACCATTCCTACGACATGGACTTTCATTGGCGATTTTAATGATAATTCAAGTAAGAAAATAAAAGAACATGAAAAATTTCTTATAAAATTTGAAAACAAAGAAGAAGGAATAATCCTTGTGGAACCTGTTTTAAACAATTTTAAAAGTATGATCAACTTAATATCCACTAGTTTGGGAGTTGTTTTTAACACTTTAAACAATTTTAAAGAATATATGAATGCTTCAATTTTTGATGGTCTTACAGAGTTGTATAACAAAAAGAACTTGATTTTAAAAATTGAAGAATTTGTGAAAAAATATTCTACAAATTCAACTATTGCAATTATTGACATTGACAACTTTAAAAATGTAAATGACAAATATGGGCATGTTGTCGGAGATGAGGTTTTAAAAAAACTTGCAGAGATTATTAAAAATAGTATTAATAAAAATGCCATTGCTGGAAGGTATGGTGGTGAAGAGTTTATAATTTTATTCAATTCTCCTGATGTTGCATTTACTACTATTGAAAAAATATTTGATACAATTCATAAAATGGATTGGGTGGATATTTTAAATGATAAAAGAAAAATTACGATAAGTTGTGGGGTTTCGTCTTATAAAATGAATCAAACTATTACTGATTTTATTGACTCTGCGGATAAACTACTTTATAAAGCTAAAAAAGATGGGAAAGATAGGTATTATTTTGAAAATTATAATTTAATGGAAAATAAATATATAGTTTAAAAGAAAGGGGTAGGGGTATGAAATATATAAAATTAACTCTTATATTGTTGATATCTATTGCATTAGTTGTTGCAGGATATTTTGGAATATTAATATTAATTGGTACACTTACTGATTATAAACCTGAAAAAGTGGAGAAAATAGAAGTAGAAAATGTTTCAACATTAACAATTGATAGTAGTAAGTTGACTATATTTGATTGGAATATAGGTTATGGTGGTCTAGGAAAAGATATGGACTTTTTCATGGATGGAGGTAAAAAGGCTATAACTGACAAAAATGATGTTTTAAAAAATCTTGAAGGGATAAAAGAAATACTTATGAAAAATAAAGCGGATATTTATCTTATACAAGAAATTGATAGAAACAGTAGAAGATCGGGGTATATTGATGAGCTGGAATATTTAAAAGAAAAAGTTTTTAAAAATTATAATGCTGCATTTGCTTACAATTACAAAGTATTATTTGTTCCAGTTCCTTACCTAAATCCTACTGGAAAAATTGAAGCAGGACTTGCAACATTTTCGAAATATAAAATAGATGAAGCTTTGAGAATGGCTCTACCAGGTGAATATGAGTGGCCTACTAGGCTTTTTCAGCTTGATAGATGTCTTATATTAACAAGGATGAGAGTAAAAAACGGCAAAGATTTGGTTATTTTGAATATTCATCCAAGTGCTTATGATCCAGGTGGAAAGCTTAGAGAACAACAACTAAAATTTATAATGGAAACAGCTAAAAAAGAATACGAACTTGGGAATTATGTAATTATAGGTGGAGATTGGAATAGTGAATTTTTTGATAATTTAGACTTTAAATATACAGAAGAAAAACCTGAATCTTATATTAAACTTCCAGATTTTTTCAAACTTGAAGGTTGGAAATGGGCTATTGATAATACTGTTCCAACAAATAGATCTCTTAAAACAAAATATATTCCTGGGCAAAGTTTTGTTACTGTAATTGATGGTTTTTATGTTTCACCAAATATTGAAATAGACTATGTTAAAAATATTGACTTAAATTTTGAATTTACAGATCATAACCCAGTAATTTTAAAAATTACATTAGTTGAAGATTAAGATGTATGAATTTATAAATGAATTAGAAAAATCTGATAATCGAAAGGATAAATTTAAAATAATAGAGCAAATAGAAAAGTATCAAATTTATTGTTTGGAGCATTATTATCCAAAAAAGTTTTTTTCGGATTTTGTTTTGGATGAGAAAGAATTAAATTTTAGGAATTTAGTTTTTAAGTTTAAAAATGGAAACAAACAAGCACAAAAAAAGATTATAAAAAAATTGGTACCCTCTATTAAAAAATTGAATATTATAAATGAAGATTTTATATTTTTAACAATACCAGCATCTAAAAAAGCCGAAACAGAAAGAAGATATAGATATTTTTCTAGGAAATTTTCTAAATTACTGAACATAGAAGATGGATATGGCATAATATCAAACAAAATAGAGAAAGAAGAAAAACATCTTTCAGGAAGAAAAGTAAATTTTTTAGATTACATAGAAATTGATGAAGAAAGAATTAAAAACAAAAATGTTATTCTCTTCGATGATATTATATCTTCTGGAAAAACCTTTTTAGAAATTGCGAATCGACTAAAACAATTAAAAGCTAAAAAAATAATAGGAATTTTTTTAGCTAAAACTGTTTCAAATAAAAGTAATGATAGTAATATATTTTTCGCAGGTTTCATTCCAAAAAAGTTACTAAATAATATAAAAAATAATGAACTAGCATTTAACATTGAAAAACATTATTACAAAAAACATAAGGATGATTCAAAGTTATCGATTGTTGCAAAGATATATAACAATATTATTCTTAGAGGAATTCCTACATTGCCTTCCATTTTTTTAGAAAGAGAAATTCTTTCTCTGGGTAGAAAGGAAATAGGAATATTATCTGCATGGCTTCATAAAGCGTTGATTGAAGCTATTGTTGATGGGATATTCTTTAACAAAGAAAAATGGAAAATTTTAATTATTGAACGAGATTATGAGTTTGCAAAAATCGCAATGATTGATTTTATAAACAATATTCGAAAAATAGCTCGGCTAAATGACTTAAATTTACCGAATATTACATTTGATGTAAAAAATCAAAGTATGTTAAATTGCAAAGTTGAGTATGATTCGTATGACTTGGTTATTAACATAGGTTATACAAATACTGAAAAAGCAAAAATTGATTCTAATAATTACATGTGTGTATCCCCAAACACTCTAGAATCAAAAGTGAAATATGATTTTCATAATTTTCTACCTATCAAATACAATTTAGAAGGGAAGGAAGAAATTTTAAAATATTTTTTGAAAAATATTTTTAGAAAAGAAGAATTTAGAGAAGGCCAAATTGAAATAATAAAAAATATTCTTTCGTTAAAATCAACTATAGGTCTTCTTCCAACAGGTTCTGGGAAATCTCTATGTTACCAGTTTAGTGCTTTATTTCAACCAGGAATGGTTGTTATTATCGACCCATTAAATTCTCTTATGATCGACCAGTGTAGTAATCTCAACAATTTAGAAATTAAATCTAATGCGTATATAAACAGTAACATAGATAGTATTGAAAAAACTGAGTTGTATAAAAAGATATTAGATTGTGAAATAAAATACTTATTTATTTCTCCAGAGAGATTACAGATGAAAAGTTTTAGAAAAATTTTAAGAGAGTTTTCAGAAAATTACTCTATTCCTTTTTTTATAATAGATGAAGCCCACTGTATTTCTGAATGGGGGCATGATTTTAGAACTTCTTATCTAAAACTTTACGATAATATAAGAAAAACAATAGAAAGTGAACCTATAATTCTAGCTTTAACAGGGACCGCCTCAAATATTGTTTTAATAGATATCCAAAAAGAGCTTAATATTCTTTCATTTGAATCTGTAATTTTTCCTAAATCTTATGAAAGAAATGAACTTGAGTTTAATATTTTTAGAGGAAAAGATAAAAGAAAAGTTTTAAAGTGGATATTAGAATATGATTTACCAAACAGATTTAAAGTTAGCCTAGACAAACTTTCAGGAATAATATTTTCAAGTAAAATAAATGGAAAAGATGGTATTATATACATAAATAAATATTTGAATGAAATTGGTATAAATTCAAAATTTTATTCTGGAAAACTTCCTAAAAAAATAAAAATTTCAAACTACGAAATGCAAAAGAAAATTATACAAAAGCAATTTAAAGAGAACAAATTTCCAATTCTAGTTGCAACCAAAGCCTTTGGAATGGGAATTGATAAAGATAATATAAGATATACAATACATTATAATTTACCTTCATCAATAGAATCATTTTATCAAGAGGCTGGAAGGGCTGGAAGAGACAAAAATAAAGCTATATGTTATTTAATATTTACGGAACATTCTCGCACATTAACTGATTATCTCTTAAATACAGATAATGATGTTTCGGTTATTAAAGAAATTTTTGAAACATCTCAAATAAAAGACGATGTATCAATTCAGTTGTATTTTCATTTGAAATCATTTCCAGGTAAGAAATATGAAATAAGTGAAATTATTCGTTTTTTTAATAAGTTAAGGAAAAATTCAAATAATTTCCAAAAAAATATTGTAAAGCTTCAAACAAATGATAAGTATGTTGAAAAGATTCTCTATAGGTTATCAATTTTAGGAATTATAGATGACTACACTATTCGATATGATAATAAAAATATAATATACGAGATAGGATTAAAGAATTTTACCAAAGAGATAGTGCTATTGAATTTATTAAAATTTATTTCTCGGTATAAATTTAAAAATTATGTAGAAGAAGCTTACAAATTATTAAAATATAAAGATATTGAAGATTATATAGTGTTTCTAATTGATTTTATATATGAAGAGATCGAAAAAAGAAAAAGAAAATCTTTGTATTATTTAATTAAAATGTCGAGAAGTTATTCAAATAGCTATGACATAAAAGATTTTATAAATAATTACTTTTCAAAACATTCATATAGTGATATGTTAGATGAATTAAACAAAGAAATTAAAGAGGACAAAATTTTAGAGTTTTTAGATATATTAAATCAGCTTGAAGATTATGAGATTAAAATTATATATAAAAGTCTTTGTAATTCAAGCAATAAAAACATTTCTATGAACCTTATTAGTGTTTTTTTGAAATTAATTTTGAATTTAGATATCAAAAAAATTATTCCAGAATGGGAATTTTTTTGCAAGAATTCTAATTGCTTTTCTAGTAATTTCAATAAAAAAATCTTTACATTTTTAGAACAATTTGATCATTTTGAGGAATTTTATAGAGTTTTTCTAAAGTATAATTATGACAAGAGTATAGTCAAAAAATATTATTACATAGACAAATCCTTATCGATTAAAATTACTTTAAATAGCTTATACAGAGAGCTAAAAAAATTAACTTTAGAATTGGAGGGATAATTTTGGAAGAAATGTTTGAAATTGAAGAAACGCTTAAAAAGATCAACTCTGAAGTAAAAAAATTAAAAACATACAATGATTCAATTGAAGTAATTGAAAAAAGTCTCAGAGAAATACTAAATAGTTATAAAAAAACACTTACCAAATTAGATGAATACATTAAAATAAACAACGATTTAGAAAATCAAATAAAACAGTTAAATTTAAAATTGGAAAAAATGAATGATAATTTTTTTAAAACTAAGAGATTTTTAAATGATAATATTTTCGAGTACTCAATTATAATAGTTTTTTTAATCTTTTTAATTTTTGAAATATTAAAATGAAATCTCTGCCCTTGGGGGCAGAGATTTTTAGCCAACATTTTCTTCTAATTGTTTTGCAGAAATAATAGCATTTCTAATATTATCCCAAACACCGAGTGAAGTAAATAATTGGTACCTGAGTAGAAGAAACAGGTTTGTCAATGCAAAAAAACTTCCAGGATCTTTTAAAGTTATCCCTTGCTTAATTACCAAAAAATAAAATATCATGGAAAACAAGTTTCTTGAAAAATTAGATAAGATATGATCAATAATATAAACTGATTTAGTTTTTTTCCAATAATAATTTGTCCTTTTTTTATAATTTTCAAATTCTGCCATTTGAGTATTAAATAATTTAATTTCTTGGATACCAGAAAATGTATCTGCAACATAAGATTTTATTTCTAAAAACTCATCATTTAATTGTTTCAAATTTTTATAATAAAATGAGTTTGAAATCGCAAGAGTAATCAAAATTAAAATTGAAAATATTATCATATATATTCCTGAAAGCTTATCAATATAATACATTGCAGAAATATATGTAAATATTTTTAGAACAAATACTATTCCGTCTGTGCTTTCATTGTTACTTACAAAATTGATCATATCTTTAACTGTTCTAAAAGAAATTTGTGAATAAAATGATGATGTTTTCTTTGAAAAATTTAAATAATCTTTAGACATAATTTTTTTATAACAATATGTACCATAAAAATTCAAATATCTTCCAATAAAATAATATGAAAAGCATTTTTGAAAAAGTAAAAAAATATGACTTACCAATACTGCAAGAAAAAATAAAATTGCATAGTAGACATAGTTTTCATTTTTTAAAGCTGCTTTATTTATTAAATCTCTACTCAAAATTGATGAATACGAAATAAATATAGTTGACAGTATACTTAAAAAACTTAATCCAAATAGTGAAAAAAGATATTTTTTTGGCATTTTAAATATCCATTTTGCAAATATCTTCACTTTTTTTCATCCCTTCTAAATTTTTCTGTCAATTCTTGTTCTGCTTTAAAAAACTTTTTTAAAAGACTTTTATCAGAATGTTCGCTGAATTTTCCTTTTTCCTTTATCTCTCCATTTTCCAAGACTGCAAATTCATCTGTAAGGGACAATATTGAAAATCGATGTGAAATCAATATTAGTGTCTTATCTTCTACAAAGTCCTTAATATTATTTATTACTTCTTTTTCTACAAGTTTGTCTACTCCTTCTAAAGGTTCATCAAGAATAACAAATTCAGGATTTCTTAAAATTAACCTTGCAAGGGAAATTCTTGCCCTTTCTCCACCAGATATGTTTCTAGCTTCTTCTCCAAGGATAGTATCTAAAGTTCTTGTTTTTAAAAAATCGCTTAAACCTGCAAATTCTAAGGCATTGTATAATTCTTTGTCTGTAGCATCATGCTTTGCTATCAACAGATTGTCCCTTATACTTCTGTTAAAAATATGGGTTCTTTGACTTAAAACTCCAACTATTTCATACCAATTTTCGATGCTATTTAATGGTTTTCCATTTACAAGTATGTTTCCTGAATCAGGATTAATATATCTTAAAATTAGCTTTATTAAAGTGGATTTTCCTTCACCACTTGAACCTACTATTGATATTTTTTCGCCATTTTTAATTTCAAAATTAAGATTATTAATTATTTTTCTTCCTTCATATGAAAAATTTACGTTAATGAATTCTAATTTTTTAAACATTTTTACACCTCTCTTAAATAATTATCGTAAGCATCTTTAGCTCTAGAAGCAGCCCAAGCAATATAATCGCTGTCATTAATATAAACTTCTGAATAACTTTTAACATTTTCAACGTATCTTAAGATCATAATTGCAACTCCTGGAGTCAAATTACCTTTAAAAACTTCAAAACTTATTAATATTATTGCTATTGGAATAAGAACTGCTGAAAATAGTTCATAAGATAATCCAAATTTTAATTCAGCTTTACCGAAGAGATCGTAAGTTTTTACCAAAGAATTATATCCCTCTTTTAACCATTTCAAACTAAAAAAAAGAGAGTTATAATTTCTGATTTCTTCATAACCTGAATAAAGATCAGAAAGTGTATTTGTAACATTATATTCTGATTCATTCATCTTTTCTGAAATCTTACTTTCTGCATCTACTTTTTTATTGGAAGAAAATAGCAAAAGAAAGAAATTAAAAATCATTAATACTCCTACTTTCCAGCTGTTTATAAATATCATTAGAGATGAAAAAAACACTAAGAATGGTAGGATAAAAACAAAAATAGCAAAACTTCCATAAAAAAATTCAAAAACATGTTCAAAACTAAAAATTCTATCCATTTCCTTTTTAGGATTTACTGCTAAATCTGATTTTTTCAAAACAGTAAATATTGCTTTTTCAAAAAGATATTTTGGACCATCAACAAGATAAAAGGTAATTCTAAAAAAAGAACTAATTTCAGAAAATATAAAATACAGAACATACAAAAGAATAAAAACTAAAAAGGAACGAGAGAGATTTAAGTTTAAAAAACTGTCTACGATCTTTCCAAGAAAAATTGGGAGTATAATAGACATGATTGAGGATAAAATATAACAAATATCAATAAATAATTTCTTAAACATTAGTTTTTTAGAAAGTACTTTGTGGTATGTGAAAAAATATTTATAAAACTGCTTCATATGAATCCTCCTATTTGTAAATAGTGTTAGTTATAAGAAAATATTTTTTCTAGATAATTTAATTGATAATCACTCCATTCACCCCCTCGTAATTTTGTGAAAAAAAATCAAGGTTTATTTTATCATGTTTAATAAATATGTCAAGTAAAATTAATATACTGCTCCCCTGAAGGATTGGACAGAGAAAAAAGAGAGAGTATAATTTTTCACGAGGGGGAGTGAAAAGTATGA